>NZ_JBSFIK010000055.1:0-56221 GCF_053597535.1 Streptomyces sp. NPDC001348 | reverse complement strand
CGCCGCGTACAGCGCCAGCCCCTCGTCCACGGGCATGAACCCCTTCGCGGCCTCGAACGCGGCCAGGATCTCGGGCTTGGGTGCCGCGGGCATGGAGTCCCTCTCGGTCGTACGTGCGTTTGGGCGCCCCATGTTGCCGTACTCCCCGCCGCCGGAGCGACAGGGGGTACGGGGGGACGGGTCCCGGGCGGCGGTCAGGCCGGGACGGTCTCGCCCGGCAGGTCCAGGTCCAGCTCGACCGGCCGTTCGTCGCCCGCGTGGGTCGCCGACGAGGCGTGCGGGCCGTGGCCGGGGGCCTTCGCCGCGAGGACGTAGGCGCCCTGGGCGGGGACCGGGAGGGCGTAGCTGCCGTCCTCCGCTGAGACGGCGGCGCCCGCCTGGCGGCCCCGCTGGTCGATCAGGGTGACCTTGGCGCGGGCGACCGGGGCGCCGTCGGCGTCCAGGACCCGGCCGCGGAAGCCCCGCAGCACCTCCTCGGCGCGCTCGAGGCTGGCGTCCTCCTCGCTGCTGGCGCGCAGCTGGGGGTGGGCGGCGGGCCGGCGGCCGGGCAGGAGGAGGGCGAGCACCAGGCCGACCAGGACGGCGGCCGTGGCGATCAGGAAGGAGACGCGGAAGCCGTGCATGGTCGGGATCGCGACGCCGTTCACGTTGTTCGCGGTGTTGGCCAGCACCATGCCGATGACGGCGCTGGAGACCGACGTGCCGATGGAGCGCATCAGGGTGTTGAGGCCGTTGGCCGCGCCGGTCTCGGAGGCCGGTACCGCGCTGACGATCAGCGCGGGCAGGGAGGAGTAGGCAAGGCCGATACCCGCGCCCAGGACCACCGCGATGACCAGGCTCTGCCAGGGGGCGCTCATCAGGCCGAGCCCGGCGCCGTAGCCGATCGCGATGATCAGCATGCCGAGGATCAGGGTGAGCTTCGGGCCGTACTTGGCGGACAGCCGGGCGTAGACGGGCGCGGTGAACATCATCGTCAGACCGAGGGGCGCGACGAGCAGACCGGCGACCACCATGGACTGGCCGAGGCCGTAGCCGGTGGCCTTGGGCAGCTGGAGGAGCTGGGGCAGGACCAGTGAGACGACGTAGAACGAGACGCCGACCATGATCGAGGCCAGGTTGGTGAAGAGCACGGCGGGACGGGCGGTGGTGCGCAGGTCCACCAGGGGAGCCTTGACGCGCAGTTCCATCACGCCCCACAGGACGAGCACGACCGCCGCCGCGGCGAACAGGCCGAGCGTGGTGCCGGAGGTCCAGCCCCAGTCGCTGCCCTTGGTGATCGGCAGCAGGAAGAGGACCAGGCCGGTGGAGAGGCCGAGCGCGCCCAGCACGTCGAAGGAGCCCTCCGCGCGCATCGTGGACTCCGGCACTACCAGGAGGGTGAGCGCGATGCAGAGCACGCCGAGGCCGGCGGCGCCGTAGAACAGGGCGTGCCAGTCCGTGTGCTGGGCGACCAGGGCCGCGGCGGGCAGGGCGAGGCCGCCGCCGACGCCGATCGAGGAGCTCATCAGGGCCATCGCCGAGCCGAGCTTCTCGCGCGGAAGTGTGTCGCGCATCAGACCGATGCCGAGCGGGATCGCGCCCATGGCGAAGCCCTGGAGCGTACGGCCGACGATCATGGTGAGCAGTTCGCTGGTCAGGGCGCTGACCAGCGCGCCGACCACCATCACCGCGAGGCTGGCTATGAGCATGCGGCGCTTGCCGTACAGGTCACCGAGCCGGCCCATGATCGGGGTGGCCACGGCGCCCGACAGGAGAGTCGAGGTCAGGACCCAGGTGGCGTTGCTGGGCGCGGTGTCCAGCAGTTGCGGCAGGTCCTTGATGACCGGGACGAGCAGGGTCTGCATCACCGCGACCACGATGCCCGCGAAGGCGAGCACGGGGACCACGGCCCCGCTCGCGCTCCGGGCGGGCTGGTCGGTCGTCGTGTGCGTCATTGAGTGAGGCCTCCAGTGAGATAAGTACTGGCTCAACCCCGTATGCACAGGCAACTATTCCGTTGCTTCGTGCCTCTAATGATTTCTTGACCTTGTCATGGTTTTCTGATCGGGCATCAGGCTTCCGTGCGAGGCAACGATCCGGACGGCTCATGGACTCCTTATGTTGTCTAGGAGGTGCCCATGGGGGATCGGAAGAGGGCTCGGGACGAGGAGTTCCAGAGCTTCGTCGTCGGCCGCTGGCCGCGGCTGATGCGTACGGCATTTCTCCTCACGGGGGAGCAGCACACGGCCGAGGACCTGGTCCAGTCGACGCTGGAACAGGTCTACACGGCCTGGCGCAAGGTCGGCTCGGCGGACGACCCGGAGGCGTACGTACGGCGCGTCATGATCAACGCGCACGCGCGCAGACACCGCAGAAGGCTGAAGGAGTTCCTGGCGCCGAGGGACGACTCGGGCCTGGTGCACGAGGTGGCCGACACCGGTGACCGCATCGCCCAGGCCGACGACCGCAGCGCCCTGCTGAAGGCGCTCGCCCAGCTGCCCGCGCGGCAGCGGGAGGCGGTGGTCCTGCGGTACTGGGAGGACCTGACGGAGACCCAGACGGCGGAGGCGATGGGCTGCTCGGTCGGCACGGTCAAGAGCAACGCGGCCAAGGGGATCGCGAAACTCCGCGCCATACCGGCGCTGGCCGAGATGGTGACGCAGGGAGGGCGTAAGTGATGAGCGCGGACAGGGAGACGAGGCACGACATGACGCAGACGGACATCGCCCTCCTCCTCGCGGACGCCGCGGACGAGGTCGAGATCGGTATAGCCCCGGTGCAGGCGGTCATCCGCGGCGGCCGGCGGCGCAGAGCGCGGCGGTGGGCGGTCGCGGCGGTCACGGCGGCGGTGCTGGCGGGGTCGACGGGGGCGACGCTGGCGGTGACGGGACTGCCCGGGGGCGGGCACGGGGAGCGGGGGGCGGCGGTGGCGACGCCGCCGAAGTCGCCCGAGGAACGGCATGTCTACGCGCCGCAGCGGACCACGCTGGCCAGAGGCCTCTACGCCGGCAAGGAGTGGCGGCTCGCCGTCGAGCTGTGGGGAGCGCCGCGCAACGAGGAGGAGGCGAGCAGACAGTTCCAGGCCATGACCGAGCTGGGCCTCGAGCCGGCGGGCGCCCGCAAGCCGGCCGCACTCATCGGAAAGAGCTCGTTCTTCGTCACCCGCGCCTACGGCACGCACCGCCCTCAGCAGCTGATGTACAACACGGCCGAGCAGAGGGAGGACTTCGCGGGTACGGACATGGAGGCCGCCGCGACCCGCCTGGGCGACACGCCCGAGAGCTCGGGCCGTCTGGTGGTCGGCCAGGTCGCCGACACCGCCTGGCAGGTCAAGTGCACCTGGAAGAACGGCACGAGCAGCGTGGACCTTACCCGGGCGGCCGTCGGGTTCCGGACGAAGTGGTTCGTGTGCGTGGCGCCGAAGGGGACCACCTACCAGTCGGCGGAGGTGATCCCGTACCCGTGAAGGGGAGGTGATCCGGTACGGGGAGACGGGCCGGCGGGGCTCACAACCACCCTTGCTGCCGGGCCTCCCGCACCGCCTCCGCACGGTTCCGCGTGCCGGTCTTGCCGATCGCCGAAGAGAGGTAGTTGCGCACGGTGGACTCGGACAGATGGAGCCTGCCGGCGATGTCGGCGACCGTCGCCCCGTCCGCCGACGCCTTCAGCACGTCGCACTCGCGGGCCGTCAGCGGGCTCGGTCCCGCGCTGAGCGCGGCCGCCGCCAGCGCCGGGTCGACCACCGTCTCCCCGGCGAGCACGCGCCGGACCGCCACGGCCAGTTCCTCCACCGGCCCGTCCTTGACCAGGAAGCCGGACGCCCCCGCCTCCATGGCCCGGCGCAGATAGCCGGGCCGGCCGAAGGTGGTCAGTATCAGCACCCGGCAGTCCGGCACCCTTTCACGCAGTTCCGCCGCCGCGTCCAGTCCGCTGCGTCCCGGCAGTTCGATGTCGAGCAGGGCCACGTCGGGCCGGTGCGCGAGTGCCGCGTCCACGATCGCGTCGCCGGTCGGGACCTGGGCGACCACCTCGATGTCGGACTCCATGCCGAGCAGCAGGGCCAGGGCGCCGCGCATCATGCCCTGGTCCTCCGCGAGCAGCACCCGGATGTCGTTCACGCCCCAAGGGTAGGTCAGAGGCGGCCGGTTGAGAGCGACGTGAGCTGGGCGGTCAGCTCGCCGTGGGTGCCGCGGCCGCTCCCAGGGCAGCCAGTTCCGTCGGCTCCACCGGGAGTTCGGCGGTGACCGTGAAGCCGCCGCGCGGCGACGGGCCGGCCTCCAGGGAGCCGCCCGCCGCCGCGAGGCGCTCGGTCAGGCCCTTCAGGCCGGTGCCGCCGATGCCCTCCGCGTGGCGCGCGACGGCCTTGCCGGTGCCGGTGCCGTTGTCGGTGACGGTGAGCCGGGTGTGCTCGGTGTCGCTGTCGACGGTGATCTCGCAGAGGGTGGCGTCGCTGTGCCGGACGACGTTGGTGACCGCCTCACGCACCACCCAGCCGAGCAGGGCCTCGGTCTGCGGGGCGAGCGGCTTCCCCGACTGGCGCACCACCGGTTCCACGTTCGCCGCGGACAGCGCCGAGCCGGCCCGGGACAGCTCGGTGGCGAGACTGCCCTCGCGGTAGCCGGTCACCGCCTCGCGGATCTCGGTCAGCGCCTGCCGGCCGACGGACTCGATGTCGCCGATCTGCGTCAGCGCGGCCGACAGGTCGCGGTCGGCCAGGCGCCGGGCCGCCTCCGACTTCACCACGATCACCGACAGGGTGTGGCCGAGCAGGTCGTGCAGGTCCCGGGAGAAGCGCAGTCGCTCCTGCTCCACCGCCCGCCGGGCCAGCTCCTCGCGGGCGGCGCGCAGATCCCGCACGGCCTCGGAGAGGGAGAGGATCGCGGCGGTCACCATCGTGGACAGGAACGTGCCGTAGGCGATGTTCACCGCGTCGCCACCGTCGCGGAAGCCGGAGACGGTGCCCGCGAAGGCGGCCAGCGCCATCCCCGTCCGTCCGAGCCACGGACCCCGCACGATCGCGCCGGTCGCCAGGCCCAGCAGCGGGAAGAACAACAGCCAGTTGCCGCCGTAACCGAGGGCCAGACCGGTGGTCACCAGTCCCATCAGCAGCAGCGCCACGCGGGTGGAGGTCGCCTCGCGTGTCTCCTTGTGGAAGGCGCGGAAGGCCACGTAGATGTACAGCGAGTTGAAGGCGAACAGGCCCACGCCGCCGACCCACGGGTTGGGGGTCTTGCCCTGCAGGAGGTTGGAGAAGGAGCCCATGCCCATCAGCAGCCAGGGCACCAGGGCGAAACCGGTGGGCGGCGGGCCCGGGTGCTCGGGGACCTGCCCGGACTTCCGGGCGGCTTTCTGATCGGCTTTGAAGCGGGCCATGTCCGCCTTCCACTGCGCCCGCGCCGTCGGCCAGGCCCGCACCTGACACCCCACCGTCCGCCACCACGACTTGAGACCGCTCATCCGAGATCCCCCGATCAGATGTTCCCCGCACCCCGGCGGTACGACAGCACAGCGTACGAGCCGAAGGCCAGCAGCCAACCGGTCAGTACGAGGATCGCGGCAGGCGCCGGGGCGTGTCCCCCGGCCACCGAAGTGCCCATCTCGGCAAAGCGGTTGGTGGGCGTGTACGTGGACAGGGAGCGCAGCCAGTGCGGGAACAGGCTCACCGGGAACCACAGGCCGCCGACCACCGCCAGGCCCAGATTGCACATCATGTTGGCCACACCCGTGGCCGGACCGGTGAGCCGGTAGCCGTTGCCGAGGCCCAGCAGGGTGAAGGGGATCGAGCCGAGCCACAGCAGCAGCGCGGTCGCCGCCCACTGCAGGGCCGACAGCCGAACGCCGTTCACCAGGCCGCCCGCCGCGAGCACCGCGGTGATCGCGGGCAGTACGGTCACCGCGCCGGTCAGTGCCCGCCCGGTCACCACCGCGCGCGGGGTCATCGGCGTCACCCGCAGCTGCCGCAGCCAGCCGACCGCCCGGTCCTCCGCGACCACGCCGCCGGTGTTCAGCGCCGAGCCGACGGCACCGTAGGCGGCCATGCCGATCATGGACGCCGTCTTCCACGTCCCGTCGTTCTCACCGATGTTGGTGAACAGGAGGTACATCATCACCGGCATCGCGATACCGCCGATCACGAAGCCCGTGTCGCGCAGCGTCCGGCGCACCTCCAGGAGCAGGTAGTCCCACATCACACCGTCTCCATCTCCGTGGCAGGGCCGCAAGAACCGGAGGTCAGTGCCAGGAAGGCGTCCTCCAGCGAGGCCGGGGCGACCTCCAGGCCGCGTATCGCGCCCAGTTCGGCGAGTGCGATCACCGTCGCGTCGGAGTCGTCGGTGCGCAGCCGCGCCCGGTCCTGGCGCACCTCCACCGACCGCACGCCGGGCAGCAGGCCGAGGTCGTCCGTGCCGCGTCCGGCCAGGTCGAAGGAGACCAGGTTGCCGCCCGCCGCACGGCGCAGGGTCTCGCCGGTGCCGTCCGCGACGATCCGGCCGCGGTCGATCACCAGGATCCGGTCGGCATGGGCGTCGGCCTCCTCCAGGTAGTGGGTGGAGAACAGGACGGTGTGCCCCTGCCGGGCGTACGTCCGCATCGACTCCCAGAAGGCACGCCGCGCCTCCACGTCCAGAGCCGCCGTCGGTTCGTCCAGGACCAGCAGCGAGGGGTCCCCGGCGAGCGCGACCGCGAACCGCACGCGCTGCGTCTGCCCGCCGGACAGCCGGTCCACCCGCCGCCCCGCGAGCTCCGCGATCCCGGCGAGTTCCAGGGCTCGTGCCACCGGCAGCGGGTCCGGATAGCGGGAGGCGACGAAGGAGACCAGTTCACCGACGGTGACCCGGGGCACCGCGCGGGCCTCCTGGAGCATGGCACCCACCCGGCCCGCGCGCACGGCCCGCTCCGGGGCGGCGCCGAAGAGCTCGACCCGGCCCGCGTCCGCCCCCAGCAGGCCGAGCAGCAGGGCGATGGTCGTGGACTTCCCGGCGCCGTTGCGGCCCAGCAGCGCCACCGTCTCGCCGTGCGTGATCTCCAGGTCGACGCCGTCGACGGCACGGAGTTCGCCGTAGGCCTTGACCGCTCCCCGGAAGGAGACCGCGGGTGATGTCTGTGTCATGCCTATGACGCTACGGGCATGGGCGGGCGGCCCGGCAGATGCTCATGTACGGACTCGGGCAGTACAAATGTCATGGTCGGTCGCTGTGAGCTGACACGCCGTCAGGAGCCTTCACAACTACGGAGCCCTGGGCTATACAGAGGGCGCCGGACTGGAACGCGTTCTAGATCGGCCCGTGTCGACCTCGGTGCGGCCGACGGTGCGGACGGCCGTGCCGGGGTCTTGAAGCCGCCAGTGTCAGGAGCCGTATGCCCATCGACGCAGCCAAGGCCCTCGGGGCCACGCCCCGGTCCGGCCGGATCGCCTGGGACACCAAGGACGTCCAGCTCTACCACCTAGGCATCGGCGCCGGCGCGAACCCCGACCGGAGCGGCCCGGCCACCGACCCGGACGAGCTGCGCTACACCCTCGAGTCCCGGCTGCACGTCCTGCCCAGCTTCGCCACCGTCGCGGGCGCCGGTTCCCCAGGCGTGATCAACAGCCTGTCCATGCCCGGCATCGACGTCGACCTCGCCCGCGTCCTGCACGGCGGCCAGTCGCTGACCGTGCACCGGCCCATCCCGGCCGAGGGCACCGCGACCGCCACCGGCCGCATCGCCGCCGTGTACGACAAGGGCAAGGCGGCCGTGCTCGTCATGCGCACCGAGGTCGCGGACGACGAGGGCCCGCTGTGGACCAGCGACGCCCAGATCTTCGTACGCGGTGAGGGCGGCTGGGGCGGCGACCGCGGACCCTCCGCACGTCTCGACCCGCCGGGCGGCGAACCGGACCGGACCGTCGAGCGGCCGGTCCGCGAGGACCAGGCCCTGCTCTACCGGCTCTCCGGCGACCTCAACCCGCTGCACGCCGACCCGGAGTTCGCCAAGCTCGCCGGGTTCGACCGGCCCATCCTGCACGGGCTGTGCACCTACGGGATCACGCTCAAGGCCGTCGTCGACACACTGCTCGGCGGTGACGTGACGCGGGTACGCGCCTACACCACCCGCTTCGCCGGAGTCGTGTACCCGGGGGAGACCCTGCGCATCCGGATGTGGCGGGGGGACGGCTCGGTGCGGGTCGCCGTCAGCGCCCTCGACCGGGACGACGCGCCCGTCCTCGCCGACACAGTCGTCGAACACTCCTGAGCCCACCGAGCCTTCATGAGGGGAGCCGCACCATGCGCGCAGCCGTACTGCACGAGATCGGCCAGGACAAGCTGGAGGTCTTCGACGACGTCGAGGCGGTGGGCTTCGGCCCGGGCAGGGTGCGGGTCCGGGTGCACGCCACCGGGCTGTGCCACTCGGACCTGTCCGCGATGAGCGGGGTGCTGCCCCAGCCGGCGCCCTTCGTGCCCGGCCACGAGGGGGCGGGCGAGATCGTCGAGGTGGGCGAGGGCGTGCGCGGGCTGAAGCCCGGGGACCGGGTGGTGCTCTGCTGGCTGCCCGCCTGCGGCGCGTGCCCCGCCTGCAAGCGGGGGCAGACCGAACTGTGCCTGGCCGGGTTCATGAACGCGGGCACCCCCAACTTCAAACGCCCCGGCGGGGACGTCTTCGGCTTCGCGGGCACCGGCACCTTCGCCGAGGAGGTCGTCGTCGACGCCGGCTGCGCCGTCCCGATCCCGGACGACGTGCCCTTCGACATCGCCGCCCTCATCGGCTGCGGGGTGACCACCGGACTGGGTGCCGCCCTCAACACCGCCGACGTCGAGGCCGGTTCGTCGGTCGCCGTCATCGGCTGCGGGGGTGTCGGCATCTCCGCCGTCCAGGGGGCCCGGCTGAAGGGCGCCGCCGAGATCGTCGCCGTCGACCCGGTCGCCTCCCGCCGCGAGTCGGCCCTGCGGTTCGGCGCCACCAAAGCGGTGTCCCCGGACGAACTCGCCGACGCCAAGCAGCAGGTCACCGGCGGCGAGGGCTTCGACTACGTCTTCGAGGTCGTCGGAAAGTCGGCCACCGCCAGGACCGCCTACGAGAACACCCGGCGCGGCGGCACCCTCGTCGTCGTCGGCGCGGGCGCCATGGACGACTTCCTCCAGCTCAACATGTTCGAGCTGTTCTTCGACGAGAAGCGGATCCTGCCGTCGATGTACGGCGGCGGTGACGTGCTGCGCTCCTACGAGCGCACGATCGCCCTGTGGCGGGCGGGCCGCATCGACCTGGCGGGCCTGATCACCCACCGGGTGCCGCTCACCGACATCAACGAGGCACTGGACCAGATGCGCACCGGGACCGCCCTGCGTACGTGCATCGAGATCTGAGAGACCTGCCGGAATCCGCGAGACCTGACGGGAGTGCGCATGTCGCTGCCACTGGAGGGGCTGTCCGCCGTCGTCACCGGTGCCGGCCGCGGTCTCGGCCGGGCCGAGGCGCTCGAACTCGCCCGGCTCGGCGCGGCCGTCGTCGTCAACGACTACGGACGGCCCGGCCGCGACGGCTCGGGCGAGTCGTCCGCCGGACCCGCCGAGGAGGTCGCCGCCGAGATCCGCGCGGCGGGCGGCCGGGCCGTGGCGCACACCGGGGACGTCGCCGACTTCGCACACGCCCGGGCCCTGGTCGACCTGGCCGTCGCGGAGTTCGGCCGGCTGGACATCCTGGTCAACAACGCGGGCATCCTCCGCGACCGCATGGTCTTCTCCATGACGGAGGAGGAATGGGACGCCGTGATACGCGTCCACCTCAAGGGCCACTTCAACACCACCCGCTTCGCGTCCGCGCACTGGCGGCAGCGGTCAAAGGCGGCCGGGGAGCCGGTGTACGGGCGGATCGTGAACACCTCCTCGGAGGCGTTCCTGGCCGGTTCGGCGGGGCAGCCCAACTACGCGGCGGCGAAGGGCGGCATCGTGGGTCTGACCACGTCGACCGCGCTCGCCCTCGCCAAGTACGGCGTGACGGCCAACGTCATCTGCCCGCGCGCCCGGACCCGGATGACCGAGGACGTCTTCGCCGGGCTCGCCGCGCCCGACGAGGGCCTCGACCCGCTCGCCCCCGAGCACGTCGCCCCGCTCGTCGGCTATCTGGCCTCACCCGCCGCCGCCCGGGTCAACGGACAGCTGCTCGTGGTGCACGGCGGCATGGTGGCGGTGGTCGAACGGCCCCGGGTGCGGGCGCAGTTCGACAGCAAGCAGGACACCTTCACGTACGACGAGCTCGACGCGCTCCTCACCCCGCACTACGCGCAGCGCCCGGCGGGGGAGACGTTCGCGGCGGCGGAGGTGCTGGCGCTCAAGCGGCGCTGAGGGCGGGGGACGCGCGCAGACGAACACGCACAGACGAACACGCACAGACGAACACGCACAGACGAACACGCGCAGAGGAACATGCGCAGACGCACGTGCGCAGACGAACGCGTGAGTGCGAGCATGCGGAAGGGCCCGCCCCCCGATCGGGGGGCGGGCCCTTCCGGCGGACCGTCAGGCGGCCGCGCTCTCGGCCGGCTCCGGCTTGCGGTGCCGACCGCGAGGCGCCGTCTCGCCGTCTTGGACGGAGACCGGGCCCCGGTGCTTGCCGTGACCGTCGGACTCCTGAAGGTCCCCAGGCAGCGGCTGGGACGTGCTGGCGTCGCTCATCGGAAGAATTCACCCCGTCAACATGATCTTTCGTACAGCCGGGCGAGTCTAACCGGCACACCTCGGGTCGAATCCAGGCGGGCACGCCAACCGGCACTAGTTCGTTACAACACGTCCCAACGGCGCTTGCTGCAACGGCACCGGACGGACGACAACCGGTTTCTCGGGCTCCGGTCCCGCCGGCCGCGGGCCCGGGGCGACGGCGGTTCGCGGGGGTGCCGGCACCCCCGCCACACCGCACGGCACGTCCCGGGTGACGTACGGCAGCCGCAGCACCCCCTCCGCCGTCCACAGCCCGGCCCCCGCCAGCCAGCCCTCCGGCGCCCGCAGGTGGTGCACCTGCCGTTCCGCGGGCCGCCACACGCCGACCCAGCGGCCCAGCGGCCCGTCCATCCGCAGGGCCACCGCGCAGTGCTCCGGCGTCAGCACCTGCCCCGGCTGGATGGAGAACGGAGTCACGGCGCAGTCGGGCACCCGCAGGCACTCCGGGAAGCGCACCGGCAGCGTGCTGCCCAGGACGCCCCAGGCCAACCGTTCCTGCCCCGGGGACGGCGCGTCCGAGGAGATCAGCAGCAGCCCGCTGTCGGGGTCGGCGAGCAGCAGCCGGTCGTCGCTCTCGGCGGTGATCTGCAGCAGCGGCGACACCTCGCCGCCCCGCTCCAGATCCACCACCACCGCCTTGGTCCGCCCCCCGATCTCCCGGTCCACGGCCAGCAGGCGCCCGGCGCGGTCCAGCCAGACGCCGCCCGAGCAGCGCCCGGGGACCTCGGCGAGCTGCTCGGGCCCGCAGGCGCCGCCCGCCACCAGCCACACCGCGGTCGTGTACCGGCCCACCGCCAGGGCGTACGCCCGCTCGCCGCCCGGCGCCGGGGGCAGCAGACGCACCCGGGTGCCCCGCTCCTGGCACTCCACCGCGCCGAGCGGCAACTCGCCGGTGCCGGGCCCGGTCGGGTACAGCAGCGAGAAGGCGTGCCGCCGCTCCACCAGCCGGTGGACGAGCACCCGCCCGTCACTCATCGGCTGGACCTCGGTGCCGGGCTCCTCCGGCTGGTTGCCGGGCAGCGGCACCGCGTACGGCTCGGACCCGTCCAGCGTCCAGCGCTCCGGGAACCAGCAGTCACCGGCCGCCGCGAGCCGGGCGGCGTAGACACCGTCCACGGTGATGGCGCAGTCCGTCCGCGACGTCGCGTCGTACGCCCCGGTCGCCGAAGGTTCGATCGCACAGGCAGTCATCGTTCGGTCACCTCCAGTGACGAAGCTAGTTTTCGTACGCGCAGACGGGGGACCGGCAGGCACTCGCTTCACACGTACGGGGTACGGCGCGCCGGTTCCCCTGAGCGGGCGCGGACCGATGTGCTGTCCGGGACCGGTGGGGCGGAAGGCGGTACACCCGTGCCGAACAGCCAGGTAGCCTTTTCCCCGTGCCCCGTCTGTCTGAAGTCATCGCCGCCCTGGAGACCCTGTGGCCCGCCGAGCGGGCCGAGTCCTGGGACGCGGTCGGCACCGTGGTGGGCGACCCCGACCAGGAGGTCACGCGGGTCCTGTTCGCCGTCGACCCGGTCCAGGAGGTCGTCGACGAGGCGGTGAAACGGGGCGCCGACCTGCTGGTCACCCACCACCCGCTCTATCTGCGCGGTACGACCACGGTCGCGGCCTCCACCTTCAAGGGCCGGGTCGTGCACACCCTGATCAAGAACGACATCGCGCTGCACGTCGCCCACACCAACGCCGACACGGCCGACCCGGGCGTCAGCGACGCACTCGCCGGGGCGCTGGACCTGCGGGTCGTGCGGCCCCTCGTACCGGACCCGGCCGACCCGGAGGGCCGCCGGGGCCTCGGCCGGATCTGCGCACTCGACCACCCCGTCACCGTCCGTGAGTTCGCGGCCCGCGCCGCCGAACGGCTGCCCGCCACCGCGCAGGGCATCCGGGTGGCCGGCGACCCCGAGGCGACCGTGCGCACGGTCGCGGTGAGCGGCGGCTCCGGCGACAGCCTCTTCGACCACGTCCGGGCGGCCGGCGTGGACGCCTTCCTCACCGCGGACCTGCGCCACCACCCGGCCTCGGAGTTCACCGCGGCCCTCGCCCCCGCTCCGCTCGCGCTGCTCGACGCGGCACACTGGGCCACCGAATGGCCCTGGTGCGAGCTGGCCGCCGCCCAGCTCGACGAAATCTCCGACCGTCACGACTGGGACCTGCGCGTCCACGTCTCCAAGGCGGTCACCGACCCCTGGACCGCCCACGCGGCGTCCGTCACGACCTCTAGCACCATGGGAGCCCCCAACTGAACGCCGCGCCCGCCGACCAGATCCGTCTCCTCGACGTCCAGGCCCTCGACGTCCGCCTCCAGCAGCTGGCGCACAAGCGCCGGACGCTGCCCGAGCACGCCGAGATCGAGTCGCTGTCCAAGGACCTGACCCAGCTGCGCGACCTGCTCGTGGCCGCGCAGACCGAGGAGAGCGACACCGCCCGTGAGCAGACCAAGGCCGAGCAGGACGTGGACCAGGTGCGCCAGCGTGCCGCCCGCGACCAGCAGCGCCTGGACTCCGGGGCGGTGACCAGCCCCAAGGACCTGGAGAACCTCCAGCGGGAGATCGTCTCGCTGGGCAAGCGGCAGAGCGACCTGGAGGACGTCGTCCTCGAGGTCATGGAGCGCCGCGAGTCCGCCCAGGAGCGGGTCGGCGAGCTCACCGAGCGGGTGGCCTCCGTCCAGGCGAAGACCGACGACGCGACCGCGCGCCGGGACGCCGCCGCGCAGGAGATCGACGCCGAGGTGGCCTCGGTGACCAAGGAGCGCGGGGTCGTCGCGGCCTCGGTTCCCGCGGACCTGCTCAAGCTGTACGACAAGCTCCGCGAGCAGCAGGGCGGGATCGGCGCGGCCAAGCTGTACCAGCGCACCTGCCAGGGCTGCCGGCAGGAGCTCGCGATCACCGAGCTGAGCGAGATCCGCTCGGCCGCGCCCGACACGGTGGTGCGCTGCGAGAACTGCCGCCGCATCCTGGTGCGCACCGCAGAGTCCGGCCTGTAGGAGCCTGGCGGTGCGGGAGTTCATGGTCGAGGCCGACGGCGGGTCGCGGGGCAACCCCGGACCGGCCGGATACGGGGCCGTCGTCAGCGACGCCACGACGGGGGAGACCCTGGCCGAGGCGGCGGAGTACCTCGGCACCGCCACCAACAACGTGGCCGAGTACCGTGGCCTCCTGGCAGGCCTGCGCGCCGCCCACGCCCTCGACCCCGCCGCCCGGGTACGGGTCCGCATGGACTCCAAGCTCGTCGTCGAGCAGATGTCGGGACGCTGGAAGATCAAGCACCCCGACATGAAGCCCCTGGCCGCGGAGGCGGCCCGGGTCTTCCCGCCCGGCCGGGTCACCTACGAGTGGATCCCCCGCGAACGCAACAAGCACGCCGACCGCCTGGCCAACGAGGCGATGGACGCGGGCGCCAGGGGCGAGCAGTGGTCCCCGTCCACGTCCCGCGCGGCGCTGGACACCGGCCCCCGGCTCCCGGAGGGCCCGCCCGGGGACGCGGCGGCGGGGGCGGCACGCGCCCGCGCGGCACTGGCGGCGGGCCGGGACGCGGCACCGCCGGCACCGGACGCGGCACCCGCCGACGCCGACGTGAACGCCGCCCGCACCCTCGCCTCCGGCGACCGCACCCCGGGCCTCGAGGAGCCCCGCCCGGACCCGGTCGCGCCGGTCCGGGCCGAAGGGGCCGGTGTTCCGGCGGCCGGCCCGGGCGGAACCGCCGCGGGCACCGCGTACGGGACCGCCCCTACCGCTGCCAGCGGGAACGTCCGCGCTGCTTCCGGTGGGACCGCCCCCGCCGCTTCCGGTGGGACCGCTCCTGACGCTTCCGCCGTACCCGCCCCAGCCGCTTCCGGCGGCACGACCCCGGCAACCGGCGCCACGCCCGCCACCGGCTGGTCGGCGCCCGCTGATCTCGGTGCGCCCGCGACCTTCGTGCTGTTGCGGCACGGGGAGACGCCGTTGACCCCGCAGAAGCGGTTCTCCGGCAGCGGCGGCACCGATCCCTCCCTCTCCGCGGTCGGGCGGGAGCAGGCCGAGCGGGTCGCGACCGCCCTCGCGCGGCGCGGCACGATCCAGGCGGTCGTCGCCTCCCCGCTCACCCGCACCCGCGAGACCGCGGGGATCGTCGCCGCCCGGCTCGGGCTCGAGGTGACGGTCGACGACGGGCTGCGCGAGACCGACTTCGGCGCCTGGGAGGGCCTCACCTTCGGCGAGGTGCGGGAGCGCTACCCGGACGACCTGAACGCCTGGCTCGCCGACCCGGACGCCGAACCGACCGGTGGCGGCGAGAGCTTCGCGGCCACCGCGGTCCGGATCGCCGCCGCCCGCGACAAGCTGGTCGCGGCCCACGCGGGCCGCACGGTCCTGCTGGTCACGCACGTCACCCCGATCAAGACGTTCGTCCGCCTCGCCCTCGGCGCCCCGCCGGAGTCGCTGTTCCGCATGGAACTGTCGGCGGCGTCGCTGTCGGCGGTGGCGTACTACGCGGACGGCAACGCGAGCGTACGGCTGTTCAACGACACGTCCCATCTGCGTCCCTGAGCCCGGCGGCGCCCCGCGCCAGCTCTTCCACCCGCGCCCAGTCACGGGCCGCGACGGCGTCCGCCGGGACCATCCAGGTGCCGCCTACACAGCCGACGTTGGGCAGGGACAGGTACTCCTGGGCGTTGTCCGGCCCGATGCCGCCCGTGGGGCAGAAGCGCGCCTGCGGCAACGGACCGGCCAGCGACCGCAGATACGCCGTACCGCCCGCCGCCTGCGCCGGGAAGAACTTCATCTCCCGCACCCCGCGCTCGAGCAGCGCCACCACCTCGGAGGCCGTCGACACCCCCGGCAGGAACGGCACACCGGACGCCCGCATCGCCCCCAGCAGCAGGTCCGTCCAGCCGGGGCTGACCAGGAACCGGGCCCCCGCGGCCACGCACTCCGTCACCTGCCCCGGCGTCAGCACCGTGCCCGCCCCGACCACCGCGTCCGGCACCGCGTCGGAGATCGCCCGGATCGCCCGGAGCGCCGCGGGCGTCCGCAGGGTCACCTCGATCGCGGCCAGTCCGCCGGCCACCAGCGCCCGCGCCAGCGGTACGGCGTCGGCGGCGTCGGACACCACCACCACGGGCAGGACGGGCGCGATGTCCAGCGGGGAGACGGCCGGGGAGGAGGGCCGGGCTGAGGTCATGCGCTCATCGTGCCCGCGGCTTGCAGCATGCGCAAAGGGCGTTGCGCATGCTGCAATGTGCTCCTCGGGTCAGTGGACCTCCGTCACCAGCACGTCCAGCGCCCACGGCCGGCCCGCCCCGGCCGGAGCCTCCGCTTCCACCACGTACCCCAGGTCCCGGAGCGCCGCCACCAGCTCGGCGGGGTTCGCGGGCGCCGCCCCGGCCGACAGCAGGCCGCGCACGATCCGGCCCTTCGTCGCCTTGTTGAAGTGGCTGACCACCTTCCGGGTCGGCGCGTGCAGCACACGCACGGTCGCGGTCCGCCCGGCGACCTCCCCCGTCGGCTTCCAGGCGGCCGCGTAGGCGGCGGACCGCAGGTCCAGCACCAGTCCGCTCCCCGCCACCTCGGGCAGCACCTCCGCCATCGGCGTACGCCAGTACGCGCCGAGCGCACCCAGTCCCGGCAGCTTCACGCCCATCGAGCACCGGTAGGAAGGGATCCGGTCCGTCACGCGGACCGCGCCCCACAGCCCCGAGAACACCAGCAGCGACCGGGCGGCCCTCCGTTTGGCGGCGGCGTCCAGGGAGGCCAGGTCCAGGGCGTCGTACAGCACCCCCGTGTAGATCGCGCCCGCCGGCCGGGCGCCGGCGGCACGCAGGCCCGCGTTCTTGGCCACCTCGCCGCGCAGTCCCTCGCTCAGCCCGAGCACCTCGCGCGCCTTGTCCTCGTCACCGGAGCACAGTTCGACCAACTCGCCGAGCACGGCCTCACGCGCGGCGTTCAGCCCGGGCAGGGACAGGGACTCCAGCTTCAACGGGGCGCCACGCCCGGAGGGGGCCTTGCCTTCGGAGGGCGGCAGCAGGACAAGCACGGGGTACTCCTTCTCTCGAGCTCCGGGCCAGCGTACGGGCTGCCCCCGAGCCGCCCCGCCTACGGCCGCCCCGCCCGGGTGAGCTCGCGCACCAGGGCGTCGGCGTCGTCGGCGTGCAGCCGGACCACGGTCACCTCGCGGCGGCGGCCGAGCAGCGTCATGTGCCGTACGGGCTGCGCCAGTTCAACGGTGACCGACGTGCGGGAGCCGACCGCGACATCCAGTCGGCCGGGGGCGTGCTCCTGGGTGAAGCGCTCCTCGCGCCGTACGTCCTTGATCGTCTCCAGGGGTATGAAGAGGTCGACGTGGACCCCGTGGCGGACGCGCAGGGCGTCGGCCGTCAGCACATGCGGGTGGACCACACAGGCCGCGTGCAGGGCGACGACGAACACCACGGTGTAGGCGTCCAGGGCCAGCACCACCCCGTGCGGGGTCGGCCAGTGGCGCAGCAGCACGGACATGGTGAACGTCTCGATCACGCACACGAAGGCGAGCCCGGCCATCGTCGGGCCCTGTCCCCGCGCATACCCGAAGACCTGGCCGTCGGCCGTACCGGTACGCCGCCGGGCCGGCCACAGCGCCAGGCTCGCCAGCAGCCGCGCCTCGTGTCGGACCAGGGTGCGGGCCGCCCTCATGGCCGCCCCTCCGTGAGGGTTCGCAGCACGCGGCGGACCGCCTCCGCCTGGGCCGGGGCCATGTCGGCGCAGACGGCGCGCAGAAACGCGTTGTCGTGGTCCACGGGCACCTCGGAGACCAGCTCCGGCGGGATGCACGCCGCCAGCGCCCGGGCCGCCTCCGCCACCCTCGGGTCGTCCCGCTCGGCGTCCTCGAGCCGGTCGAGCAGTGCGTACGCCTCCTGGGCCCGCGCCAGGACGTCCGGCGAGCCGAGGGCGCCGCGCAGCGCGGTGAACAACCGCTCCCGCGCCTCGGCCGGAGCGGCGGTGTCGAGCAGCGTGAGGATCTCCCGGTCCTTGGCCGCCATCGGCGAGTCCGACGGGTCACCCATCCCACTGAAAAGGGAGGCCAGTTCGGTCGAGACCGGGCCTTCGGCGGGCAGCTCCCCGTGCTCCAGGAGCCCCCGCAGCCGCGCCCGGCGCCGGCGCAGCTCCGCTTCCTGACGGGCCAGGTCCTCGTCGAGTTCGGTGAGCACCTCGACGAGGTCCTTGCCGGCGTCGTCCGCGAGCACGTCCCGCACCTCGGCCAGCCCGAGCCCGAGCTCCGTCAGCCGCCGGATCCGGGCGAGGACGACGGCGTGCCGGAGGGTGTAGTGCCGGTATCCGTTCGCCAGGCGCTCCGGTTCGGGGAGCAGGCCGAGGTGGTGGTAGTGCCGCACGGTACGTGTCGTGACGCCGACCGCGGCGGCGAGTTCTCCGATCCGCATGACAGCAGTACAGACGTTGACGCCGCGTCAGGGTCAAGTGCCGGAGCGGGGATGTGTCAGGTCGGGGATGTGTCAGGTCGCGGATGTCTCAGGTCGTGGATGTCTCAGGTCGGGCGGGAAGTGCCGCCGCGCCGAACCAGCGCTCCAGGGCCTCGGCCAGGGAGGTCCCGGAGATCTCCTCGCCCCCGTCCGACGCCCACGCCACGAAACCGTCCGGCCGTACCAGCAGGGCCGCGAGGTCCGGGCGGGCGGGGCAGGTGGTGGTGACGACGTCCACCAGGCCGGCGTAGCCGTCGGCGCGGGCCCGCAGTGCGGGGTCGTCGGTGAGGTCGAGCAGGAGGGCGCGCCCGGTGTGGAGGTGGTCGCCGAGGCGGGTGCCGTCCGCGAGGTCGAGGTCGGGGGCGCTGTGGCCGGTCAGGGGGTGGTCGCCGGGCAGGTCGTAGTGCTGCCAGACGCCGGAGATCTGCTTGACGAGGTAGGTGGTGCCGGTGGTCGTCAGCGCGAGGTCGGTGACCACCCGGCGCAGGGCGCGGGCGTGCCGGTCGGGTCGCATCAGGGCGATCTGGGCGCGCGTCCAGTCGAGCACCCAGGCGCCGATCGGATGCCGCTCCGCGGTGTAGGAGTCCAGCAGGGTCTCCGGGGCGCGGCCGCGTGCCACGGCGGCGAGTTTCCAGCCGAGGTTCATCGCGTCCCCGATGCCCAGGTTGAGCCCCTGCCCGCCGAACGGGGAGTGCACGTGCGCGGCGTCACCCGCGAGCAGGACCCGGCCCTTGCGGTAGGTGGTCGCCTGGCGGGCGTTGTCGGTGAAGCGGGTGACGGAGCGCACCTTGTGCACGGTCACTTCGGGGACGCCGGACACCCGGCGCAGGGCGGCCTGCAGCTCCTCCGTGGTCACGGGGGAGGAGCGGTCGGCGGGCGGCCCGTCGAACTCCACCGTGAGGACGCGCCCCGGGAAGGGACCGTTGACGTACGTGCCCGTGTCGGTGGTGTTCCAGCCCGTGCCCAGTCTCTCGGCGCCGGTCATGTCCACCACCGCCTGGTAGCCGGTGATCTCCGGCGGGGTACCGGGGAAGTCGAACCCGGCGAGCTTGCGGACCGTGCTGCGGCCGCCGTCACAGCCGACCAGCCAGCCGGCGCGGACCTCCTCGGGCGCGGATCCGCCGGCGGGGGCCAGGGCCACGGTCACCCCGCCCCCGTCGTCCGTGAACCCGGTCAGCTCCACGCCCCTGCGCACCTCGACGCCCAGCTTCTCGGCGTGGGCGGCGAGGATCCGTTCCAGCTCCGCCTGCGGTACGCCCAGGCCGGCCTCACCGGCCGGACCGACGTCGGCGAAAGCCGGGTCGGCGTCGTCGAACAGGTCGGCGCTCATCATGATCCCGGCGAAGTGCCCGGCGAACTTCGGGGGCAGGCGCGGTTCGCCGCCGTCGCCCCGGGCCCGCGCGAAGGCCCGCAGCCCGCCCATGATCTTCTCCCACACGGCCGCCAGTTCGGGCAGCAGCCCCCGCCGGTAGAACGCCACCGCGCTGGGCGTGTTGATCGACCCCGCCTTGATCGTCTCGTCCACCTCGGTCAGCCGCTCCACGACCAGCACACGCGCACCGCCGAGCCGTAACTCGCAGCCGAGGAAGAGCCCCACCGGACCTGCGCCGGCCACCACCACGTCGTAATCCGTCGTCGTCATGAACTTCACTGTAGTCACTAAAAATTTTGGCTCGCTATAGTTTTCCTGTGATCGATGACCAGGAAGACCGGGAAGGCCTGGAGTTCCGGGAAGGTCGCGAGGGCCGGGAAGGCCGGGAGGGCCGGGAAGGGCAAGCGGGCCAGGAGGTCCGGGAGGCCGAACTCCCCTTGCGGGAGCGCAAGAAGCGGCAGACCCGGCAGCGGATCTCCGACATCGCGACCGGACTGTTCGCGCAGCACGGCTTCGACCGGGTGACCGTCGCGGAGGTCGCCCGGGCCGCGGGTGTCTCCGCCATGACCGTCTTCAACTACTTCCCGCGCAAGGAGGACCTGTTCCTCGACCGCATCCCGGAGGCCGTCGAGACCTTCACCGGAGCCGTGCGGCGGCGCGGTCCCGGCGAGGCCCCGCTGGCCGCGCTGCGCCGCCTCGCCCTCGAACTCCTCGACCAGCGGCACCCGTTGGGCGGGGTGGGTGACGGTTTCGCGGCCTTCTGGCGGGTCGTCGCCGACTCGCCCGGCCTCAGGGCCCGTGCCCGGGAAGGGGTGGAGGAGCTGGAGGAGGCGCTCGCCGGAGCCTTCGCGGAGGCGGGTGCCGGCGATCCGGAGCTGCTCGCGGCGCTGACGGTCGCCGCGTACCGCACGGTCTACGTCACCTCCGCGCGGCGCCTGCTCGCGGGTGACCCGGTGGACGAGGTGGCCGAGGGGCACCGGCTCCGGCTGGGGGTGGCGTTCGACGCCCTGGAGCGGGTGGCGACGTAGCCTCCCGACCCTTGACGGCTAACGCCGTTAGTCATACCGTTAGTGGCTAACGGCGTTAGCTGAACGTCGTCCGGGCCCAGGAGGCAGCAGCATGACCAGTACGAGTGCGACCACGTCCGTACCGTCCCGCACCTCGCTCACCGCCCACACCGTCCTGCGCCGCACGGCCTGGCTCGCCGGCGCCCTGTTCTGGTCCGCCTTCGCGGTGCTGGAGGCGGTGAACCACGGCTGGCTCGCGGGCGCCCTGGCCGTACTCTTCCTCGTACTGCCCGACCTCACCTTCCTGGTCGCCCTCGACGACGCGCCCCGCATGGCGAAGGGGCAGCTGGCGCCCCGCGCGGTGCCGTACTACAACGCGATGCACAGGGCGCTGGTCCCCCTCACGCTCATGGCGCTCTACACGGTCACCCCCGTCGCCTGGGCCCCCGCCTTCGCGGCACTGTGCGGCTGGCTCGCCCACATCTCGTACGATCGCGCCTTCGGGTACGGGCTGCGGACGAAGGAGGGCTTCCAGCGTGGCTGAACGACTGACCCCGAGGGCCAGGGAGATCGTCGCGGCCGCCCGCGACCTCCTCGAGGAGTCCGGCCCCGCCCTGCTCACCATGCGGACCCTCGCCGACCGGCTCGGCATCAAGGCCCCCTCCCTCTACAAGCACTTCCCCGACAAGCACGCCGTCGAGGTCGAACTGGTCGCGCAGTTGCTCACCGAGTCGGCCGAAGCCCTGGAGGCCGCCGAGTCCCGCGCCCCCGGCTCCCTGGAAGCGCTGGCCACGGCCTACCGGGACCACGCCCTCGCCCACCCGCACCTCTACCGCCTGGCCACGGAACGCCCCCTGCCGCACGCCGAACTCCCCGCCGGCCTCGAGGACCGCGCCGCACTGCCCCTGCTGCGGGCCTGCGGCGGAGACCTGGACCTGGCCCGCGCCGTCTGGGCCTTCGCGCACGGCATGGTGATCCTGGAGATCCATGGCCGGTTCCCCGAGGACGCGGACCTGTCGGCGGCATGGAAACACGGCCTCAAGGCGTTGCATCCCTAGACGACAAGGGGGGGCACAGTGGGGGAACACGAGCAGGCGACGTGGACCAGGGCACGACTAGGCCGCCGCGGTCCGGTACTGGACCTCCTGACGGCCTGCTTCGACACGCACGTCTACGCCCCGCACGCGCACGACGAGTACACCATCGGCGTCACCACCGGTGGCTGCGAGGTCATCGACTACCGGGGCGGGCTGATCCGTTCGGGCCCGGGCTCCATCGTCGTCCTCGCCCCCGGCGAGATACACACCGGCGGCCCCGCCGACGCCTCCGACGGCTACGCCTACCGGGCCCTGTACGCCGACACGTCCCTTCTCACCGACGGCATCCTCGGCGGCCTGCCGCACTTCCGCGAGGCGGTCCTGGACGACCCCGAACTGTCCACGGCCCTGCACGTCACGCACACCGAACTCAGCTCCTGCCCCGACCCGTTGGAGGCCGAGTCCCGCCTCCCCTGGCTGCTCACCGCGCTGGCCCGCCGCCACTCCACGGCCCGCGCTGCGAACGACACCGTGCCCGGTGCCGACCGGATCGCGCAGGTCGTACGCGACCGCCTCGCCGACGAACTCCTCGCCCCACCGTCCCTGGCCGACCTGGCGGCCGGACTGGACATGTCCCGGTACCAGCTCCTGCGCGCCTTCCGCACGACGATGGGCGTGCCGCCGTACGCCTGGCTGGCCCAGTACCGGGTCGCCCGGGCCCGCCGGCTGCTGGAGACCGGCCTGCGCCCCGCCGAGGTGGCATCGCTCGTCGGCTTCGCCGACCAGGCCCACCTCACCCGCTGGTTCCGCCGGGTGCTGGGGGTGACCCCGGCGGCGTACCGCAACAGCGTTCAAGACGGGGCGCGGCGACCGCCCCGAAACTGACGGCATGACTCCACGCGGCTGGTTCCTGTTCTCCCTCATGGGAGTGATCTGGGGCATCCCCTATCTGATGATCAAAGTGGCGGTGGACACGGTGTCCCCGACCATGGTGGTGTTCACGCGCTGCGCGCTCGGCGCCGCCCTCCTGCTCCCCTTCGCCCTGCGCCAGAAGGGCCTGGCCCGGAACGTACGCGACCACTGGCGGCCCATGCTGGCCTTCGCGTCCCTGGAGATCGCGGGCCCCTGGCTCACCCTCACCGACGCCGAACGGCACCTCTCCAGCTCCACGGCCGGCCTGCTGATCGCGGGCGTCCCGATCGCCGGGGTGGTCGCGGCCCGGCTCTTCGGCGACACCGAACGGCTGAGCGCACGGCGGCTGACCGGACTGGGCGTCGGCCTCGCCGGGGTCGGCGTGCTCACCGTCCCGCACCTGACCGGCGGCGACGCCCGCTCCCTGGCCGAGGTGCTGGTCACGGTCCTCGGCTACGCGACGGCACCCCTGATAGCGGCACGCCGCATGAAGGACCTCCCCACCCTCCACCTCATCACCCCCTGCCTGGCTCTCACCGCCCTCCTCTACGCCCCCGCCGCCGCGGCCACCTGGCCCGCCGCCGTCCCCCCGGGCCGGGCCCTCGCCGCCCTCGCGGGCCTCGGCGCCATCTGCACGGCGGTCGCCTTCGTCGCCTTCCTGGAGCTGATCAAGGAGGTGGGCCCGGTCCGGTCCTCGGTGATCACGTACGTCAACCCGGCGGTCGCGGTGGCGGCCGGTTCGGTCTTCCTGGACGAGCCGCTGACCCCCGCCATCGGGGTGGCCTTCGCGCTGATCCTGGCGGGATCGGTCCTGGCCACGGCGGCCGGAACACGGCAGCCTGAGCCCCCGGCCACCCGGTCGGCACCGCAGCCCACCCAGGCGGACGGGTGGGTCGAGTCGGCCTGACGAGGCCTGCCCCCGTGTGCCACGATCGAGGGAACGGTTCCCGATCTCATGGACAGGTGATCTTGGGATGTCCCAGTCTGGCGACCGACCGAAGGAGGGGCGTGACATGACTGCCGTGACCCATGAGCCCACCACGCCGGCCGAGGGCCTGCTGGACATCTTCCTGTCCCTCGACACCCCGGAGGGCTTCCGGGCCGAACTGATCGAGGGGGAGATCGTCGTGACGCCGCCGCCGGACGGGGACCACGAGAAGTACATCAGCCGGGTCGTGAGGCAAGTGATCAAGCGGTCCCGCGTCGACATGGACTTCTCGGGGAACAAGGGCCTGAAACTGGCGAGTGGGGGCGCGTGCCCGAAGAACCACGCGATCCCGGACGTCACGTTCGGCGCCATGGAGCTCGATCTCTTCGGGAATGCCGACTCCTGGATGCCCTGCGACGGCGTCGCCATGGTCTTGGAGGTGACCTCCACCAAGCCCGAGGCCGACCGAGAGGTCAAACGCCGGTGCTATGCCCGTGGAGGCATCCCCCTCTACCTGCTGGTCGACCGTGAGACCGCCATGGTGACGCTGTTCAGCGAGCCCCAGAAGGATGACTACCTGCAGCTCCTCAAACGTTCTTTCGGTGACCCACTGTCCCTGCCCGAGCCCTTCGCCTTCGAACTGGACACCACGGACTTCCTCTGACCGCAGGGACAGAACCACCCGCCCCGCCCGGTACCATGGTCGACACGGCAGACGAGCCGGGCGGACGGCCGCGTGGAGTCCCCTAGGGGGCTTCCCGAGGAACGTCCGGGCTCCACAGGGCAGGGTGGTGGCTAACGGCCACCCGGGGTGACCCGCGGGACAGTGCCACAGAAAACAAACCGCCGGGGACCTCGGTCCTCGGTAAGGGTGAAACGGTGGTGTAAGAGACCACCAGTGCCCAGGGTGACCTGGGCAGCTAGGTAAACCCCACCCGGAGCAAGGTCAAGAGGGGCGCTGTGAAAGGCGCCCTGCGCGGACGTTCGAGGGCTGCCCGCCCGAGTCCGCGGGTAGACCGCACGAGACCGGTGGCAACACCGGCCCTAGATGGATGGCCGTCGCCGGAGGGCCCGCGAGGACCCCCCGGAACAGAACCCGGCGTACAGCCCGACTCGTCTGCCGCCACCTGCGGCTTTACCTGGGAAATGGCTTCTGACCTGCGTCGGAGGCCCTTTCTGATCTTTCGAGGGCTTGCCGCGTCACGCGGCGGAAAGTCCCTCGGAAGTCCCTCGGACAGCGCTGGAAGTCCCTGAAAAGTCCCTGGAGCTCAGGGGCGGGCGACCCCCCCTGAGCTGGTTTTCGACAAGCGCTGCCCACCTGGAAGCGACCCTAAGGCGTGCGAGGGACCCAGGGAGTCCGGGCCCGGTGGTGAATGAACCGTGACAGAACCGGGGGTGGGCGAGGGGGGCGGCACCTAGCCTGGCCGTACGCCGGACCGGCATCCTGGAGCGGTCGGCGGATGCTCCCTTTTCCGGCTCCAGAAAGGGTGACCCGTTGGCTTCCATCACTGTCATCCCCGGCGACGGCATCGGTCCCGAAGTGGTCGAGTGCGCTCTTCAGGTGCTGGACACGCTCGGTGTCGGCCTGTCGGTCGACGTCCTCGACCAGATCGGCGCTGACCGGTACCGCCGCGAAGGCCTGGCGATGAGTGAGACGGATCTGGCGCGCGTAGCCGCGGGTTCCGCCGTCCTGCTGGGGGCCATCGGACAGCCTGATCTGGAGGAAACGGACTACGTGCGCGGTGTGCTGATGCGCCTGCGGCAGTCGTTCGACCTGTACGCCAACTACCGGCCAGTCCGGCTGTGGCACGACCGGCTCAGCGCGCTGCGGGCCTCGACAAGCCGCACGCTCGACTGTGTGATCGTCCGAGAGAACACCGAGGGGCTCTACAGCGGCATCGGCGGCAACCTGCGTACGTCCTCGCCGCATGAGGTGGCCATCGACGCAGACGTCAATACCTGGCACGGCGTCTCCAGGATCCTGGATTTCGCGTTCGCCACGGCCCGCCGCGAGGTGTGCCTCGTCGACAAGGCCAACGCGGTACGGGCCGGCGGCCGGTTGTGGCAGGAGTGCTGGCGGCGAACTGCGGAACGTCACCCCGGGACGGCCACCCGGCACCTCTACATCGACGCCGCCGCGATGAAGCTCGTCACCGAACCGGATCGCTTCGACGTCATCGTGGCAAGCAATTCGTATGGCGACATTCTCAGCGACCTGGCCGCCGCGCTGGTCGGTGGGATCGGTCTGGCACCGTCGGCGAGTCTCAACCCCGAGACGGGTTTCGGGCTGTTCGAACCGGTGCACGGCTCAGCGCCGGACATCGCGGGGAAGGGCATAGCGAACCCCTTCGCCTGTCTGCTGACGACCGGGCTGCTCCTACGGCATCTGGGATACGAGTCCGAGGCGGCCGCGATCGAGGCGGCAGTCGCCGCCTCGATCGCGGCCGGACGGGTCACCCCGGACCTCGGAGGCTCACTGAGCACCCGGCAGGTGACCGGTGCCGTGGTCGCCGCGATGTGAGTGGCGGTACCTCGCTCAGGCGGCCGGGTACTCCTCGGGGCCCTTGCTGGAACTGGTGCGGACGACCTCGGCGATGCTGAGCTCGAAGAACTCGTACCACTTGTCGCGGCCGAGCCGCTGGGCATCCTGGTGCTCGGGGTCGTTGCGCCACTTTTCCAGGGTCTCGGGGTTCCGCCACCACACCAGAGCCAGACGCTCGCCGTCGTCAGCCGTGTAGTTCTTGAGATGGACGAGGTCGTCGCCGGCCATCTCCCGCACCTTCTTGGCCAGGTGCTCTTCCGTTGTTCCGTATGCGTTGTCGACCTGTTCGGAGAAACGCGACCTGAACGCGACCAGAATCACTGTGCCCTCCTGGCATTCCCTCTTGGATGACTTCACTTGTATGAACTCGGCAAGTGCACGGCGACGACTCACTGAGCCGGTACGGACGCGCGTAGTTGCTGATCGGGCAGGTCGGCGGCGGTGGAGCCGTGGCGACTGAGGATCCGCCGGGCGAGTTCCCGCAGCCTGCGTTCCTCGGTCAGCGCCGAGCTGTAGCTCTCCTCGCTGAACGCGCAGCGCTCGTAGAGCGGAACGAACCGGTCCGGCATCAGGGCCACCAGCCGTCGGGCCACGGCCTCCTCGGCCTCCTGCTGGGGGTCCGGCAGACGGGACATCGTCCGGTAGTGCTGGTAGGAGATGTCGGCGATCGCGTCGCCGTCGTTCTTCCGGATCCGTTCGTACGCCGCGAACGCCCGCTGCCAGTCACCCTCCCGGTCCAGGTGGCTCACCAGCGCACGGACGTCCTCGAAAGCGCAGTTCATGCCCTGACCCATGAAGGGGGCCATCGCATGGCAGGAGTCGCCGACGAGTACGGCCCGGTCACCCGAGGCCCATGTGTCGCAGCGGGTGAGCCGCACGAAGGAGACCGGCTTGGTCTCCAACTGCTCCTCCAGGTCCGGGATGCCGACGGCCAGGCTCGGAAAGACGTCGGTGAACTGCCGGGCCCGCGCGCGGCCGTCGGACGCGACGGCGTATGAGGGCCGGGGACCCTCCTTCCGGAAGAAGACCGAACCCGCGAACAGCGGGGAGGAGACGAGTGGGAAGGCCCCGAAGAGGGCGTCGCCGGCCGGCCAGTAGTGCATGAGCTCGCGATCGCAGGAGGGCAGGTCGAGGACGATCTCCTGGTAGGCCAGCTCGAGGGTGCTCACCTGCTCATGAGCACCGTGATCGACCAGCGCGGCACGGACCACCGAATGAGCGCCGTCGCAGCCGAGGACGTGCCGGCACGGGATCCACCGTTCGGCGGTGCCCGCCCTGACAAGAAGTTTTGGTGCCTTCAGGTCGACGGCGAGGACCGAACGCTCGAAATGAAGGCTCACTCCCGGCTCGGCCTCGGCCGCGTCCAGGAGGAGGCGGTGCAGCCTGTGCCGTTCGACCGCCCAGATCGGCGCTCGGTCACGGCTGTAGGGGGTCACTACGGTGCTGCCGTCCGGCAGATGACCGCACCGGGCCGAGAGCGGAACACAGATCCGGCGCACAGCCTCTTCCAGGCCGAGTTCGCGCAGCACGCGCCACCCTCGGTCCGAGAGGATCACCATCAGGGACCGGCTCTGCCTGGCCGCGACATGCCGGGAGTCGGCATGCCGTTCCAGAACGGTGACCTGGCCGAATCGCCGAGCCAGGTAGATCGCGGCGACCGGACCGGCCAGCCCCGCCCCGACCACCACGATGCCGCTGTTCGCCACCGGTACGGACGTGCGCGAGTCGCGCATGAATGGCTCCTCCTGAGACAGAGCGGACACAGGGCCCGGCTACCAGGCCACCGGAAGCTCACGGACGCCGTAGGCCACGCCGTCGTACTTGAACGGGACGTCCGCGAAGTCGGTGGCGAGGCGCAGGGTGGGGATGCGTCGGTAGAGCGTGCCGTACACGACCTGCAGTTCGAGGGTGGCCAGCGGGCGGCCGAGGCAGTGGTGGGGGCCGAAGCCGAAGGCCAGGTGGTGCTGGGCGTCTCGGGTGATGTCCAGGCAGTCGGGTTCGGGGAAGTTCTCCGGGTCACGGTTGGCCAGTTCGCTGGCGAGGATGATCCCCTCTCCGGCGCGGATGGTGATGTCCCCGACGGCGATGTCCTCAACGGCCACACGCCGACGGCCGGAGTGCGAGATGTTGAGGTAGCGCAGCAGTTCGTCGACCGCACGGTTGATGAGCGTCCGGTCCTCGGTCTCCCGCAGGAGGGCGAGCTGGTCGGGGTTGCGCAGCAGGGCCAGAGTGCCCAGGGCGATCATGTTCCCGGTCGTCTCCAGACCGGCGACCAACAAGGTCATGGAGATGTACGACAGTTGCTCGGGGCTCAGCTCGCCGGTGCGCACCTGGGTCTCGATCACCGAGGAGATCAGGCCGTCCCCGGGCTCCTTGGCCTGCCGGTCGATCAATTCCCTGAGATAGCCGCGCAGCGACTCCTGGGCGCCGACCACCATCTCGGGGGAGCTGTCCCGGTGCAGCATCAGAGTGCTCTGTTCCTGGAAGAACTCGTGGTCGGCGTAAGGCACCCCGAGCATCCGGCAGATGACCTGGGTGGAGGTGGGAAATGCGAACCGGCTGACGAGGTCGGTCGGGTTGGGCCCGGCGAGGAGGTCGTCGATGAGCCCGCTCACGATATCGGTGACATCGCCCCTGAGCGCCTCGACGTTCCGGATGGCGAACGGCGACGAGACCATGCGGCGCTGGCGGGCGTGCTCGGGGTCGTCTATGGCGACGAACGAGCGACCGTCCTTGCGCCGCTCTCGGCTGCCCAGGTCGAAGTGTGGATAGCCGGGCCTGGACGAATCGGCGCTGACCCGGGGATCCACCAGGAGCTTGCGTCCGAGATCGTATCCGGTGATGAGCCACGGGGTGCTGCCGTCCCAGAGCCTGACCCGGACGGGGTCGCCGAGCGCGCGGAGGGTGGGCGCCGGATCGAAGGGACAGGCCGGGTCCTTGAGGATCGGGAAGTGGACCAGTTGTTCAGTCACGTAACTCTCCATTCCTTGCCGCACCGGGCCGCGGTCCCCGGTGCGGCCGTCCTTGGTGTGTCACCCGTCCAGGGAGTGGGCGATCTCCCGCAGGTCGCGCGCCTTGAGAACCACCCGGATGGGCACGCGCACGCCCAACTCCTCGCGCAGCGAGCCGATGAGCCGGCCGGCAAGCAGGGAATTGCCGCCGAGGTCGAAGAAGTTCGCCTCGGGATCGGCCTTCGGCACGCCGAGCAGCCGGGCGACCGCGTCGTACAGCCGGTCCTCCGGAGAGCCCTTCCGGGAGGTGCCGGTCCGCTCCGGCGCGGCTGTACCGCCTCGGGCCGCCAGGGCGCTTCGGTCGATCTTCCCGTTGGGCAGCGTGGGAAAAGCGTCGAGTACCTCGATGCGCGTCGGCACCATGAACTCCGGAAGGGCGGCGGCCAGTCGAGCCCGCAGGCCGGGGGAGTCGACGACGGTGCCGGGACGGGCGGTGATGTACGCCACCAGCCGGGCGTCGGCGAGTTCTCCCTCGACGAGCACCGCGGCCAGATCGATGTCCGGCTGCTCGGTGAGGAAGGCCTCGATCTCGCCCAGTTCGACGCGGAATCCCCGCAGTTTCACCTGTCCGTCGGCCCGGCCTGCGAAGTGGAAGCGGCCGGCGGTGTCCCGGCGTCCGCGGTCGCCGGAGCGGTACATGCGGCTGCCGGGCGGCCCGAAGGGGTCCGGCAGGAACCGTGCCGCGGTCAGCCCCGGACGGCCCACGTAGCCGCGGGCCAGCCCGGTGCCGGCCAGGTACAGCTCGCCCTCCTCGCCGTCAGGTACGGGCCGCAGGTGCTCGTCGAGCACATAGACCCGGGTCCCGGTCCACGGGACACCGATACCGACGCCGTCCGCCTCCGTGATCGGGCCGGCGATGGTACAGCCGACCGTCACCTCGGTGGGGCCGTAGCCGTTGAACATGCGACGGCCCGCTGCCCAGGTCCGCACCAGTGCCGGGGTACAGGCGTCACCGGTCGACATGATCGTGCCCCCGGCCAGCACCTCCCGGCTGTCCGTGACACTCAACGCCGCCGGAGGCAGCACCGCGTGGTCGACCTCGTACTTGAGCAGGGTCTCGTGCAGGGCGTCGCCCGGCAGCAGGTCCTCATCGTCGGCCAGGACCAGGGTGCCCCCATGCAGCAGGGCTAGCGCGATGTCCCAGAAGCCCGCGTCGAAGCTGACCGAGGCCCAGGCCAGCACCCGGTCGCCGGGAGCCGGCCGGAAACGGTCCGCCTGGGTGGCGACCAGGTCGGCGACGCCCTCGTGCGTGACCGCGACGCCCTTCGGCGTCCCGGTGGAGCCGGAGGTGTAGATGATGTACATCAGGTGCAGGTCCGACAGCGGCTTCGAGCGTTCGGCGTCGGTCACGTCCGTGCCGCCATGCCGGGAGCAGGCCTCGGCGCACGCCTCGGTGTCGAGCACGATCTCGTCCAGCTCCACCCCCTCGACCGAGCCCGCTCCGGCACGCACGAGCAACCTGGGGGCGGCGTCCTGGATCATGAACGCCTTGCGTGCCGACGGATAGCGAGGATCGAGTGGCAGATAGGCGCCGCCCGCCTTGAGGATCGCCAGCAGTGCCACCACCAGCTCGGGGGAACGTGGCACGGCGAGCGCGACCAGGTGGTCCGGGCCCACGCCCCGGTCGATCAGCAGCCGCGCCAGCTGGTTGGCGCGCTCGTTGAGAGCGCGGTAGGTGAGCGAGGTGTCCTTGTACAGGAGCGCCGGCGCGTCCGGAGTGCGCGCCGCCTGTGCCTCGAACAGTTCCGGCACCGTGCGGCCGACCGGCCTCCGGGTCACCGCGTCCTGCCCAGGTAGGGGCGGACCTCCGACGCGAACAGCTTCAAGCTGCGCTCCATCGTCTCCAGGGGCTGCTGGCCGTAGTCGAGCTGGAACAGGACGATGTCCGCCCCCAGTTCATCCTCGATCTGCCGCAGTTGCTTGACGGCGCTGTCGGGCGAGCCGATCACCGCCAGGCCGGCGGCCTCGCTCGGACCGGCCCGGTGCTTGTCCACCACGGCCTCGCGGTACCCCTGGTATGACGTGGAGGTACGGCTGCGCCACGCGGCTGCGGCCGAGCCGAACGTGTCCCAGTGACGGCGCAGCGCCACGGTGCCCTGCTCCACCGCTTCCTCATCCGAGTCGGCCAGGTACAGCGCGACGCTGATTGCGACCCGGGGCTGCTTTCCGGCGTTCGCCGGCGCTGCGGCGAACCTCCTCCGGTACAGCTCGATCATCTCGCGCACCTGCTCCACCTGCTCACGGCTGGGCGCCGAGGCGATCAGGAGGTTGTAACCGGAGTCCCCGATCCACTCGAAGCTGGAGCGGGTCAGGAGCGCGGCGGCCCACACCGGGGGATGCGGGTCCTGAGTCGGGAGCGGCAGTGAGTTCGCGTCCCGGTAGCGGAAGAACGGCGTGTCCTCGCTCGCATCGGGTTCGGTCCACAGTCGGACCACGGCGTCCACGGTGGCACGGAAACGCTCCGTGCTGCTGTCCATGTCTATACCGAAGGAGTCGAACTCGTAAGGCAGGAAGGCACGCGCGAAGCCGACGTCCAGCCGACCGCCGCTGAGCGCGTCGAGCTGAGCGGTACGCGCCGCGAGCTGGATCGGGTGGTGGAAGGAGGCCTGGATGCCCCCGGTCATCAACCGGATCCTGCTGGTGCGGGCCGCGACCGCCGACAGGAACGCGAGCGGATCGGGGCAGTACCCGCCGTAGGAGTGCAGGTAGTGCTCGGTCATTTTGACGTAGTCGAGTCCGAGGTCCTCGGACAGTTGGGACACCGCCAGCAGGTTGGCGTAGTAATCCTTGGCGCTGCGCTGTTGCGGGAGAGTGTCCGGCAGCAGCGATATCCCATAGCTGGTCATTTGTACCTCTCCGTGTCCGGGGTCGCTGATGGGCCCGACAAGGGGGTGGCGTCATCCGGTGCGGCGCCTGTGTGGCCGAGGGACCAGTACTCACGCATTCCGTAGACCAGCGGGCGCGGTCGTTCATCGTCCTCGGCGGTGACCCTGAAGACCTCGCCGAACACGACGACGTGATCGCCAACGGTCACCGAACGGGTGACCCTGCAGTCGGCGACGGAGTGCGCGTCATGTGCGAGATGCGGGCCGCCGCAGCCCGGCCGCGCCGTCCACGTCACGTGCTCGAAGCGGTCCGGGCCCCGGCTGGCGAACAGTTCGGCGACCGCGCGTGCCCGGTCGCACAGCAGGTTCACCGCGAAGCTGCCGGTCCTGGTGAGGACGCCGAGGGTGCGGCTGGAATGCTGTATGCAGACCAGTAGCGTGGGAGGGCTGACCGACACGCTGGAGACGGCGGTACAGGTCATGCCGTACTGCTGTCCGTCTTCGTCGGCAGCGGTCACCACGGCGACTCCGGCCGGGAAGGCCGCCATCAAAGTTCTGAACGCGGTTGCGGAGACCGGCTGTGCCGCAGTGCGGCCGTCGGCCCCCGCCATGTGTATGAGCATGGTGGAGGCACCTCCTGGCATGCCGTCAGGCGCTGGGCACGAGGCGCCCGGACATGCTGTCGTCGAGTCCGGCGGCCTGGTGGGCGAGATACTCGTACTGGCCGGGCAACCGGTCGATCAGTGTCGAGGCCTGTGCCCGTACGCGCTGGAACTCGAGGCGCGCCGCGGTCGCGTCGAGCCGGCCGAGTGCGGGCAACGGCCGGACGTCGAGTCCACCGAGCCCCATGATCATGGCCGTGTACGAATACGGTTCGAAGCCGTGGAAGCGTGGGAAGACGGAGTTCTGGTCCGGCAGTGTGGTACGCCACTGTTCGAGGCGTTCGGCCAGGCCGTCGGGCATCGCGCGGGTCTTCGCGTCCCGCCAGTACGCGTTGTCCGACCGGGCGGCGGCGTAGTAGTGCAGGAACAGGAACTCGCGGACGCCGTCCATGACGTCGCCGACCTGGCGGTTGTAGGACCGGCGCAGCGGCTCGTCGTCACGGGTGCCGGGGAATCGTTTGACCAGCTGCTCCACGGCGTTGTGGATGAAGAAGATCCCGGTGGACTCCAGGGGTTCGACGAAACCGCTCGACAGGCCGATGGCCACACAGTTCTTCACCCAGGACTCGGCGCTGCGGCCGATCCGCATCTTGATGTGGTTGGCGGACAGGTCGGCGGCCTCCGGCCCGACGAACGCGCGCAGTGTGCGTTCCGCCTCCTCAGGCGTGGTGTAGGCGCTGGAATAGACGTAGCCGGTGCCGATCCGGTCGAGCAGGGGGATGGTCCAGATCCAGCCGGCGTCCTGTGCGGTGGCCGTAGTGCACGGTCGCATGCCGCGGCTGGCGACGTCCACGGGGACGCGCAGGGCCACCGCGCTGTCGTTGGGCAGCGATTCCTGGTAGGAGACGAACGGCACGCCGAGAGCCTTGTTCAGCAGCAGGCCACGGAACCCGGTGCAGTCGACGAACAGGTCACCACTGATCGCCCCGTGGTCCTTGGTGAGCACATCGGAGATCCAGCCGTCCTGGTCGAGACGCACATCGAGGACGTCGTCCTGGACGTGCCGCACCCCGCGTTCCACCCCGTACTCGCTGAGGAGCCGGGCGAGCAGGGTGGCGTCGAAGTGATAGGCGTACGGGAACTGCGTGCCGTGCCCCTCGGGAAGCGCACGGGCCATGTCCCGTGCCTCCCCCGTCTCGAAGACTTCCTCGAACAGGTCCCCGCCGAGACGGCGGGGCGAGCGCTTGGCGTCGCACAGTGCCGCCAGCACCGAGCAGTCCTGGTCGAAACGGTCGCTCGGTCCCTCGTGCAGCCACCAGTCGGCGAGCGAGAACCCGTCGACCACGCGAGGACGCTCGAAGGGGTGGTAGAAGTGATGGCCTTTCTCCCGCCAGTTCTCGAACCGGATGGCGAGCTTGTACGAGGCGTGACAGCGGGGCATCCACTCCGGCTCGCTCAGCCCGAGGTGCCGGAAGAAGTTCCGCACCGTGCTGAAGGTGGCCTCGCCTACGCCGATCGTCGAAACGGCCTTCGACTCCACGAGCGTGACGGACAGTCGGTCACCGAAACTCGCTTTGAGGTAAGTGGCGGTCATCCAGCCGGCCGTACCGCCGCCGACGATCACTATGTCCTTGATCATGATTTCCGTCCTGATGGGTGCGGTCAGATCCTTGGACGTTGCACGCAGACTCTTGCACGGGCCTCAGCAGGGTCGCCCGCCGGAAAAAAGATTTACGAAAGACGCTCTCCACCCGGTCGGCCGGACGAGGCGGCGTCAGCCTCGCTCAGCATCCGGGAAGCAGCCTGATGCACAGACGCCTGAGCCGAGCAGGGTCCCCGACCAGCTCGTATTCCTTCACCAGGCCGTTCTCGATGCGGAAGCACACAGCGAGGCGGAGACGTCCCCCTGGCGCCACCAGCAGGCCGGCACGGCCGTCTATCAGGGCGGGTTCGGAGTACCGTGCGGCACCTCCGAACCGGCTGATCTCACGGGCGACGGCGGTGGCACCGTGCGCCGTGACCGGGCGGCCGGGGGGCAGGGCCGCCGCATCGGCGCGCCGCACCACGTCCGGCGCGAGACGCGCGGCGATGATCCCGGTGTCACCGGTGCATGCCGCGATCTGGAAGGCCGCCACGACCTCGCGGTGCTGGTCCACCGCCGCCAGCTGCCGCTCCCGGGGCACCCGCACCTTGTGCCGGGCGCGGCTGGCCAGTTTCTTGGCGGTCGCCTGGCTGCGGTCCAGAATCCCACCGATCTCGTCGAACGGCACGCCGAACATGTCGTGCAGTACGAACGCGACCCGCTCGGCAGGGCTGAGGGTGTTGAGGACGACGAGAAGCGCCAGACCGACGGACTCGGCCTCGAGCGCCTCGTGCTCGGGATCCCCCTTGCCGGGAGCCACAGTGGCCGGTGCGAGGTCACGGTCCGAGCACTCCTCGCGTCCACCGCGCCGACTGCGCAGCAGGTCGAGGCAGACACGGGAGGTGACCGTGCGGAGCCAGCCCGGCAGGTTGCGCACCGCCTCGGTATCGGCGCGGTCCAACCGCAGCCAGGTCTCCTGCACCGCGTCTTCCGCCTCCTCGCGGGAGCCGAGCATGCGGTATGCCAGTCCGAGCAGGGCCCTGCGGTTCTCCTCGAAGCAGTCTGCCAGGGACTGATGCTGGTCCATGGGTCACCTTTCCGGTTCACGGTCCGTCGTACTCATGACCCGTGCGTCGCGGGCCGTGTGACGCACGAACGACGAGGAGAGGCGGTATGACCGAAACCGTTGCCGAGCCCGTCCCCGGGTACATCGCGAGAACCTGGACCATCGACGCCTCCGACTCCGAGGTGCGGTTCACCGATCGCCATCCGGGGGCGGCTCGGGTGCACGGGCGTTTCAACGTCTTCGACGGCACGATCCGCACCGGGGAGACGGTCGAGCGGTCCTGCCTGACCGCCCGTATCGAGACGGACAGCATCGACACCGGTTACGGAGCCCGTGACGGCTATTTCCGCTGCGACGATGCGCTGGCGTCCGACCCGCACAACAAGCTGGTATTCCGTTCCACTCCGGTGCGCTGGCACGAGGGCCGGATATTGATCGACGGCGAGTCGGCCATGCGCGATGTCACCGGGACCGTCACTCTGGTCGCCGAACCCGGCGGCTTCCGTACCGACCCGGTACGCGGAGTCCCGGTGGCTCGATGGCAGTGCCTCGGTGACGGTCGGCCGGACGGACTTCGCCGTAACCCCGCACATCCCCACCGCCGTTGTCGGTGAGACCGTGCGGATCACCTTGGACATCCAGGCCTCGCTCGCCTCCTCGTGAATCGCGGGGCCCGGACCTGGGCGCCCTCTGCCCGTGTGACGAACGGGCAGAGGGCACACCGGCGAGACCGGATGCTGCCGGAAGGCGCGATACGTGTCAGGTGGTGGCAGACTCGAGGATGTAACCCCGTCCCCAGACGGTCGTGATGCTGAGGTCGACCGCGGCGATGCGGCGGCGCAGCCGCATGATCTGCAGGTCGAGGGCGTTTCTGGTGATCTTTCCGGTCGTCATGACCACCTGCTGCTCGAGCTCCGCCCGGTAGACCACTTCCCCGTAGTGGGCGACGAAGTGCTCCATGATTCCCACCTGGGTGCTGGAGATGGCCACCGAGTTGGTGCCGAAACAAAGAAGCCCGGTGGAGTCGACGGTCGGGACCTTCTGTCCATAGGCACGCTGGACCAACGCCTCTATACGTGCCTCGACGTCGCCACGGGGGGCCGGTGCTCTGATCCAGTCCTCCGTGGGGTCGGCGCAGACAGGAGCATCGTTGCCGGCCTCTACGACCAGCAGGCGGGGAATCCCGGCCTTTCTGCAGTCATTCCGGACGTCGGCTTCGATGGGCCAGCGTATTAACTTGACGCCTTTGCTCAAGAGTGTCTCCCGCGGCAAACAGGCAAACTGGCGTTCTTACCTTTTGGGCTCGGCGAAGGATGCGCTTCGGATGTCAGGGGCTGCCATCACGTCGCGGCTCGAGGCGAGGCGCTGGGCAGTCCGCGGGCGGCATATTGCCTGTGCCCGGTGGCGCATTCTCGCTGGACGCAGTTGTCAAGCTGGGCGCCAGGACGGTCTGTCCGCGCCGTATCCAACGGCGCGGACAGACCGCGCTGACTGAAGAATCACCTCCCATCCTGCCCCCTTGGCCGTCCTCCTCACCGTGACGTGGATTACTGACTACGTCGGGCGGGGCTGTCCCCCGACACAGTGGCTTCGGGTTCCTGGACCACCGAGGCCGGGTGCGCGGCGGCCTGCGGCCGCTCGCCCCGGTTGCGGAACCCCGTCCAGGCGAGGCCCGCTGCCACGGCCGTGCAGGCCGCGGCGATCCCGACGGCCAACTGGTAGCCGTGCAGGAAGGAATCGACGGTGGCCTGCCGGAACGAGCTGCCGAGCGTTTCCACCACTGTGTGGAGGCGACCGCCGCCCACGTTGTCCGCCTGATCGAGGGCCGCTGCGTGGCGAGACCCGTCCAGCCCGGACACCTTTCCGTGCCAGTCGGAGACGGCCGCGTTCACGCCCACGGTGCCGAGGACCGCGAGGCACACCGAGGAGCCGATCTGCCGTGACGCGTTCAGGACGCCGGAGGCCGCTCCCGAGACACCGGAGGGTACGTCGCGCATCGCCACGTGGGTCACGGCGGGCACGAATGTGCCGAACCCGCCGCCGTACAGCGCGTATCCGAGGGCGCTGATCGCGAAGGGGGTGGTTCCCGCCCGGCTGAGCAGGAACACACCGACCGCGGCCACCAGCGTTCCCCAGGTGGCCACCACCGATGACCGGAAGCGGGAGTCGAGCCGCCCGCCGAACTGCGCCATTGTCAGGAAGGGGATGTTCATGAACAGCCAGGACAGGCCGGTGCGCAGCACCGACCAGCCCGCGACGTTCTGGAAGTACAGCGTCACCCAGAAGAGCGCGCCGCTCATCCCGCCGTAACACAGCATGTAGATGCCCGAGGCGCTTGCGAAGCTCCGGGCCCGCAGCAGAGCCGGCGGAAGCATGGCGTGCGGAGCACGGCGCTCCCACCAGAAGAAGGCGGCCAGGAGGGCCGCTCCGACAGTCAGGGGCAAGGCCACGAGGGCCGCTCCCCACGGCTGATCGGACGACTCGACGAACCCGAGCGTGAGACAGACAAGTCCGAGGGAACTGAGCACCATCCCCGGCACGTCCAGCCTGCGGGCCTGGGGATTGCGTGACTCCCGGACCGCCACGGTCGTGCAGACGATGCCCAGGGCCGCGAAGGGCAGGTTGACCCAGAACACCGACGGCCAGCTGAAGAAGGTGAGCAGGATCCCCCCGCCGACGGGTCCGGCGCCGAATCCGGTGCCGCCGATGGCCGCCCAGGCCCCGATCGCACCGGCCCGCTGCTCCTGCGGGTACGTCTCTGTGATGATCGAAAGCCCCAGGGCGAGCATCGCCGCGCCGCCGACGCCCTGCACGGCGCGGAAGGCGATGAGAGATACGGCGTTCCAGGCCACGGCGCAGGCGATCACACCGACGAGAAAGACGACCATGCCGGTCAGGAAGACCCGCTTGCGGCCGTACCGGTCGCCGAGCGCTCCGCTGGCCGGGATGATCGCGGCCAGGCTCAACGAATACGCACTGATCACCCACTCCAGCTCTGCGGCGCTCATGTGCAATTCGCTCTGCATCGACGGCAGCGCTACGTTCACGATGGTCAGGTCGAGCGAGGTCATGAATGTCGCCATGCACATCGCGAACAGCGTCAGCTGCCGGCGTCGTGATTCGGTGAGAGAAACACTCATGTCATCTCCCCTCTCGAAGTCCGTGTGATATGCAATGAAGAAGTGATCATCCGTGCTCCCGGTCGGGTCCACATGCGACGGGCCGGCTAGCCGCCCACAAGTGATGACCCCTGGCGACCGAGGAGTGTGACCGTGCACGACCACGATCTGCTGGCGGAGCAGTTCGAGCACTTCCGGCCGCGCCTGAGGAACGTCGCGTACCGGATGCTGGGCTCCCACGCCGAGGCCGAGGACGCCGTACAGGAGACCTGGATCAGACTCAGCCGCAGCAACGTGGACGAGGTGGACAACCTCCCCGCCTGGCTGACCACGGTGATCAGCCGGATCTGCCTGAACGCCCTGAGGACACGCGCCACGCGGCCGGAGGACCCGGTGGGCGTCCACCTGCCGGACCCCGTGGTCGGGCACGAACCGTCCCCCGGCCCTGAGGACGAGGCGCTGCTGAGCGACTCGGTCAGCCTCGCGCTGCTGATCGTGCTGGACACGCTGGCCCCCGCCGAGCGGGTCGCGTTCGTGCTGCACGACATGTTCCATCTGACCTTCGACGAGATCGCGGCCGTCGTCGGGCGTACGACAGTGGCGACCCGCCAGCTCGCAAGCCGGGCGCGCCGCCGGGTACAGGGCACCCGTGAAGTGGACTCCGACGCTGACTTCGCGACCCGGCGGATGCTGGTCGACGCCTTCTTCGGCGCGGCGCGCAACGGTGATCTCGACGGGTTGGTGGCCGTACTCGACCCGGATGTCGAACTCCGTGCGGACGGCGGGCTCGCGCTCGCCTCCGCCTCGGCAGCGATCCGCGGCGCGCGCCTCGTGGCGGAGCGGGCCGCGCTGTTCCGCCAGCCGGGTGTGACGGTGTCCGCCGTCCTCGTCAACGGCACCCCCGGTGCCCTGGTCCACCGGGACGGCGCACGCGTGTCCGTGATGGGCTTCGCCGTCCGGCAGGGCCGGATCACGCAGATCCAGATCCTGCTCGACCCGGAGCGCCTCGCCGCGATCGACTTCGGTGCCTTCAAGCCGTAGGCGCGGTCGTTCGGATCATCCCGGCGTTGCGGGTCCGGCAAGCGCATCCGCGGTGTCGGGAAGGCCCCGTGACTTGCATCCGGCCTGATCCGAGCGACAGGACTTCAGGCCGGGCGTCTCCTCAGGAGACGCCCGCCAGATCCTTGCCCCGCTGGAGACGCGCTCGCTCCTCGTCGTTGACCTCGATGCGCTGCACGGCCCTGCGAAGGACCGGTGGCGCCATCAGCGACGTGCAGACGGCGATCAGCACCACGATGGTGTAGGAGGCGGTGTTCAGCACGCCGAGCCGCAGACCGATCCCGGCGACGATGATCTGTATGACGCCTCGTGCGTTCATCCCGGCACCGAGCACCAGGGCGGCACGGCGATCGAGCCCGGCAACGCGGGCGCCGAGCAGCGCCCCGGCGAACTTGCCCACCGTCGCTACGGCGAGCGCACACAGCGCGGCGAGCGCGATCAGCGGTGTGCCCAGCACGGACAGGTTCATCCGCAGACCGGTCTCGGCGAAGTAGAGGGGGGCGAGGACCGAGAGCGTGACGGAGCGCAGGGGCAACAGGGCACTCCGCGTGCCAGGCCCGGCGGCGCCGACCAGCAGACCGCCGACAAGGGCTCCGAAGGACGCCTCCATGCCCATGGCCTGCGTGGCCGCCGCGCACCCCGTGATCAGCACGGTCGCCATGCCCATCGCCGTCTGCGGTTTCCGTGCCCTGGCCATCAGCCACCTGATCGCCGGACGGCCGAGGAGCACGGCACATGCCGTGATCAGCACCAGCCGGACCAGCGGCGCGGCGACCGATCCGAGGGTGAGCCCGCCGGCCGCCGCGGCGGAGGCCACGGACAGCAGCATCCAGCCGGTGACATCGTCCACCACGCCGACCGCGATGGTCAGCTGAGCGATCTCCCGGTGCAGCAGCCGCATGTCCGACAGCATCTTGGCGATCACCGGGAGAGCGCTGACGCACATGGCCACGCCGATGAAGAAGACGAACAGACCGCGGGCGCGACCAGCCGGCTGCAGGGCGACAGGCGCCACAAAGGCCGCGGCGCAACCGAGCCCCAGAGGGATCAGCAGGCCGAATGCTCCCACCATGAAGGACGTGCGTCCGGTACGACGCACCAGGGCGAGGTCGACCTCCAGTGCGGTCGTCCCCACAAGGAGGATCACGCCGAGCTGACCGACCGCGTCAAGGAGATGAACCTGGGAGGCCTGTGACGTCTGCAGCCAGCGGTGAAACCCCGGGACTAACCGGCCGGCGACCGAGGGCCCGAGCAGGATTCCAGCGGTCAACTCGCCCGATACCGCAGGTAGTCCGAAGCGTGTCGCGAGCCGGCCGAGCAGCAGTGCGGCACCGAGCAGCAAGCACACCTGGACCAGCAGAACCAGCAACGGATGCCCGCCCAATGGCGGGGCTGTGACCGGCGGCATGACGGGCTCCTCCGCTAGGGGTTTCCTCGGCGATCGATGACCACTCGTGCGGGATCCGTGTTGTCTAGGACTCGGTCTCCTGCTGGATGGAGATCGCTCGCGAAGGGCAGACGCCGGCGGCACGGCGTACCCGGTCCTGCAGTTCGCCTGGCACGTCCTCCCGCAGCAGGCGGACGGATCCGTCCGCCTCCCGCTGGTCGAACACCTCGCTCACAGCGAGGACGCACATTCCCGAGCTGATACAGCGCTCCTGGTCGACCGTCACAAGCATGTCGTTCCTCTTCTCGGTTCGCATGGGCGTCCCCTTGCCTCTGCCGCGCCGTCATTTCGCGAGGAAGCGCACCGGCAGCGAGCTGTAGCCGTTGAGAAAGTTGGACTGGATACGGGCGGGCGGCCCGGTGACCTCCAGGTCCCGGACGGTCCCGGCAAGCACGCTCAACAGGGCGCGCAGTTCGGCACGGCCGAGAAAGGCCCCCAGGCAGTAGTGGGGTCCGTGGCCCAGGGCGACATGCCTGTTTGGAGTCCGGGACAGGTCGAGGACTCGCGGCTCGGAGAATGCCTGCTCGTCGTTGTTGGCCGAGATGTTCCACAGCGTCACGATGTCTCCCGCCCGCACGTGCCGCCCCCCGATGGACTGGTCGCGTGTGGCGGTTCGTGCGAAGTGGAACGAGGGAGTCGCCCAGCGGAGGGCCTCCTCGACGGCCGTGTCCAGGTCGACCTCACCGGACCGCAAGGCCCGCCACTGCGAAGGGTGTTCGGCGAGAGCCTTGACCGTGCTGACTGCTGAGACCCGCGAGGACTCGTCACCGCCGATGATCAGGCTGTAGCAGTTGAGCGCGATCTCCTCAAGACTCAGTGGCTCGCCCTGGATCAGCCCGGTGGCGATCGTGCTGATCACGTCGTCACCCGGGTCAGCGCGCCGCAGCTCGGCCAGGTCCATGAAGTAAAGGACCAGTTCATTGCGTGCTTCCAGGGAATCGAGTTCCTCCGCCCCGGTCAGCGCTCCTTTGCTCCACTGCAGCAGGTTCGGCCGGTCCGTCTCGGGGATGGACAACAGGTCGCAGATCGTGTTCATGGGCACGTGTTCCGCGACCTGGGTGGCGAAGTCGAAGGTCTCCAGGCCGGCGGCGGCCTCGATGAGCGCGGTGGTGCGCTCCTCGATCCTCCGAGCGACCCTGTTGAGTACTCTCGGCGACAGGGCGCGCCACAAGAGGGCTCGAAGTTCCCGGTGCCGTGGCCGGTCCGTGACGGCAAGCATCCTGCCTCCGGCGGAGTCGTCGCCGCGCAACAGCACATCGAGCACGGTTCCACGGCCCGAGGCCAAAGCCTCGGAAGCGCCGTAACAGGCGACCACGTCGGCGTACCCGGCCACCACCCAGAAACCGGGGCGGCCGTCCGCGGCAGCGTGCCAGTACACCGGCTCGCTCAACCTCACCTCGGCGAAGAACCTCAACGGATCATGCTCCATGAACGTGCGCGAGTCGGTCAGATCGAGCGAGGCGACAGCTGTTCGGCTCATCGACGGCAATCCCCACTGAAGACTGGAAACGCACTGCTCGCAGTGCCTGGCACCGGCTCCGGTAAAGGGATCGTCACAGACGGCCGCGCGGGGCCGCTCCAGTTGTGTCAGAAGTCTTTCGCGGCCGCTCCCGGCAGTGACGGAGAGCCGAAAGATTGCTCTGTGCCCCCGGTACGCCGTGGGAAGTTGAGAACACGTCCGAAGCGGAGGAGCGCATCATGCCGCATACTCGCCGGGATCACTGTTTGCGGACGCTGGCCCGTGCGTCCGCCCCCATCGCAAGGGTCGTCTGCCTACCGCACTCCGGCGGCACCACGGCCGGCTACGAGGCATGGGTCGCCGGGCTCCCGCCGGCCGTCGAACTGCTCGCGTGTCAGTATCCGGGGCACGGCGACCGCTTCGGCGAGCCGCTGTCCACTGACGTGCGCGCGTTGAGTTCGGAACTCTCCTCCGAACTGCTGCGCCTGAAGCCCCTGCCCACTGTGCTGTTCGGGCACAGCCTTGGTGCCTTCGTCGCCTACGAGACCGCTCTGACCCTCCGCACGTTGGACCGAGCGCCCTGTGGTCTCCTGGCGTCGAGTTGCCCAGCTCCGGGTGTGCAGGGCCGGGCGCGGGCCGGGCTGCTCTCCGATGACGAACTGTGGTCCCTGGTCAGCTCGCTGGGCGGGATCGACCCAGCCGTCGCCCGCGAGCCGGAACTGGTGGAAGCACTGCTGCCGGTGCTGCGTACGGACATCACGGCGCACGAGGACTACCGGCCGGAGCCCGGAGCCGTCTCCCTGTCCTGCCCCGTCCGTTGCTATCACGGCACCTCGGACCCGCTGGTCGACACCTCCCTGCTGGCCGGCTGGGCGTCGGTGACGACCGGGCCGTTCAGCCTGCTCGAACGGGAGGGCGACCACTTCCACCCGTTCCAGACCGCCGAACACCTTCTCGTCGACATCACCGCCTTCCTCGACACCGCACTCCACACAGACTCACTGACGCGGAGCTGACCATGGCCGAGTTGAACTACTCCTCATATCTCCAGACGGACATCCTGCTGTCACTCCAGAAGACACAGATCCCCGCGACAGCCGACCGGACCGTGGTCCTGGCCGAGCACTTCTTCATCGTCGCCCACCAGTCCTGCGAGCTGTGGCTCAAGCAGGCCGTCGCGGATCTGAGCCTGGCGAGGGACCTGCTCGCCTCCGTCGGCCGTCCGGCCGAAGATGTGGAGACCAGCGTGGAACTCCTCCATCGCGCAGCCGAGTTGCTCCGAATCCTGCATGAGCAGGTACTCGTCCTGGAACGGCTCCCCTTGCGTCACTTCGTCCAGTTCCGACCCTATCTCGGCACGGCCAGCGGGGCGCAGTCGCAGCAGTTCCGGGAACTCGGCCGACTGCTGGGGGACGGCAGTGAGGAGGGCGAGCTGTACCGGGCCTTCGTGGAGAACACCCGTCGTCAAGGCCGCACCGTGGCCGACGTCTGCCGCCTCGGGATCGCCGGTGGGGGCCTGCACAGGGTGGCCGAGATGCTGCTTGACGTGGGAAATGGCTACTGGCGCTGGAAGGTGGCCCACCTCGGCCTGATGTCGAAGATGGTCGGCGGCCGGCAAGGCACCGGAGGAACGTCCGGGGAGGAGTTCCTGATGCGCCGGATCACGCTGCCCTTCCCCGAACTGCGGCGGCTGCGCGGGGCCCTGCACACGGATGAACTCACCCCCAGCCCCGCGTGAGAAGCACCGGACCACGACATCAACCCCTCCACAGGACGAAGGCGGCCCTCATGACAGCGGACGACACCACCGGGCTCCATCACGTCGTGATCAACCACGAACGGCAGTACTCGGTCTGGCCCACGGACCGGGCGATCCCGGCGGGCTGGTCGCCCGTCGGCGTCACCAGCACACTGGAAGAGTGCCTCGCGTACGTCGACCGCGTGTGGACGGACCTGCGCCCCCAGAGCCTGCGGGGTTCCAGCGCCGGCCGGCCCGTCGCCACCGAGAACGGCTGATCCATGCTGGAGATCGACGTAGCGGACATGACCGTGCGGCAGCGCGAGCGGCTTCTGCTGTGGAGCGTGGTGCCCCGGCCGGTGGCCATGGTGAGCACCGTCTCCCCAGGCGGAGCGATCAACCTGGCACCCTTCTCCTACTACACGGCGGTCGGGTATTCCCCCATGGCCCTGCTCTTCTGCGCCGGTCGACGGGCCGACGGCACGGAGAAGGACTCGTGCCGCAACGCCAGGGTGCCGACCGAGGGAGGTACGGGGGAGTTCACTGTCAACGTACTGATCGAAAAACATGCAGAGGCGGCCACCGCCTCGGCGAAACCCCTGCCGTACGGTGAGTCGGAGTACCAACCGGCGGGTCTGCGGCCGCTGCCCGGAAAGAGGGTCCGCTCTCCCCGCATCGACGGGTCTCCCATCGCCTTCGAATGCCGGACGTCCGCGGTGGTCCCGGTAGGTGATCACTTCGTCGTCATCGGAGAAGTGGTCCACATCACCGCGGACGAGGGGCTGATCGACGAATCCGGCTGCCACGTCGACCTGGACCTGCTGGGATCCGTCGGCCGCATGGGCGCCGCGGACTACGTCCGCACCCTGGATCGCTATGTCGTCGATGGCTGAGCCGCCCCGCCCGCACGCGCGTCGTTCGGCCGGGCACATCCGCCACCGACCGGGCCGCGCATCGCGACTCGAGTACGGTGTCCGGTTCCTGAACCACGCCTTGAGAAGTCCCAGGCGGCTGAGACAGCCGCTGGGACTTCGTAAACAGGCAGGTCAGAGCGTGGTCGCTCGCTGAGCGGGGCAAAACTAGGGCGTACAGCCCGACTCGTCTGCCCCGCCGTCGGCAGTGAAGCCGGGCCGGACGCTGCCCACTTCGACGGCGCCGCGTTCCGCGGCCACCTCACGCCCTGCTGCAGGCGGTCCCGTTCAGGCTGAACCCGCTCGGCGTGGCGAAGGCGCCGCTGTAGGTCCCCTGGAAGCCGAACGTCTGGTTGCCGGCCGGGGGGATGTCCGCGTTGTGCGACAGGCCGCTCGCCGTCACGGATCCGGAGGACGGGGAGACGGAGGCATTCCAGGCGCTGGTGATGCGCTGGCCCGAGGGCAGGGTGAAGGCGAGGTGCCAGCCGTCGACGGGTGCCGAACCGGTGTTGCCGACGGTGACGTTCGCGGTGAAGCCCCCGTCCCACACGTTCGTGGCGTACGACACCTGGCAGCTCGTGGAACCGCCCGGGCCGCCGGGGCCGGGGCCGCCACCCGTGTTGACGGTCGACGAGAACGAGTTCACGGCGAGGCCGGTGCCGTTCTGCCACGGCTCGAAACCGGCCTGGATGCTCGTCAGGTACCAGCTGTTCTGGGCCAGCCCGCGGGACACGGCCTGCCGGACGAAGTCCATCACGTCGAAGCTCCAGCCGCTCATCGCCGACGGGGCGACGAAGGACAGCACGTCGTTGGTGCCGTTGTTGCCCGACCACACCTGCCAGGAGCGTCCGCCCACGGTGGCCGAGCCGACCTGGGAGCCGACGGGCTGGATCGGGCCCACCTTGTTGAGCCAGATCATGATCTCGGTCCGGTTCACGCCGTCGGTGCGCGGTGTCGGGTCCAGCCAGATGTCGTACGCCGCGTCGTACACGGCATCGCCGACGTAGCCGTACGAGATGCTGCTCGGCGCGCTGGAGATACCGGAGAGCTGTGCGGGGAGGTTGGTTCCCGGCGAGCAGTTGGTGTAGTGGCAGCCGAAGAAGAGGGACGGGTAGGACTTCGGCGCGCCGTTCGTCGGCACGGAACCATCGGCCCGGCTGACCCGGAAACCGGAGCCGGTGGCGGTGACGCACTGGGTCTGGCTGGTGTTCCAGCGGTTGTTCTGGACGACGTATCGCCCCTGGACGACGGTCGAGCCGAACTGATCGCAGACCGTGGTGTCGGCCTGGGCGGACGGGGTCGCGGCGAAGAGCGCCGCAACGGTGGCGAGCGCGGTGAGGAGCGCGCCCAACGTGCCGCGCACGGTACGCGGGAGGTGCGGTAACGGTCGCATACGGGCCTCTTTCGGCGGTATGTCCGGAGGTGGGGGGTGGAGCGCCCCCACCTCCCCATATGGGAGCGCTCCCATTCGCAGTTGGGACTGTAGGCCGCACACATGTCCCTGACAACCCTGTGGTGACCGGGAGCATGGCTCGCAGGCCGCCGGTCAAGCCCGCTCGGTGCCCAGCGACCGCTCCGCCACTCGCGCCAGATGCCGGCCGAAGACCTCCCGCGCCTGAGGCGTCAGCGTGCGCAACGCCACGAGCGCCGTGATGACGACGTCGCACAGTTCCGCCTCGACGTCCTCCCACGTGTGGGTGACTCCCTTGCGCGGGTTCTGCCCCATCGCGCCGATCACCGCCTCGGAGACCTCGCCGACCTCCTCCGACAGCTTCAGGACGCGCAGGAGCGTGCCCTCGGTGCCGTCGTGGCTTTCCTTGGTGTCCAGCCAGAACGTCAGGGCGTCGATCGTCGGCCAGAGGGCCGCGTACTCGTCGTCGGTCATGCGGGCAGCCTGCCCCATGCCGGAGCGGGCCTACTCTTCGAACAGGGGTTCCTGTTCGGCCCCGGCCTCGGCCTCCTTGGACTTCTGCAGGCGCTTGTTCCGCGCCCCGACGACCACCGCGGTCGCCGCCGCCGTCACGCCGAGGGCCGCCGGGACCATCCAGCCCCGGTTGACGCGGTGGCCGAGGGCGTGGTCGAGGGAGAGGCGGCCGGGGCCGGTGATGGCGAGGCCGGTGGCGGCCAGGGCCAGGCTGGCCGCGTACTCGTAGCCGCCCTCCTGGGCGAAGAAGCCGTTCGGCTTGTGCACCGCCGCCGCGCCCACCATCGCGCCGGCCGCCGCCGCGCCGGCCGCGGGGGTCGCGAGGCCCAGTGCCAGCAGCGTGCCGCCGCCCGCCTCCGCCAGGCCCGCCGCCGTCGCGCTCTCCTTGCCGGGGGAGTAGCCGACGGACTCCATGAACTTGCCGGTCCCCTCCAGGCCGTGGCCGCCGAACCAGCCGAACAGCTTCTGCGCGCCGTGCGCCGCCAGTACTCCGCCGGTCCCCAGCCGGAGCAGCAGCAGGCCCAGATCGCGTCGGTCGTAAGAGGTCACGGTTGCTCCCCAGGCGAGAAGTCGACAGGAACGGTCATTGCACGCGTTTCCAGCGTCGCACCGTCCACACCTGAAGCAGCCGCTGAAACAGCCGCGGTAAGAGCTTGCCTTCGTGTGCGCTTCAACTTCTAGCGTCCTTGCCATGGAGAGCAACAGGACACTGGGACGCAGTGGCATACAGGTCAGCGCGCTCGGCTTCGGCTGCTGGGCCATCGGCGGGGAGTGGCAGGCCGCCGACGGGCAGCCGCTGGGGTGGGGCAAGGTCGACGACGAGGAGTCCGTGCGGGCCGTGCACCGCGCCCTCGACCTCGGCGTCACCTTCTTCGACACCGCCGACACCTACGGCGCCGGACACAGCGAGCGCGTTCTCGGCCGCGCCCTCGGCAAGCGGCGAGGCGATGTCGTCGTCGCCACCAAGTGGGGCAACGTCTTCGACGAGGAGACCCGGACCCTCACGGGCAGCGACGACTCCCCGGAGTACGCCCGCCGCGCACTCACCGCCTCGCTGCGCCGCCTCGGCACCGACCACGTGGACCTCTACCAGCTGCACCTGTCGGACGCCGACCTCGGTCGGGCGGCCGAACTGCGCGACCTCTGCGAGGAGTTCGTCAAGGAGGGGCTGGTGCGTGCCTACGCGTGGAGCACCGACGACCCCGCACGCGCCGCCGTCTTCGCCGAAGGGGAGCACTGCGCGGCCGTACAGCACGCGCTCAACGTCCTGCAGGACGCCCCGGAGATGATCCGGCTGTGCGAGGAGTCGGGGCTCGCGAGCATCAACCGCAGCCCGCTCGCCATGGGCCTGCTCACCGGCAAGCACGCGCAGGGGGCCGCCCTGGAGACCGGGGACATCCGCAGCCGGCCGCCCGCCTGGCTCCAGGGGTTCAGCGACGGGTCGGGGGCCGATCCGCAGTGGCTCGCCCGGGTCGACGCCCTGAAGGACGTTCTCACCAGTGACGGTCGCACCCTCGCCCAGGGAGCCCTCGCCTGGCTGTGGGCACGCAGTCCTCGTACGGTCCCCATCCCCGGCTTCCGCTCGGTCGCGCAGGCCGAGCAGAACGCGGGCGCCATCGCGAAGGGGCCGCTCACCGCTGCGCAACTGGCCGACGTCGACCGGATACTCGGGAGGTGAGCGGCCCCCTTCTCAGCAGCGCACGCTCTGCTCGGTCGGCGTGATCCGCCCTGCCTCGACGGTGGCCAGGCGTGGGGCGCGGCGGGCGGTGGACGAGCCGCCGGCCCCGGGCGCCGAACGGGCCTTGGTGACGGTCATGTCCGTCCCGGGCCGTACGGCGATTTCAGGACTTTGTCCTGCGCCTCCTGCATGCCGGCCGACAGCGAGTCGACGGTGATGACCGGCGCGATACCGAGCGCCAGACCCGTCGCGATGACCGGAGCGGCATTCTTGTGCCGGATCGGTTCGCGCGTGAGACGGACGCCGAACATCCCGTTCCTCGAGGTTCTTGGCGCCCGCTGTCGGCGCGGCGCCAAGCTGCGGAGGAACCTTTGAGCAGACCTGGGTAAAACATGTGTCAGGGCTGGGAAATCGGGTACAGGGTCAGATTTTCCTATGGCGGCCGCGGTGTACGGTCCCGGAGTGCATGATTGTTCTCGGCTCAGTCGGCGTGCCGTCCTAGGTCTGACGGCCGCCGCCCTTCCCCTGTCGGCAGCAGGCCCCGCCTCCGCGGCGACGGCCATAGGCGGTGTGCGGCTGGCTCGTCCAGGGATCCAGGTGAGTGGCGCCACGGGGCTGCCCAGGAAACTGACCGCCCGGTCCTGGCTCGTCGCCGACCACGACACCGGTGAGGTGCTCGCCTCGTTCAACGCCCACCAACGTCTCGCGCCCGCCTCCACGCTGAAGATGCTGTTCGCGGACACCGTGCTGAACAAGCTGGACCGCGGCATGACGCACAAGGTCACCGACGCCGACCTGGCCGACGTCCCGGCGGGCTCCAGCCTGGTCGGCGTCAAGCCCGGCATCACCTACAGCGTCCACCAGCTCTGGCAGGGCGTGTTCCTGCGCTCCGGCAACGACGCGGTGCACGTCCTCGCCCACCTCAACGGCGGGCTGGCGAAGACGGTCGCCGAGATGCAGGCCAAGGCGGAGGACCTGCAGGCCCTGGACACCCATGTGGTCAGCCCCGACGGCTTCGACCACAAGGGCCAGCTGTCCTCGGCGTACGACCTGACCCTGTTCGCCCGGCACGGGCTGAAGGACGGGGACTTCCGGGGCTACTGCGGTACGCGGACCGCCGACTTCCCGGCGGGCGGCAAGAAGACCTTCCAGATCCAGAACACCGACCGGCTGCTGACGGGGGCCTGGGGGCTGGACACCTACGACGGTCTCATCGGGGTGAAGAACGGCTACACCAGCCATGCCGGCAACACGTTCACCGGCGCGGCCGTGCGCGGCGGGCGCACCCTGCTGGTCACGGTGATGCACCCCAGGAGCGGAGGCAATGCCGTGTACGAGGAGACCGCCGCGCTGCTCGACTGGGGCTTCGGCGGGGGGCGTTCGGCGGAGCCGATCGGCGCGCTGGTCGAGCCGATCAGCGAGGGCGGCGCGAAGGTGGGCGCGAGCGCGAGTCCGGCTCCGAAGCGCAAGGGGGCCCAGGCCGCCGCCGGGGCGTCGGGGACGCCCTCGGGCGGCTCGTCGGCCTGGCGGCTGCTGGAAGGGGCCGGTGGCGCGGTCGCGTTGCTGGGAGCGGGCGCGTGGGCCCTGCGACGGCGCAGGGCCGCCGCGGTCGCGGACGGGGTGCCGGACGCGACGGCCGCGCCCGGCGGGAAGGCCGCGCCCGGCGCGAAGGCCAAGCGCGATGCCGATGCCGCACCCAGCGCGAAGGCTGCGCCGGACGCGAAGGCCGTGCCGGACGCGAAGGCCAACCACGAGGCGCGGAGCAAGCCGGACATGGAGCAGTCGGGCTGAGGCCGGACGTCACATTCCCTCCGCCCGCAACGGCGGGGGGAGGGTGGTGGCGGGGCTCACGTCGACGGCCCGGCAACGCCGCGACCACGCGCAACAGGCGCTACGCGGCAGGCAGAACATGGCGGCCGACCGCAGGTCTGCTCAAGCGGCAGCCGATCCACCCACCGGTGCGTACCCGCGCTCGGCGCGAGGTCCACCCCCAGCCCGGTGCGGTGGAACGGCTGCCGCCTCCCCCCTCGGTGTGGTCGGCGGATACCAGAGGTCCAACTGTGAAGCTCTGGTGAAGGAAATTTGAGCATAGGGTCGCTATCGCCCGCAATAGCGCGGATGTTGCAATTCCGTTTGTGCGGGGCGAGGGAGTGACGGGGCGTCGGTGCTCAGCTCCGCCCCCCCATACGGCATCGTCGTCGCCAGGACCGTCGCGAACTGCACGTTCGCCTCCAGCGGCAGCTCCACGGCGACCGCCCGGCCGATGCCGGAGCCGGCGCCGGTCACCACCGCGATCCTCGTCCGCGTGCCGGTCATGACACGGGAACGTACGAGGCTCCCTCCTCGAGTTCACCGGGATAACGCACCCCGATCCGCTCCCGCACCGCGTCCAGCGTCCGCATCACCGCGAGCGTGCCGTCCAGCGGCACCAGCGGGGACTCCGTCTCGCCCGCCCGCAGCGCCCGCATGACCTCCTTCGCCTCGTGCCGCAGGCTGCTGCGCGGCCCGTCGGCCGGGTCGGCGGCGAACTCCTCGGGGGCGCGGCCGTCGCGGTGCAGCACGAACCGGTCGGGGTGGAAGAAGCCGTCCGGGATGTCGATCCGGCCCCGCGAACCCGTCACCGACGCCGAGACGGACGTACCGCCGACGATCGAGCAGTGCACCGAGGCGAGCGCACCGCTCTCCCAGCCCAGCAGGGCTCCCGTCTGCAGGTCGACGCCCTCGGCGGACAGTGTGGCCCGCGCGGTCACGTCGGACGGCTCACCGAGCAGCAGGTGCGCGAAGGACACCGGGTACACGCCCAGGTCGAGCAGCGCGCCGCCGCCGAGTGCCGGGTCCCGCAGCCGGTGCGCGGGCGGCAGTTCTCCATTCCTCGCCTCCGGCAAGAGGTGCCCGGCGAGGCCGAAGTCGGCCTGGACGGTGCGTACTTCGCCGATCGCGCCGTCGTCGACCAGTGCCTTCAGCCGCCGGACCAGTGGGTTGCAGTACATCCACATCGCCTCCATCAGGAAGCGGCCGCGTCCGCGCGCCAACTCGACCAGTTCCCCGGCCTCGCGCAGGTTCAGCGTGAACGGCTTCTCGCACAGCACGTGCCGCCCCGCCTCCAGGCACAGGCCGGCCGCCACCCGGTGGGCCGAGTGCGGGGTGGCGACGTACACGACATCGATGTCCCCGTCCTTCGCCAGCGACTCCCAGTCGCCGTACGCCCGCGGTATCCCGAACCGCTCCGCGAACGCCCGCGCCGACTCCTCGCTGCGGGAGGCCACCGCGACCAGTTCCGCGTCGGGAAGGTCCACCAGGTCCGCCGCGAACGCGGCGGCGATCCCGCCCGTGGCCAGGATCCCCCACCGCACGCTCTGCTCCGCCATCCCCACCCCTCGCTCATGTGATCCCCGGCACGTGTGTACGACCGGTCTTCTCCGGGCTGAGAGCATAGGTGCCGGTCGGCTCGGAGAGGGAGGGGCACATGGGCGAGCACACGACGGCGTCGACACCGGGGCTGGGCGAGGGCTCCGAGCCGCGGGACCCCGCCGTACCGGCCACCCGCCGGGCCGGCCTCCTGCTCGTCCTCATCCTCGGCGGCCTCACCGCGACGCCCCCGCTGGCCATGGACATGTACCTCCCGTCCCTTCCGGCGGTCACCCGTTCCCTGCACGCACCCGCCGCGACGATCCAGCTCACGCTCACCGCCTGCCTGGCCGGGATGGCGCTCGGGCAGCTCGTGGTCGGCCCGATGAGCGACCGGTGGGGCCGCCGGCGCCCGCTCCTCGCCGGCCTCGCCGTCTACGTCGTGGCGACCGCCCTGTGCGCCGTCGCGCCCACCGTGGAGACCCTGGTCGCCTTCCGGCTGGCCCAGGGCCTCGCGGGCGCGGCCGGGATCGTCATCGCCCGGGCGGTCGTCCGGGACCTGTACGACGGCGTGGCCATGGCCCGCTTCTTCTCCACCCTCATGCTGGTCTCCGGGGCGGCGCCCATCGTCGCGCCGCTGATCGGCGGACAGATCCTGCGGGTGACGGACTGGCGGGGCGTCTTCGTGGTCCTGACGGTGGTCGGGGCCCTGCTGGGCTGCGTCGTCTGGTTCCGGCTGCCCGAGACCCTGCCACCCGCTCAGCGCCACGGCGGCGGCGTCGGAGAGGCGCTGCGCGGGATGCGCGCGCTGCTCGCCGACCTGCCCTTCACCGGTTACATGCTCGCCGGCGGCTTCGCCTTCGCCGCGCTCTTCGCCTACATAAGCGCCTCGCCCTTCGTGATCCAGGAGATCTACGGCGCCTCCCCGCAGACCTTCAGCCTCCTGTTCGGCCTCAACTCCGTCGGCCTGGTCGTCGCCGGTCAGGTCAACGGCAAGGTGCTGGTCGGCCGGGTCCGGCTGGACGGGGTGCTCGCCGTCGGCCTGACCGTCATCACCCTGGCTGCCGGCGCGCTGCTGCTGATGTCCACGGGCGTCCTCGGGCACGTCGGACTCGCCCCCGTCGCCGCAGCCCTCTTCGTCCTGATGTCCGCGATGGGCATCACCCTGCCCAACGCCCAGTCCCTCGCCCTGCTGCGCACCCGGCACACGGCCGGCTCCGCGTCCGCGCTGCTCGGCACCTCCTCCTTCCTCGTCGGAGCGGTCGCCTCACCGCTCGTCGGCGTCGCCGGGGAGCACACCGCCGTGCCGATGGCCGTCGTCCAGTTGGCGGGGGCGCTGGTTGCACTGGCGTGCTTCGCGGGAATGTGCCGACCCTGGAACAGGCGTACGGGGACGGAGGGAGCAGAGAGCTGAGCGCACCGAGACTGCGCGTCGACACCCCGGAACGGGCCGGGCTCGACCCCACGGAACTCGGCCGGCTGGCCCGGGAGGTCCGCGACCTCACCGCCGGCGACCACCCCTGGGCGGCGGGCGTCGTCGTGGTGGCCGGACGCGGGCCGGTGATCGCCGTGCGGGAGGCGGCGGGCTGGGCGGTGCGGTACACCGCCTACGACCCGCAGAGCGACGCGGGCGTGGAACCGCCGCGCGCCGCCCGGGTGCCGATGACCGTCGGCACCCCCTTCGACCTGGCCTCCCTCACCAAGCTGTTCACCTCGGTCGCCGCCGTCCAGCAGATCGAACGGGGCACCCTCGGCATCGACGCCCGGGTGGGCGCCTTCCTCCCGGAGTTCCGGGGCGCCGCCGAGCACGACATCACCGTACGCCAGCTGCTCACCCACACCTCCGGGCTGCGCCCCGAGCTGCCCCTGTACGAGTGCGCCGACGACACCGCACGGCTGGCGCTGCTGCGGGCCGAGGCACCGGTCGAACCGCCGGGCACCCACCTCTACTCCGACCTGAACATGCTGCTGCTGCAGTGCGTGCTGGAACGCGTCACCGGCCGCACCCTCGACGTCCTGGTGCACGAGGGCATCACCCGGCCGCTGGGGATGACCGCGACCGCCTTCGGGCCGTGCCCGGACGCCGCGGCCACCGAGGACCAGCGGCGGCCGTGGGCCAAAACGGACCGGGGGATGGTGCGGGGCGTCGTCCACGACGAGAACGCCTGGGCGCTGGGCGGGGTGGCCGGCCACGCCGGCCTGTTCGGCACGGCCACGGACCTCGCGGTCTTCTGCCGCACCCTCCTGGCGGGCGGCGCGTACGGCCCCGCCCGGATCCTCGGCCCCGACTTCGTGGAACTCCTGCTGGCCCCGCCCGGACTCGGCTTCACCGTGGACCAGCCGTGGTTCATGGGCGAGCTGGCGGGCAGCGGAGCGGCCGGCCACACGGGCTTCACGGGGACGTCCCTGGTACTGGACCCGGCGACGGACACCTTCCTCGTGCTGCTGGCCAACACCGTGCACCCCCGCCGACGGCCACCGGACAGCGGGCCCAGGGCGGCGGCGGCGACCCGGCTGGCGAGGGCGGTCCGCGGCGCCTGAGAGAATCGGCGGGTGAACGCCCCCGCCTCCGCAGCCGACACCCTCCGCGCGACCCTCACCGCACTGCTCGACGGACTCCCGCCCAAGCAGGCCGCCGGGGCCGTGGAACGGCTGATCGCCAACTACCGGGGAGACACCCCGACCGACGCGCCGATCCTCCGGGACCGCGCCGACGTCGCCGCGTACGCCGCCTACCGGATGCCGGCCACCTTCGAGGCGGTGCGCTCGGCGCTGGCGGCCTTCGCGGACGCCGTACCGGGATGGACGCCGGGCAGCCACATCGACGCCGGCGGCGGAACCGGCGCGGCGACCTGGGCGGTCAGCGCCACCTGGGCGGGGACCCGGCCGGTGACCGTGCTGGACTGGGCGGCGCCCGCCCTCGCACTCGGCGAGGAGCTCGCCGCCGCCCACCCGGCACTCGGGGACGTCCGCTGGCAGCGCGCCCGCATCGGCGCCGCCCTCACCCTCGACCCGGCCGACCTGGTCACCGTCTCCTACGTCCTCAACGAACTCACCGAGCCCGACCGCGCCGCCCTCGTCGACTCCGCCGCCCGGTCCGCCCAGGCCGTCGTGATCGTCGAGGCGGGCACTCCGGCCGGCCACGCCCGGGTCGTCGAGGCCCGCGACCGGCTCGTCGCGGCCGGCTTCCGCGTCGCCGCGCCCTGCCCGCACAGCGCCGCCTGCCCCCTCGCCCCCGGCACGGACTGGTGCCACTTCTCCGCGCGGGTCAGCCGCTCCTCCCTGCACCGGCAGGTCAAGGGCGGCTCGCTGGCCTACGAGGACGAGAAGTTCAGCTATGTCGCCGCCACCCGCCTCCCGGCCGCCCCGGCGCCCGCGCGGGTCGTGCGGCGCCCGCAGATCCGCAAGGGCCAGGTCCTCCTCGACCTGTGCGAGGCCGACGGGCACAAGCGCCGCACGACGGTCACCAAACGCCACGGCGAGCTGTACCGGGCGGCCCGGGACGCCGATTGGGGCGACGCGTGGCCGCCGGCACCGGAGCCGGGACACTCCTGACGCCGGGCCACGGACCGGGATCGCCCCGCGCTGACCGCATGGTCACCCTTGCCCCGGATGCCCCCGGCGCACGGGAAGGTGGGACCATGGGGCATGCTGTCCGCACAACAGCGATGCGAGGCGATACATGAGCGGGACGTTCGACGGCCGGTCCGGCCGGCAGGGCCGACTCTCCCAGTGGCTGCGTGGCCGCCGCCCGAAGGAGACCGCCGACGACGGCGGCCGTGAGGCCCTGCTGCTGGCCGCCGCCGAAGCGGGACTGCCGCTCGCGCCCGCCGCGCACCCCGCACCCGGCTACCGCTGCTCCTGCGACCGGGTCGGCTGCCCCACTCCGGCCCGGCATCCCGTGTCCTTCGCCTGGCAGACGCAGTCCACCACCGACCGCGCCCAGATCGAGCGTTGGGCCCGGCACCAGCCGGAGGCCAACTTCGTCACCGCCACCGGCATGGTGAACGACGTGCTCGACGTGCCGGCGGAGGCCGGCCGGGAGGCCCTGGAGCGGCTGCTCGGCTCCGGCGTCGAGGTCGGTCCGGTCGCCGAGAGCGACGACGGCCGCATGCTGTTCTTCACCCTCACCCGGGGCACGCCCGAGGACGAGGACGAGTGGTGGCCCTGCGAACTGGACTGCCATCCCGAGACGATGGACGAGCACCCGGGCCTGCGCTGGCACTGCCGGGGCTCGTACGTGCTGGTCCCCCCGGCCCGGCTGCCGGGCGACGGCAAGGCGGTGCGCTGGGTACGCGGCCCCGAGCTTCCGCTGCCCGACCCGCTGAGCCTGCTGGAGGCCCTCACCGACGCCTGCGCCCGCCACGCGGGCCAGGAACCCGGCCACTCGACGGCGGCCTGGCCCCTGCGGCGCTGAGCCGGGCCGGCAGAGGGCCTAAGGGGTCCTTGCACTATGTGCGCCCGATGAGGTCGCGTGGTCTGGTGCCGTGCATCGCAAGGCGCCGGAGAGCCCTCGATGGGGGTCCCCCCGCTCGAGCGAAGCCGAGAGTGG
>NZ_JBSFIK010000054.1:0-57054 GCF_053597535.1 Streptomyces sp. NPDC001348 | reverse complement strand
ATGATCGTCGAGGCCCGGGGCGCGACCGAGCAGCGCTACTTCCGCTCGTTCACGGCCTCCAGCCTGAGCGGTTCCTGGACCCCGCAGGCAGCCAGCGAGAGCAACCCCTTCGCCGGCAGGGCCAACAGCGGCGCCAGCTGGACCAACGACATCAGCCACGGTGACCTGGTCCGCAACAACCCCGACCAGACCATGACCATCGACCCCTGCAACCTGCAGCTGCTCTACCAGGGCAAGTCGCCCTCCGCCAACGGCCCCTACGACCAACTGCCGTGGCGGCCGGGCCTGCTCACCCTGCAGCGCTGACCTGCCCGACCCGGCACGTACGCACCGCCTCGAGGACCCCGGCCGCACGCCGACCGGGGTCCTCCTCCCGTGGCCGTCGTGGATACGAAACCGGATCCCTGCCACACCACCGCGGCTCCGCTTGCCGGCCGTGTCAGCACCTGGCTGCACCGTGCCGCGCTGTTCAGCGCCGCTGGTGCCGGGGCCTGAGTACGCGTACTCAGGCCCCGGCTGCCATGACCGGAGAGAATTTTGTCATGGACGCTACTTTCGTGCAGCGGCACGACGAACCGCCGGTGCCATCCGGTGGGGCTCCGGCCATACGCATCCCGGGCGCTGCCGCGACCGGCGCCGCTCTCACCTACGTGTCGATCCATCTTGTCCAGCAGGGGTACGCCTACGACGCCCGCGTGTGCGCCGATGACACCAGCGTGTGCCTGACGCCGTGGCCGGTCCTGGCGTTGTCCGCCTCGTTCGCCATCGCCCTCGTCGGGCTGATCGTGGCGTACAGGCTACTGGGTATCCGCCCCGGGCTGACGGTCATCCCGCCGACGCTCCTGCTGGCACCGTTCCCCCTCCATGCCGCGCTGAGCACGGCCGGCACGTGGCCGGCCGTCGTAGTGGGAGCGGTATGGGCCGCCTCCGTGGCACTGACGGCATGGCGGCCCTACCGGATCCTGGGGCTGTCCGCCGCGGCCGCGCTGCTCCTGGCCTCGCTCATCGTCGTCTATCATTGACGACCCGGCAGTGATCCGGGCTCTTCCGGTGGCAGCCGGTGCTGGTTCGATTCCTGCTGACCCTGGGTATGCCGCCGTACGGCCGCCGGCCGGGGAACGGTGGTCGAGCGACCGGCGGGGCTCAGCGTGGCGACCAGCGTCGTCACCGTCGTCCTACTGCTGACTGCACGGGCGTTCGGCCGCGGTTCCCTCGCCGATCTCGGCCTCGTCCGGACGCGACCGCCGGCGCTGGAACGACCGCTGGAAAGCAGCCCTCGACGAGCCGACCCGCTGCCGGCAACCGGACACAGGGGCGATCGGTATCAGCGGCCCGAGATCATGCCATGTGTTAGTGTCACCCGTTCGCGTGGTCGTCGCGGTGGGCGATTCTGCCTGTTCGGTTCGGCTTTGTGCGTGGGCTGTTCAAACCTGCCGGGCCTTCCTCGGTACGTTCCCTGGCGGAAGGCTGTTCATGAAGCATCCCGATGACTCCGGCATCCCTCACGGCGGTCCCGCCCAGCCCGGGTCCACGACCCCGGTGCTGCCCCCGGCCGTCTCCTTCGCCGGTCTGGGACTGCCGGCGGAGGTCCTGCGGACACTGAGCGAACTCGGCGTGCGCGAACCCTTTCCGATCCAGGCCGCCACACTGCCCGATGCCCTGGAGGGGCGCGACATCCTGGGACGCGGGCGCACCGGATCGGGCAAGACGCTCGCCTTCGGCCTGCCGCTGCTGACCCGTACAGCCGGGCGGCGTGCCGAACCGAAGCAGCCCCTCGCTCTGATCCTTGTGCCCACCCGGGAGCTGGCCCAGCAAGTCAGCCAGACGCTGGCGCCGTACGCCGAGGCGCTGCGGCTGCGGACGGCCACGGTCGTCGGCGGCATGTCGATCGGCCGGCAGGCCGCCGCGCTGCGCCAGGGAGCCGAGGTGGTCGTCGCCACCCCCGGACGCCTGCACGACCTGATCGAGCGCAACGCCTGCCGCCTGGGACGGGTGAGGATCACCGTGCTGGACGAGGCCGACCAGATGTGCGACTTGGGATTCCTGCCGCAGGTTGCCGACGTCCTCGACCAGGTGCACTCCGACGGTCAGCGGATGCTGTTCTCGGCGACCCTCGATCGCGACGTCGATCAGCTGGTCCGCCGCTACCTCCACGACCCCGCCGTCCACTCGGTCGACCCGTCCGCGGACACGGTCACGACGATGGAGCACCACGTTCTGGTCGTCCACGGCCCTGACCGCTACGCCGTCACCACGGAGATCGCCGCCCGCGACGGCCGTGTACTGCTGTTCCTCGACACCAAGCACGCCGTCGACCAGCTCACCCGGCATCTGCGGGCCAGCGGGGTGCACGCCGGGGCCCTGCACAGCGGCAAGTCCCAGCCACAGCGCACACGGACCCTGGCGCAGTTCAAGAACGGCCAGGTCACCGCTCTGGTGGCGACCAATGTCGCGGCCCGAGGCCTGCACATCGACGACCTTGATCTCGTGGTCAACGTCGACCCGCCCACCGGCCCCAAGGACTATGTGCACCGGGCGGGCCGCACCGCCCGCGCCGGTGAGTCCGGCAGTGTGGTCACGCTCGTGCTGGCGGGCCAGCGCCGCGAGACGAGCCGAATGATGGCCGGGGCCGGCATCGAGCCGACCGTCACCAAGGTGCGCTCCGGCGAGGCGGAGCTGAGCCGGATCACCGGCGCCAGGGCTCCCTCCGGGATCCCGCTCGACGGCGGGCCCGCAGTCCCCCGGCCCAAGAACAGCAACGCCCCCTTCCGCGGCCTCGGCACCAGCAAGGGCACCTCCCCGGGCGCCGGCGGCAGGTCCCGTAAAGCCGGCGAGGCCCGCAAGCTCGCCGAGGCCCGCAAGGCCGCCCACGTACGTCGCAACGGCTGAGAGTCGTTGCCCTGGCATCCTGGCCAGGGGAGCCTTTGGCCGCGAGCGGGATACCCGCCGAAACGGAACAGGATGACGTTGCCGGTGCCTCGCACTGCGCCCGGCATGACAAGCTGTGCTTGCCCATCCCCGAACCCAGGAGGTCACCATGACCGCAGAGCCCGTATCCACGGAAGGTTCGGAGCCGGCCGCCCCCGGGACGTCCCCTCTGCAGCCGGACGGCGACGGCAACTACGACCTCAAGCGCAAGTTCCGCGAAGCCCTGGCGCGCAAGCGCGGTGAGCAGGCGGGCGCCGCCGACAATGCGGCCAAGTCCGATGCGTCGAAGGTGCGTTCGGCGCACGGTCCGGCTGCGAGCCAGCGGTCGTTCAGGCGCAAGAGCGGCGGCTGAGTCGATGAGTCCCGCGACGCGCGCATGCCGTGCGCGCGTCGCGGGTGGGGCGTAGCCGGGTCGACGCACAGTCGGTCGCGTTCCCGGCAGCGGCCGCCCCCGTGCCCAGCCGCGACGCGCGGGTGCCGACCTGCCCCGAGGGGTGCACCGCCGCTGTGTCACCCATTTCCTCCCGCGGCTTCGGCCGCGAGTTCCCGCAGGCGGCCCGGGAGCGCGGCCGGCGGGCCATCGCCCGCGGCATCGGCTCCCTCGCGGACCTGTCGGCCGCCCACGGCGAGGGGATCCACCTCGTCGGGCCCGGCGGCTTCACCACCGACCGGTCCGGTCGTGCCCGACCTCGATGCCGGCGGGACCACGGCCGGAACCGGGAGCCGTGCTGCCGGGCCGGCGCTCAGGCGTCGATGATGACGGGGATGATGAGGGGCTTGCGGCGGTGGGTGCGGAACGCCCAGTTCGCCACGGCGCGGGCGAGGAGTTGTTCGAGTTGACGCGCGTCCCCGACGCCTTCCTCGGCTGCGGTGGCAAGGGTCTTCTCGATGACGGGGACGACCAGCTCGAAGGTGGCGTCGTCGTGGACGAAGCCCCGGGCCAGGAAGTCGGGGGCCTCGGCGAGGGCGCCGGTGTCCGCGTCGACGATCGCCACCACGGTGACCACGCCTTCGGCGGCGAGGGTGAGACGGTCCTTGAGCGACGCTTCGGTGGCGCCGCCGACTTCCATGCCGTCCACGTAGACGTTGCCGGCGGGGACCTTGCCGGTGATGGACGCGCGTCCGCCGACCAGGTCGACGACGACGCCGTCCTCGGCGATGACGACCCGGTCGGGGTCGACGCCGGTACGGATGGCGAGGTCGGCGTTGGCCCGCAGGTGGCGCCATTCGCCGTGCACGGGCATGACGTTGCGGGGTTTGACGATGTTGTAGCAGTAGACGAGTTCGCCGGCACTGGCATGCCCGGAGACGTGGACCTTGGCGTTGCCCTTGTGGACGACGTGGGCGCCCCACCGGGTGAGTCCGTTGATCACCCGGTAGATGGCGTTCTCGTTGCCGGGGATGAGGGAGCTGGCGAGCAGGACCGTGTCGCCCTTGCCGATGCGGATCACGTGGTCGCGGTTGGCCATCCGTGACAGCGCGGCCATGGGTTCGCCCTGGGAGCCGGTGCACACCAGCGTGATCTTGTGGTCCGGGAGCTTCTCCAGCTCCTTCGTGCTCACGACCAGACCGGAGGGGACCTTCAGATAGCCCAGGTCACGGGCGATGCCCATGTTGCGGACCATCGACCGGCCGACGAAGGCGACCTTGCGGCCGTGCTGGTGGGCGGCGTCCAGGACCTGCTGGATGCGGTGTACGTGGCTGGCGAAGCTGGAGACGATGACCCGACGCGGTGCGGTGCGCATCACCTGCTCGATCGCCGGGTTCAGCTCTCGCTCGGAGGTCGTGAAGCCGGGTACTTCGGCGTTGGTGGAGTCGGTGAGGAACAGGTCCACGCCCTCCTCGCCCAGGCGGGCGAAGGCGCGCAGATCGGTGATGCGGTCGTCGAGAGGGAACTGGTCCATCTTGAAGTCGCCGGTGTGCAGCACCATCCCGGCCCGGGTGCGGATCGCGACCGCGAGGCTGTCGGGGATGGAGTGGTTGACCGCCACGAACTCGCAGTCGAAGGGCCCGAAACCGCGCCGGTCACCCTCCCGCACCCGTACCGTGCGCGGCCGGATTCCGTGTTCCTTGAGCTTGGCCTCCAGGAACGCCAGCGTCAGCTTGGAGCCGACGACGGGGATGTCGGACCGCTCGCGCAACAGGTACGGCACGCCGCCGATGTGGTCCTCGTGGCCGTGGGTGAGTACCACGGCCACGATGTCGTCCAGCCGGTCCCGGATCGAGGTGAAGTCCGGCAGGATCACGTCCACGCCGGGCTGGGTCTCCTCGGGGAACAGCACGCCGCAGTCGACGATGAGCAGCTTGCCCGCGTGCTCGAAGACGGTCATGTTGCGGCCGATCTCCCCCAGGCCGCCCAGGGCGATGACCCGCAGCCCTCCTTCGGGAAGGGGCGGTGCGGCTTTCAACTCGGGGTGCGGATGACTCATACCCTGACGGTACCCGGAGAGCGGGACAGGGTGATCCATTGCCTGGGTGATCCAACGAGCGCTCGACACGACCCGCCGCCGAAGAGGCCCGGGGAGAGCAGCCGTCGACCACCCCGTTCTCCGGCTCCTCCGCAGCGGTTCGGGTCCCGTCCTGCCGGCGGGCGGCCGATTCGGCGGCAGTGACGTGACCGGTCAGGGCCTGGGCGAGTGGCTCTTGGGAGCGGTGCAGGTACGCCTGCGCGAGCAGCCGACCCGCCGCACGAAGGCGTTCCCCAGTGCGGAATACTCTCCCGATGGGTTCACGTACTTCCCCGGTCAGCCAGCCGATCACCATTCGGAGGGCCGTCGCGCGGGATGCCAAACGGCTCACGCGGCTCGTGCGTGGCTCAGGCGCCTACGAGGGCAAGTACGCAGCCGCGGTCGCGGGTTACCGGGTCGGTCCTGATTACATCGAGGCCCACCGCGCCTTCGTGGCCGTCGGCGCCGACGAGCACGGAGGCCGGGTCGTCGGATTCTACTCGCTCGTCCTCGCTCCACCGGAGCTCGACCTGCTGTTCGTCGCCGACGAAGCGCAAGGACGGGGTATCGGACGGCTGCTCGTCGCGCACATGCGGTCCGAGGCACGTGCCGCAGGGCTCGACCGTGTCAAGGTCGTGTCGCACGTTCCTGCCGAGGACTTCTACCACCGCGTCGGTGCGGTGCGCACGGGGACCGCGTTCGCGAACCCGCCCGCCGTGCCGTGGGACCGTCCCGAATTCGAGTTCCGCATTCCTCCGGAATGACGCGGTGTGCCGGTTCGCGGGGCACCGGCTTCGCCCGCACGGTGGCCGGCATGCAGGAGCCGCTGGACGCCGCACGCTCCGTGTGCGCCGTCGTCCGGGCCCTGGGGGCCCTGGGGGGGGATCGTCTGCGCCGGCGGTCCCTCCCGGCGACTCCCTCGCCTCCGGCACTCCCCGGCGTCCGTCGCCTCAAAGGCTACGCGGCCCGGGAGGTCCTCCACCTGGTCGAACAGTCACAGCCGGCACCCCGCTCACAGGGGCTGTGGGAGAGCGCAGTCAGACGTGGAGGCAGGCCCCGTCGGCATGATCCCGGCGGGGCCTTGCGTCTCACGGCTACTTGGGTTCGCCGTTCTCCAGCACCCGGGCAGGGGCGCCGTGACGACGCGCGTCGCACGTCCGAGGTGCAGTGCGCGGCATGGGAACTGCCCGTTGTTCATGGGGCTGTAATCCTTTGCTTCTGAAAATCCCAGTGGCCCCCTCGGCCCATGTGCGTGAAGGCTTGCTCAGCGCTCACTGACGTCCGGGGTTGGGTCAGTCGGTCGGTGGTCCCATGGTCTCGCGAGGGCACGGGAAGGTGTCCGGCGTCGTTCCCCAGGTCGTGCGGTTCTGCCGGTCGGGCAGGATGCCGCAGCTGAGCAGTGTGGACGGGGTGCCGCGCGGCTGGGTGATCTCTCGGATGTAGACGGCTTTGTCGGGCGGGTACTTGTTCTTGGCGTCCAGTTGCAGCACGCCCGAAGCACCGGGGTACTGGGACACGCCGTGGGCGGTCAGCCACAGGTAGATGTCGTTGGGCTGGACGTCCGGGGAAGCCGGGAGAAGATTCTCGATGACCTTGGAGACGATGCCGACGGTGTCGAAGCCGCCGGCCGCGTCGGAGTCGGCGCTCAGATGCCCGAAGACAGCTGCGAAGTCCTGGGTGAACTGGGCGTAGGGATCCCGCGAGTCCGGCGTCGGGGCATTGGTGGTCTCGTAGAAGAGTGTCATGTACGGGTAGGTCCGTGCCGTGTGGGCGGGGTGGAGCTGGAAGTCGATGGGGGCGCTCTCGGCGATCAGGGGAATGGTGGTGCCTTCCGGCGGCTGGCACTGGCCGCCGGCGCTCTGCATGGCGTTCAGGAGGCTGGGCAGCACGCCCGACCGCCCGAGGTAGACGACGATGCCGTGCGTCGCGGAGACCTTGTTGCACACGTCGGTGGCGATGCTGTCCGGTGTGGTGGCTCCGGGCTTCTCGCTGTAGGTCACCTCGTCGACATCGCCGTATCGCCGGTAGGCGCGCAGGAAGACGTTTTTGAGGTCCGTGCTGAAGGAGGTGTCGGTCGGGTCGTAGACGACGACGGCATGCGGTGTGCCGCTGGTGAGGTGGCGGATCTCGGGGGAGTGGCGGACGAAGTCGGCGAAGATGGGACCCAGGCGCGTGTCGGGTGCCGAGATCTGGAAATAGCGCTGCGGGGAGTCGGGTCCGACCATGGTGCTGCCGGACACGCCGTTGGCGATGACCGGGATGCCGGCCTGGTCGAGTTCCTGGACTGCCCTCAGCGACTGGGGACGACTCTGTGTGATGCCGATGACCGCCGCGATGTGATCCTCGCGCTGCCGACTGATGATCATGCGCGCGACGTCCGGGTCCTTCGGTGCTGCGTCGTTGCGGGCGCCGTACTGGAAGTACTGACCGGTGTTGGCGATGAGCAGGCGGATGGGCATCTTGTTCTGGCGGACGCCGGCGTTCAGCTTGTGCTGCTGGGCGATCGCGCCGCGCAGGATCTGCAAGCCGAGCGGAGGGTCGTCGTACACACCCCTCTGCAAACTCAAGGGCGCGAGAAAGACCAGGGTGCGGTACCGCCCGTCGGGGATCCGGGCGTTCTCCCCGGCCACCTGGCGTTCCAGGTCACGCAGTTCCTTCCCGGCATCTCCGGGCACGGCCAGATCGCACTGCTCGCCGTCGGTGACACCGACTCGCTCACCGGTGCCTACCGTGACGCACGAGGGCGGTGCTGGAGGCGCGGCCCCTGGCCAGAGGGACACGGGGGTGAGGTAGACGGCGGCGGCCGCGAGGGCCAGGGCAGGCAGGACCGAGGGACGCACCCAGTCCAGGAGGTGGTCCTTGCGTGCCGTGACGCCCGTGCTGTTCTCGATCCTGTTTCTTGCCGTGCCCTCGGCGTCGTCCTGGGCCGGCAGCGTGACGAGGCGTACGGGCTCGGGGCTGTCCTCGCTGAGGATGGCGAACACCTTGTCGGCGATGCCGTTCGGTCGGTCGGGGTCGACGCCCAGCGGGACGGCGTAGTCCGGTGGTGGGCCCGCGCAGCCGGCCAGGACGAGCAGTGGCCGGGACGGGTGGTCGGCGGCCAGTTCCGCGAACGCGCCGAGGAACGACCGGCCGGGTCCGTCCGCCTCTTCGATCTCGGGGATGAGGACGACGAAGGACCACCGTCTCCGGGCCCGCAGGTGGCTCAGCCGGGTCCTGCCCCGCGTCGCCGCGCGGAGGTCGCTCAGCAGGGCGCGTAGCAGGATGTGCCGCACGAGCGGGTCCTCGGCGTCCAGCTCGCCGTCCCGGCAGAAGGCGAGAGCGGCGTCCAGGAAGTTGGCGCTGCGGCAGTCGTTCGCCACCCACCTCAGGCCCCAGTGCCGCAGGAAGAACCGGTAGGCCAGCTTGGGAACTCCGACGACCACGGGGGCGACGAGCCATTGGAGCCAGCCGGTGAGGATGTGTTGTCCCAGGAAGTCCGCCACGTACGCGGCGGCGCGGAGCGTCCGGTGTCGCTTGAGGAGTTCCGCGTACAGACTGTCGACGATGGGCTGCTGCTGGGACCGGAGGTCTCCCGTGCCGCGCTCCGACTTCAGCACGGCCCGGCATGTGTGGAAGGCAGGCAGCCTCAGGCGCCCTGAAAGCATGGTGAGCTCGAACCGCAGCGCCACCCGGTCGACCGCCGCGAGGAAGCCGCCGGTCAGTTCCGCGTCGTCGACGACCGCGTGAGGAACCTGGCCACGTCCTCCTGCCAGTCGGTGCTCGTACTCCCGGATGACGTAGGCGGGCCATCGGGGATCGCCGCCGTCCTGCCTGTTGAGCACGAGAGCGGGCGCTCTCTCGGCGCCGGACCTCATGGCCGCGAAGGTGTCGAGCTGGCGTATCAGGCGGTCCGACCACCGGGGGTAGGCCGGTGTCGAGTCCATGGGGGCGGGAGAGTCGGGCACGGTGCCTCCCCAGGAAGAAGTAGGGGGTCAACATGCCACGAGCACATGGCCCGCGAGTGCCTCGTGTCCGTCAGTGGTCTTTACTGCCCGGTTCGGATCATTCCGACGTCGGAGGGCGACAGGTCCGTGGTGCCGGGCTTCCGCGCCTTGACGACGACGTTGCGTCACACGTCTCGCCTCTGTGCAGGTGGCCGGGACGGTCGGCACGACGCGGACGCGGCCCTGCGCATGGCACTCGACCGCTGGCGTTCGCCGGATCGGAGGCCGATGACGTCGCACCCATGGTCTACGCCCGAGGCCGGGCAGGTAGCTGCTACGTGGGTGCAGGAGGGGCAGGATCCGGTCACCGATTCCCCACTGGATTCCGCGTGTTGCTCACGCTGCCAGCGATCTTCAGAGGTTTGGGTCGCATCGGGTCGCCAACGCGGTCCACGCGTAGCCACACGTGTGCTTCCCTGGACGCATCCGGAGCCATGAGACGAAGCCCCGCCGGAGCGCTCCGGCGGGGCTTCGCCGTGATCTCGACTGTGCTTGCGCGCATGACCGCGTTCGGCTCCGCACACAGTGCGCGCTCCTGCGATGCTCGCGGGACGCTGGATTTGCGATTGCGCCCATCTGGGAGGGGAGTACGGCAAGGGCATCTGGATGTGTTACAGCTGCCGACTCATGCAAGCGGTTCGACGGGATCGCCTCCTGGTTCAGACAGGGCGGCGAGATCATCTACCGCCGGCGCCGGTGCGTCATGCTCGGGCGCTGCTGATACGGGCTCGCCGCAGTGGCGCTCCTGCTCGGTGGAGGCTGGCGAGTGCTTGCCGGTAGGAGGCGATCAGTCCGGTTTCCCGATAGTCGACTCCCAGGTCCTGGCAGTAGCGGCGGACGATGGGCCGGGCCCTGCGCAGGTGCGGGCTGGGCATGCTGGGGAACAGGTGGTGTTCGATCTGGTGGTTCAGGCCGCCCAGGGCGAGGTCGGTGAACCAGCTGCCGCGTACGTTGCGTGCGGTGAGGACCTGGCGGCGCAGGAAGTCGGGGCGGTCGTTGCCGGTCAGGATCGGCATGCCCTTGTGGTTGGGGGCGAACAGACAACCGAGGTAGAGGCCGAACAGGCCCTGGTTGACGGCCAGGAACGCGATCGCCATGCCGGGCGGGAGTACGAGGAACACTGCGGTCAGGTAGGCGGCGGTGTGCCCGTAGAGCAGCGTGCCGTCCAGGGCGCGGTTCTTCAGGGCGCGATTGCCCAGTGCTCGCGCGCTGGAGACATGAAGGTTGACCCCTTCGAGCAGGAGCAGGGGAAAGAAGAGGAACGCCTGCCGACGGCCGATGATCCTCGGCAGTCCGGTCGCGGCGCGGGCTTGGTCCTGGGACCACACCAGCAGGTCCGGGGCGATGTCGGGGTCGAGGCCCTCGTGGTTGGGGTTGGCGTGGTGGCGGGTGTGTTTGTCCTGCCACCATCCATAGCCCATCCCGATCGCGGCCCCGGCGACGCGGCCGGCCGTCTCGCTGGGCCGGCGCCGGCGGAAGACCTGGCGGTGCGCGACGTCGTGGGCGAGCAGAGCCACCTGCCCGGACATCACGGCGAGGAACGCGGCGAGCGCCAGGGTCCACCACCCGGCGCCGATGACGACGAACGCGCTCCAGCCACCGGCGTAGGCGACGGCCACGGCGATGGACCGGACGGTGTAGTAGCCGGGGCGCCGGTTCATCAGGCCGGCCTCGGCGATCTTCTTCGACAGGCGGGCGAAATCACTGCCACCTGCGGGGGGAGGCGGGCGACGGCGCGGGGTATGCGTGGTCATGGTCTCGGAGTGTCCTTCCCGGCTGACGGGCCGCATCCGGTCGTGCGGTGCAGGCCGGATGCGATGCGGCAGCCGGGTACCCACATCCCTGCCTTCGGACCGGCACCCGATGCTCGTCGATCGGAGCTCCGGATGTCGCGGGCTTTGACGTAAGGCCCCCACGGAGGGTGGCTGCTGTCGATGAACCTGCCGCGCTGGCAATCGGGGCGAAGCGGCATGACAGGGGTATAAGGCACTAGCCTCGGGCCATGGTGACGCGTACCCGGCTGTATCACGACGGCACTCTGGTCATGGAGGGCTTTCCCGCCAGTGACGTCTCTGCGCATCTCGCTGATCCGGCGTCGGTCCTGTGGCTGGACCTGCACCGGCCCGGAGCCGCTGAACTCACCATGCTCGGTCAGGAGTTCGGCATCCACGAACTGGCTCTGGAGGATGCCGCTCACCATGGACAGCGGCCGAAACTCGACCGCTATCGCACCCACGAGTTCCTCAGCGCCTACGCCGTGACCGTCAGCCCGGACGGTGCGCAACTGACGTACAGCGAGATCGCCGTATTCCTCACCAGCCAGGCCATGATCACCGTCCGCAAGGACGACGGCCTCGACATCGAGGACGTCGTCGCCCGCTGGGACGAGAGCCCGGACCTGGCCGGCCATGGCGTCGGATTCCTGCTGCACGGTCTGCTCGACCATCTCGTGGACGGACACTTCGCCGCGGTCCAGCAGTTGGACGACAGCATCGAGGACCTGGAGGGTCTGCTCTTCGTGGCCGGGCGCCGGGAGATCGAAGCCGTGCAGCGCCGGGTTTTCGCACTGCGTAAGTCGCTCGTCCAGCTGCGCCGCGTCGTGCTCCCGATGCGTGAGGTGGTCAACACCCTCATGCGCCCCGGCCTGCACCTGATCAACGATCCTCTCGCCCCGTACTACCAGGACGTCTACGACCACGTGCTGCGTGCCACCGAGTGGACGGAATCACTGCGGGACCTGGTGGCCTCGGTCATGGAGACGAACCTCTCGGTCCAGGCCAACCGCATGAACCTGATCATGAAGAAGGTGACGAGCTGGGCCGCGATCATCGCCGTACCCACCGCGATCACCGGCTACTACGGCCAGAACCTCCCCTATCCCGGTTTCGGCCGCGAGTCGGGATTCGTCACCTCCGCCGCCGTCATCGTGCTCCTGTCCGCATTGCTGTATCTGACGTTCAAGCGCAAGGACTGGCTCTGACCGGCATCGGCACCGGCGACCAGGTCTCGAAGGCAGGAAACCGCCTGGTCATCCCGGGCTTTTCGGACCGGTGAGCGGAGTAGTGTGAAGACACCGGGAGTTCTTCGCGCACCGGCTCCGCTGCGGGTGCCGTTTCCGATGATCGACAGCGCCGGGCCGCACCCACGAGCCCGGGGACAGGTTCGCGCCATGGCCGTGACCATTGACCGTACGACATCGGGCAGATGTGCGCCGCCGCAGCCGGCCCGGCTGTCCCTGACGCCCGCGCCGGGCGGGCTGGACGGTATGTGGTGGCCTCGCTCCCGTGCCTTCACCCGTGAGCTGCCGTCGTTGACGGCCGCGTTGGGTGATCTCTGGGGTCGTATCACGGGTGTCACCGTGCACCCGGCCTACTGGCCCGTCCTGCCGCATTGGGTGTCCTACGCCGGGCGCACCGTGCAGGTGGGCTGGTCCACCGAGGAGCAGGATCCCCACAGGCTCACTCTTTTCTCCGCTGACGGCCGCCGGGACGTGCTGGTGATTCCGCCGGAAACCGGTGCGGATGCCGCCGCGCAGTTGATGGTCGGCGACGGCGTCGATGCCTCGGCCCGGGAGCAAGCAGCAGACAGGATCGATGCACGAAACAGGGAAGAAGCCTGGGAGGCCGACGGCGGAGCAGGTCGACCGTCGTCCCGGCCCCGGCCCATCGGCTCGGCAGGGCCTTCGCCCGCCGGTCGGCGGAGGTGAGATCCCATGCTCGTCATCGCCGTGGCCGTGCCGCTCGTCCTGATCGCCGTCGGAGTCGTTCTGATCCACCGGCTCAATGGTCAGCACGCCGAACGGATCGCTGCCTTCCACTACAGCGATGTTCTGCCGGGGATCGGGCGTCGGCCCCGGAGACACCGTCGGTCGGCGGTGGACGCGACCGTTCCGACGCGCCCCACCGCGACGGCGACCGCGGATGACATCGACTTCGGCCCGACCGTGGGCGGTGGAGGAAGGCGCGTCATGGCGATGTTGCGAGACCGGAAGACGTACCGCGAGAGGATCATGCAGGCTCTGTACCAAGCCGCCGAGGGCAATCGCCTCCTGGGCCTCGATGGGGCGAAGCTCCGCACCGACCTGGGTATCCCTGAGCAGGACATGGCCGCTGCCTGTATGTACCTGGCAGGTGAAGGCTGGGTCGTCGTGGACTGGGAGAGGGGCAACACGCCCGCGATGATCACGCTGACGCACCAGGGGATCCGGCAGATGGAGACGGAAGAGGAAGGGCGTGGCTGAACCGCCGCGTCGGCTTCTCGGACCGAAGTGAACCCTCGCAAGGATTGCTTACGGCGGATTAGTCCCTTTGACGTAACCTGGAAAGCGGGTCGGCGCACGCTCACGTGCAATGACCCGGAAGGGCGGCTCCGGCGGGTATACGCCGGAGCCGTTGCCTGTTTCCGCAACCGCGCCCTGCGGCGAAGCGCTCGCGGGAGCGTCGTGCGGAGTACCGTGAGGTAGCAGGGTCGTATCGTGGTAGCAGCCCCTGCGGTCGCACTGCTCTCTGCGGACGGGCGGACACCATGGCCGACTCAGACACCTCCGACTTCCCCAGTCTCCTGCCGGATGCCGTCCACCGGTCGGTGCACCCCGGGACGGCCCTGCTGCGGCTGGAGACGACACACGCACGCGAGGGAATCCTGGACGGCGCATGGTGGCCACGGACACGGGACATCGGCGCCGAACTCCCCTCGCTGATTTCCGCGTTGACCCAGCACCTCGGACCTGTGACCCGGGTCGGTCTGGACGGCAGCGCCTGGGACGAGCTGCCGACCCGGGTGATGGTCGACGGCCGAATCGTCCACATCGAATCCTTTCCGGTCGGTGACGACACCGTCCTCATCACCCGGGGCGACCGGGACCACTTCTCCCTCATGCTGGTCCCTCCGGACACGTCGCCCGACGCGGCACGAGCCGCGATGGCCAGGGCCGTACGGGCCGACAACGTCACCGAGGCCAGGCAGATCCTCATCGAAACGGGCAGCGACACGCCACCTACGCCGGCCTGACACGTCCGTCGCAGATCGACTCTTCATCGGCCTAGATGCGGGCGAACTTCTCCGTCTGCTGGGCGAATTCCTGGGCCATGGCGGCGCTGACCGTGGGCTTGGTGTCGCGGATCGTGTCCAGGTAGTCGTCGGTGGTGGGGGTGGTCCGGGTTCCGGTGTCGAAGGTGCGCTCGAACTGGGCCTGGGAGACGGCGCGCGCCGCATGGGCGATGTCGGCGGGGGTGAACCCCTCGCTGGCGGACGCGAGTGCCGTGCTGTCGGCCCGCGCGCCCGCTCGGGCCAGGTAGCTCTCCCACAGCGCGGTCCTGGCGGTGTGGTCGGGAGGGCCGATCGGCAGCACGTAGTCGAAGCGGCCGTGCCGCAGGAACGCGGAGTCGAGGGTGGTCACGTTGTTCGTGGCGCAGACGAGCAGCCGTCCGTCCTGGCTTCGGAACCGGACGATCGCCTTGAGCAGTTCGTTGACGACGCCGACAGCGGTCGCGTCCGCGCCACCGCGTTCGCCGGCGACCTCCTCGACCTCGTCGATGAAGACGAGGACGTGGTCGAGCCGGGCGATCTCGTCGAAGCGCCGGTTCAGCCCGGTCGCCAGGCCGTACTCGGCGGCCAGACGGGCGGGGAACAGTTCGAGGAAGGGCCATCCCAGGCGGCTGGCGATCGCGTGCGCGAACGTGCTCTTGCCGGTCCCGGGCGGGCCGAACAGCATCACCGCCCGTGGCGGTTCCACTCCGTGCTGGGCGGCCAGTTCGGGATGGGCCAGCGGCAGGACCAGGCGCCGCTCGATGAGCTGCTTCTCCCGTTGCATGCCCGCGACCTTCTGCCACAGCCCCCCTGGCGGCAGCTCCGCTCCGAGCGAGGACAGCGTGCCGGCCGACTGCGGGGTCACCGGTCCGCGTTTCTCGAAGAAGACCAGCCCGGGGCGGGCGCCGAAGTCGCAGTTGCGCAGGGCGGTGGCACCGGTCTCGCCCTCGGGCAGGGCGGCGTGCACCGCGCGGACGCCGAGGGCGAAGAGCCGTTGCTCAAGGGCGGTGATCAGGGCACTCCCCAGCCCGCGCTGCCGCCAGCCGGGCGCCATGCAGATGCGCAGGATCCATGCCCGTTCGCCCTCCACCCTGCTCACCGCGGCGCCGATCAGCACGTCGTCGGCCGTGGCCACCACGGCCGGGTGGCGGGTCTGGAGGGCCGTCACGGCGTCCGAGAGGGGGAAGAGCGGCGGCTCCTCGGTCGTGCCGCTCTGCATGTCGACACGGATCACCGCTTCGAGATCGTCCAGGGTGTAGTCCCTGACCCTCCAACCCGTCATGATCAGCTCCGCGTGTTCGGCCGTACCCCCATCATCAGCCGGTGCCCGGAGGACGCGCGCGACAGGCGACGGTCACGAATCCTCCCTGGTGCCACGGATCGCTCGGGCCGTAGTCGGCTTCACGCCGCGGTGCCGGGCGCGCTGCCTGCCGGGCTGAGGGACGTGTCGGTGCGGCCGGTGCCGGCCGGTGGCGCTGCCGCGGCGGGTGCGGCGGCAGCGGTCTCCCGGGCGAGGAAGGAGCCGAGCTCGCCGATCGTGCTCATGAGGGGGGCCGGGAAGACGACGGTGGTGTTCTGGTCGACACCGATCTCCACCAGGCTCTGGAGATTGCGCAGTTGAAGCGCCAGGGGGTGGGCCATCATGGTGTCCGAGGCGTCGCCGAGCGCGGCCGCGGCCAGGGACTCGCCCTCCGCGTTGATGATCTTCGCTCGCTTCTCCCGCTCGGCCTCGGCCTGGCGGGCCATGGCGCGCTTCATGGTGTCGGGCAGCTGGATGTCCTTGAGCTCGACCAGCGTGACCTGCACACCCCAGTCGACGGTGGTGACGTCGAGGATCTGGCGGATGTCCAGGTTGATACGGTCCGTCTCCGACAGCGTCTCGTCGAGCGTGTGCCGGCCGACGACCTTCCGCAGGGTGGTCTGGGCGATCTGGTTGATCGCCGCGTTGACGTTCTCCACGGCGACGACCGACTTCACGGCGTCGACGACCCGGAAGTAGGCGACCGCCGACACGTCCACGCTCACGTTGTCCCGGGTGATGATGCCCTGGGACTGGATCGGCATGGTGACGACCCGCAGCGACACCCGGTGCAGGGTGTCGACGAACGGGATGATGAACCGCAGTCCCGGGGAGCGTGTTCCGACGAGTCGGCCGAAGCGGAACAGCACTCCCTTCTCGTACTGCTTGACGACCTTCACGGACAGGGCGAGGGCCAGGACGGCCAGAAGGCCGATCACGACGATGAGAACGATCAGGGCTTGCATGTACTGCTCCTCGGGACGAGGACCACGGGGGCGGGGATCCGTCGGTCGAGACCCCTGCATGTGCCTGCGCCGGTTCGCGAGGCAGGGCCGAAACCCGGGAAGGCACCGGTCGGGGCGGCCGTCTCACATGCCGATGACCAGGCGACTGGCGCGATCCGTCCCTGCCGGAACGGCCGCTGAGGCGGGGCCGTCCTCCCCGTACTTCCCTGCCTCGTCGGGTTCGAGTGGCCGGTCGGCGGCGGAGACGGCGTGCCGGGTCTCGTCCGCGGCCATGAGAGCGCTTGCGGTCAGCGGTGGGCCGTCGTAGTCGGACGCGGCCGCCATCAGGCGGTCCGCCGACTTCGTCTCGGTCTCGGGTGGGATGACCAGCAGGTCCCAGCGGCCGGTGCCGTAGGAGAGCAGGAGCAGCTTGTGCGGGTCGATCTCCGGGGTGAACCATCCGACCTTGACGACATGACCGCCCACGGGGATCTCGTGCGGGATGACCGGCCAGTACTTCGGGTTGACGGCGATGCGGGTGATGCGGCCCCACAGAGGGTCCAGCACATCGGTCAGTGCGGGCAGCTCGCTCAGCAGGTCCCGGGAGCGGGGCCACCAGGCACCGTCCAGGAGGCCGCGCGACGGGCCGTCGGTCTTCAGCGCGAGACGCGCGGCCGGGGCTGCGACGGGCTCGTGGTGTGGCAGGAGTTGGTGCAGGGGCGCCGACATGATGCGGACCCGTCTCCGGGCCGCCTTGGCGGCGCCCCGGGTTTCGTCTCTCGCCGAGAACGACCCGGCGTGGAAGCCGGTGTGCGAAATGCCCTCGGTGCTGTCCACGGTACTCCGCACACGCCGGGGCGGTTGTGGAGGCGCCGCCGCGTTCCGTGAAGCGGCTGTCGATACCGGCGGGAAGTGGGCTCAGGGCGCCGGGGGCACGTCGCGCGCCGGCTACCGGACCGGTCTCACGCCCGACGGCTCGCATGCCCTGGCCGGCGCTCCTTGGCTGTATTGCGCGGGAGGTGTTCCCCGTGTTTCGTTCAACCCGTCGCTCCCCATCGGTCCGCCGGGCGCGGGCGGGGAGTATCCTGGTGATTACCGAGAGCATCTCGTACACCGGCTTCCACGCCGGGTCGTTCTCGGCGATTCATCACAACCGGGCCGGCCGTGACCGGCCCGGGGTTGGGTCCCCGCCATGACCGCGACCATTCCGTTCACACCCGCAGTCGGAGGCCGGGCCCCTTCTTCGTCACCGCTCCGACTCGCGCTGGCGTCGGCCGGTGCCCCTGCGGCCCTGATCGACGGTGCCTGGTGGCCCCGTTCGCGCAACCTGACGGAGCAGCTCCCGGCGCTCGTCGAATGTCTCGACCGGCTGTGGGGGCGGACCACCCGGGTAGCGGTGAGCCGCACGTTCTGGCCGGTCATTCCGGGGGAAGTGCCCGCGCACGGCCACATGGTGCGCGTCGGCTGGTCCAACGCCGGGCAGGATCCGCACAAGCTGTTGCTGCTGTCCTGCACCTTCGGCCGCTGGGACCTGCTGGTGATCCCACCGGAGACAGCCCCGGCCACCGCGGCCCGGCTCATGGCCGCGGCCACCGACCCGTCACGGAGCCTCACGGCGACCGGCCTGATCCATGAGGCCGAACGTTTCCGGGCCGCGGCAGAGGCAGCGGCCGACTCGGACTCACTCGGGGAGGCGGTCCGGGACTCCGAAGGCGGACACGACGGCCCCCACCCCGCCTCACGCACTCCTGACGGACCGGTCACCGGTCACGGGCCCACCACGGCAGCAGGAGTGTGAGAGATCGGCGGTGGGGGAAAGGCTGCGCGTCGTCGGCCTTTCCCCGGGGGTGGGAGGCCGGCTCACTCCGGGAGGGCGAGGTGGTCGGTGGCGTTCCCGCGCCATTCGATCAGCAGGAGCGTCGCATCGTCCGTCGTGATCCCGCCCCGCGCCCGTCGCAGCGTGTGGGAGAGGGAGCGCGCCACCGTCCGGATCTGCTGCGCCGTGGGCTCAAGGCGGTTCACCCACCCGATGAGTTGCTCCTCACCGAATTCCTCACCGCCGACATCGCGCTCCTCCATCAGTCCGTCGGTGAAGCACAGGATCCGGTCGCCGGGGGTGGGAGCCACTTCACTGATCCGGGGATCGTGACCGCCGAAGCCGACGGGCAGCGTCGTCGGGCCCTGCAGCCGTCGTACCACACGGTGTCCACGGATCAGCAGAGCAGCGGGATGCCCGGCGTTGACCCACAGGGGCCGATCCACCGACTCCCCAACGACTCGGCCGTGCGCTCGTGCGGCGAGGACCGGCAACGGCCACCGGGCGCCCCGCGTCCGAGCCGCGGCGGCTGACCGGCACCGGCGGCGGCCTCAGGCGGATCGACCTCTCCGCCGTCGTCGTCCGCCGCCGCGGCCGTCTGGGTGGGGTCCGCGACGTCTGCCGGCCTGCCCGCAGCCTGGATCACTGCCCTGCAGGGCGACGATTCCGACTACCAGTAGTGGCGTCGGCCGGCGACGGCGTGTCCCGTCGCGCCGAGGATCCACAGGATGGCTCCGACGACCAGCAGGATGATCCCGATGGTCCACAGGATGGACAGGCCGGTGAGGAAGCCGACGACGAGCAGTATGACGCCCAGGATGATCATGATCTCTCCTTCGGGGAGTGGTGCCAGCGCGCCCGCGAACCGCGGTGGGCCGCAAGGGCGTCGGCGGGAACGGCCGATCTGCTCCTTACTCCACGCGGTGTGGTCCGTGGCGGCTGACCTCTAGGCGGACCTCGGCGGGCATGTCGGTGAGGCCGGTGGACCGACGCGCGGTGCCGATCGGGCCTTCGCACAGGGCACCGAGAGTGGCGCCGGGCGTGCCCTCGGGGGTGAGGGTGAGCCTGATGCGGGTGCGGTGGCGGCCCGGTCGGCCGGTGATGAGCACGGCCGCACGGCCTACCCCTGGCAGGGCACCGGCTTCGTTCGCGATCGCTTCGCTGAGTGCGCGGTCGCGCAGTTCGACACCCTCCTGCGGAGGTGTGCCGCCGACGGGCAGTGAGCCGGGGCGGTGTCGGCTCAGCTGGGCGAGCAGCCACCACAGGGCGAGCAGGGCGGTGAGGACGAGGGCGGCGATGACCGCGGGCCACCACCACCAGCCCTGGTTGCTCCAACGTGCCCGGTCGGCGGAGCCGAGCAGGACGTCGGCCGGGCCGGCCAGAGGCCAGCCCGCGGGCGGGATCAGATCGAGTCGCCGGTAGAGGTCGAGTCCGGCGAAGAGGATCAGCAGCCCGCCGCCGAGCAGGACCAGTCCGGCGAGGGCCAGCAGACTGCGGTTGCAGACGGATCGCTGCGTCATGGTGCGGGCTCCGGTGCTGCGGGTGTCGGTCAGTCGGTGCGTCGCCGCGGGCGTACGACGATGCGGGGAGGACGGGCGAGGGCCAGCCGGTCGCATTCCTCATCGAGGACGGCGGTGAGGTCGTCCCTCACCTGCCGGGGGTCACGGAAGCGGACGTCCGCGCGCGCTTTGATGCGGTGGCGGCGCACCCGGACGCGCGCCGCGCCGACGCCGGGGACCCGCATCGCGGCGTCACGCAGCAGGTCGGCGGCCCCGTCACGGTCCAGGGAGGCCCGCAGCCGGGGGCAGCCGACGGGTGAGCGCAGGGGCAGCCAGTGGCGCAGGCCAGGGGTGAGGGCCAGGACGATCAGCCAGACACCGACGGCGGCGGCCACGGCGGCTCCCGTGAGCATCCACACGTCGTCCACGGGGCGGGTGGCCAGTTCGTCGGCCAGATGCCGTCGCCAGGTCGCCGCCGGGCGTCCCGCCCGTACGGCGATGACGTCGACCAGCGCCGCGACCGCCGCCACGAGGATCACCGAGGCGACCAGCGCGGCCGGGATGCGGCGCGCGGACCACGGCCGGTGGGCCCGGTGCCCGCCGTCGCGCTCACCGGCCGTGAGGTCACGGCGGGACCCGTCGCGTTCGGGTGGATCGGGCTCCTTCGTCAGCGGCACCGTGGCGCGGTGCGCGGACGGCGCGGAGCCGCGCCCGGGAGGACCGGGGTCGGGTGTCATCGTGCTCCCCCTTCCCGCGCGGCGGGACCGGCGCCCCGTGCCGCGGGGCTGCTCACCGGACTCGCCCCCGGCTCGCTTCGGCGGCGGTTATCAGCCGCCGGACGGTGAGGGTGACCTCGCCCACCCGCAAGCCGGTCAGCTGGGCCACCCGTTCGGCGACGTCGTGCTGGATCCGCTCGCAGACACGGGGGATGTCGGTGGGGTAGGGCAGGTCCAGGGCCAGGTGCAGGCGCACCGATCCGGTACGGACGGCGGCGGAGGCGCTGGGTGCCGTCGGCCCGCCCCGGTCCGGCGGTACGGCTGCACGCCGCGACTGGGCCGTGCGGGCCGCCTGCGTGGCGATACGGGCGACCACCCTGTCGGGGATGACGGTGGCGCCCCGCTCGGCCGGGGGCGGCGGGCCGGCGGCCGGCGCCGGTGGGCCCGACGCCTCGCCGGTGGAACCGGGCCGGGCCTTCACCGCCGCCTCCGTGACCGGACGTCGAGGTCGCCCTGCAGGGCGAGGCCGACGATCAGGCCCGCCGTGCCCAAGACCAGAACCAGCAGGAATGCCCAGAATCCGCCGAAATACCCGGCGAAGCCCAGAGCCATGCCCGCCGCGAGGCCCGTGGTTGCTGCGTTCATCATGCACTCACCCGTCTCGTGCACGTACGTCACCCTGCGCGCGATCTGCCGCGCCCTTGCCGGGCCCGGCGGTGGATCACCTCACGCGGCCCTCGTCCGGTGCGGCCTCTTCCTCGTCGTCGGGCAGGTGGACGTCGTCGACGGCGATGTTCACCTCGACGACCTCCAGGCCCGTCATCCGCTCCACGGCGCTGATGACATTGGTGCGGACGCCGCCGGCGACGTCGACGATGGAGACGCCATACTCGACGACGACGTCCAGGTCCACCGCGGCCTGACGCTCGCCGACCTCGACCTTCACTCCTCGCGCGACGCCTCCGCCTCCTCCACCGGGAACGCGTTCCCGCATGGCGCCGAAGGCGCGGGCCATCCCCCCGCCCAGGCTGTAGATGCCCGGTACCTCGCGGGCGGCCATGCCCGCAATCTTGGCCACTACGCCGTCCGCGATGGTGGTCTTCCCCCGTGTCTCGGGCGGAGTCCCGGCTCCGGTACGGCCCTTCAGTGCGCTCACGCCCGCATCGGGCCTGCCGCCCCCGCCGACGCTGGTGATGTTCTCCGTCATGGCGGTCGCCTCGATCGGTCGGTCGGGCACCGGTGTGGCGCCCGTCGAAAGGTTGGACATGTCGGACGCCGCATTCCTCATGCGTGCGGCATGTGATGTGAGTCACAGAAGCCGCGGGGTACTTGGGTGGTCCGAAGCCTTGTGCGGGGGCGTCATGATCGAACACGCTGTCCCATCGTCACCGGAACGCGACCTGCTGGGGCGCGGCCTGCCGGACGCGCTGCTGGCCGTACAGGCGGCCGAGGGGGACGAGGACTCTTTCGCCGTCCTCGTCCGGCGGCACGGCTCGTCCCTCCTCACCCTGGCCCGCTGCATGCTCGTCAATCCGCAGGATGCCGAGGAGGCCGTTCAGGACGCCTTCGTCAGCGCCTGGCGGCGACTGCCGGAATACCGCCACAGCGCGGAGTTCGGCACCTGGATGTACCGGATCACCGTCAACCGCTGCCTGACCCTGCGCCGGCGCCGACCGCCGCCCCTCTCGCTGGACGCCGTCGCCGAGCCCGCGGCGGGAGACGCCTGGAGCCAGCCCGCCCGGTGCGCCGAGCAGGAGGAGGCCACCGACGCCCTGTCCCGTGCGCTCCGCGATCTGGACGCAGGGCAGCGGCTCTGCTGGGTCTTGCGGGAGGTGCAGGGCCTGTCGTACAAGGAGATCGCCCACGTGACGCGGGCCACTGAGCCGGCCGTGCGCGGCAGGCTGTTCAGGGCACGCCGATCCCTGCAGGAGGCGATGGGCCCATGGCGCTAGACGACCCGCACCCGCGGCCCTCAGACCCGCCCGAAGCCGACGGGCCCCCGTTCGAGGGCGATGAGGTACTCCCTTGCGGCCGCCTGCTCAGCCGGGTCTGGGAACAGGAGTATGACGCGCTGCCGGCCGCGGACCCGCACACCGTCTCCTGTCCATACTGCCGCGAGGCCGTCGAGGCACTGGCCGCGGTGGACGCGGCCACCCGCGCGCTGCGCGCCGAGAACCCACCCCGCCTGCACGCCCTCGCCGACCACGTCATGAACATCGTCAGGGCGGAGGTACGGCTCGGGCGGCTACTGCCTCTGGCAGACCCGGACCGGGACCTGCGGATTGCCGAGAGCGCCGCGGCGAAGGTCCTGCGGCGGGCCATGAACACGGTCCCCGGTGCCAGGGCGGCGGGCTGCCGTCTCGCACCCGAGGGGGAGGGCACCGACGTACGGGTGACCATGACCCTGGCCGCCGCTCTCGACCGCCCGCTGCCCGACCGGGTCCACCAGGTACGCCGAGCGGTCCTCCAGTCGGCCGGACAGGACCTGGGGCTCGCCGTGTCGGCCGTCGACATCACCGTGGTCGACGTACTGGAGCCGTGGCCGCCCCTCGGCCCCGGTCTCGCGACCGGCGGTGGTACGTGATGACCGCCACCGGCACCCCTGCGCTCCTCGGCGTCGCGGCCGAGGCGGCCCTCGCGGTCCCTGGCGTGGCCGGCCTGCAACCCCGCCTCGCGGCAGCCGCAGCGCCCGCCCGGGCGAAGACCACACCCCACCCGACGCCGCCCGAGGCCGGCGTTCGCGCCGACCGGGCGCCGGACGGTTCGGGATGGCACATCGAGGTCCTCTGCGTCCTGACCAGGGGACGGCGGGCGCTGGACATCGCCCGGAACGTCCATGCCCGGGTGGCTGCCGCCGTCATCGCTCACCTCGCCACCCACGGTGCAGCGGAGCCGGTCACCGTCTCAGTCACGGTGACCGGTATCGCCGCCTGGCACGACGCGGCATGAGCAAAGGCGCTGGCACGGACCGCGAACCGTCGCTCCGCCGCCTCCTGCGCCTCGTGCTCCGTTCAGCCCGTCGCCGCAACGGTCCGCCGGCCTCCGACTGGGAGTACTCTGGTGATTACCGAGAGCATTCCGTACACCGGCTTTCACGCTGACGTCGTTCTCGGCGATTCACGACAACCGCGTCGGCCACGGTCGGCCCGGGGTTGGGTCCGTGGCATGACCGCGACTGTTCTGTCGACGCCCGCGGACGAGGACCGAAATCTCTCTTCGTCGCCCCTCCGACTCGTCCTGGCACCCCTCGGCACCGCTCCGGCACTGATCGACGGTGCCTGGTGGCCCCGCTCCCGCGACCTTACGGCGGAGCTTCCGGCACTCATCGAGGTCCTCGACCCACTGTGGGGCCGGATCACCCGGGTAGCGGTGAATCCCAGGTTCTGGCCCGCCATCCCGCGAAAGGTGCCCGTTCACGGGCACGTGGTGCACGTCGGCTGGTTCGAGGCCGGGCAAGACCCGCACAAGCTGCTGCTCTCCTACGCCGTCGGCCGCTGGGACCTGCTGGTCATCCCGCCGGAGACAGAACCGGTCACCGCGGCTCGGCTCATGGCCACGGCCACCGACAGGTCGCGGACCCTCCGGCGACCGGCCTGATCCATGGGGGCGAGCGCTTCCGGACCGTGGCAGAGGAAGCGGCCGACCGGGGCTCGGTCCGGGAGGCGGTCTGGGAGGCGGTCCGGGACTCCGAAGGCGGACATGCCGCACGTACCCCTGTCGCGGAGGTCACCGAGCACGTGCCCACCCCGGCAGTAGGAAAGTGACAGGCAGGGAGAACGTCACCATGGTGGGCGCGCTCCGTAGGGGGCTGCTCACCACGCACAGATGTCCGCAGTAGTGGACTCCGTCCGATTGCCGGCGCATCCCCCGAGGTGACAAGCCGAGCCTGCGCCTGGAACACAGGCTGCTGAAGCGGCCGTTCGCCTCTCCGAACGTGAGTACGACCGTGTACCGAGTGCACGACGAGCCGCGTGTCCGGTCCTTCGCGCTGCCAGGTCCGTCTTCTGAACCGAGGTGCCATGCCCATTCCCCTGCTGACCCTCTACCGGCACGACAGGAACAACCGGGCGCTGATCACCCTGGCCGGTGAGATCGATCTGACCACGGAGCACGTCGTGCGCGAGTCACTGGGGCAATGCCTGCGCGACGGCATCCGCACCATCGACGTCGACCTGACCACGGTCACCTTCTGCGACGTGACCGGCCTCAACGCCTTCCTTCACGCGTCGCGGGCCACCACCGTGGCCGACGGATCCCTGCGTTTGCACCACCCGCCCCCGGCGCTGGCACGAATCATCGCCCTCACCGGTAGCAGCACTCTGCTCCACGGCCACCCGGGAGACCTCCCGCCGCGGCCTTCCGCACCGCCGTTGACGCCGGGAGCGCCAAACCGAGGGCTCACGCGCCCACCCAGGATGATCCCTACGCCGGGTTCTGACTCTGGCGGGTGATCGGCACGGGTCATCGACCGCCCTGGTGAAGCAGCGCGGCCCGGGCGAGATTCGGAAAATCACCCAGCTGTGGTCCGGCCATGCCGGTGTGCCGAGATCAGTGAACCGAGTCCTTTCCGGCGACGGCGGCCGGCTACCGCCGGCTGCTCGTCTGGACCCGCACGCGGGGGACGGTGCGCCGGGCCGGTGTGGAGGGCACGGGCACCTTCGGAGCGGGCCTGTCCCGCTGCCTGCTGGGGCAGCAGGTTCAGGTGTACGAAGTGAACCGGCCCGACCTCACGGCCCGCCGGCTGCTCGATGAGTCGGACCGGATCGACGCACAGGCCGCCGGGCGGGCCGTGCTCAGTGGCCCTTTCGCGTAAGGGGGTGTGGAGGCATCCTTCGGGGCGCCCGGCGGACGAGTCCCGGGCGTCCCGGGGGATCGCCGCCAGCCATCAGCGAAGGGGCGTCATGCCTTCAGGTCGGCGAAGGTCGAGCCGTCCACCACTGGGCAACGCAGAGCTCTTCCGCACCTGGGCAGGGCTCGTCGACGACAGCCTGAACCACGAGGCCGGCGAGGGGGCGGTGCTTCACGCCACCCACGTCACCCTCGGTCTCCTGGCCCGGCGCATCAGGCAGCTCGGCGAAGAGGTCCAGGACTTGGAAGGCCGCCTGGCCCGGCTGGTGGAGCGAGAAGCTCCGCAGCTGCTCGAGGTGGTGGGCATCGGTCCGGACACGGCCGTCACTTTGCTGATCACGATCGGGGACAACCCGGAACGCCTGGGCAGTGAGGCGTCGTTCGCGGCGCTGTGCGGGGTCAGCCCCGTCGAGCGTTCCTCGGGCAGTCGGCAGTACCGGCGCCTCAACCGGGGCGGCGACCGGCAAGCGAACGCGGCCCTGCACCGGATCGTGCAGACCCGCCTGCGCGTCGACCCGCGCACCCAGAACTACTACGAACGCCGCAGCAAGGAGGGCAAAACCCGGCGCGAGATAGTCCGAAGCCTCAAGCGCTACGCGGCCCGGGAGGTCTTCCACCTGGTCAGACCTGTGCAGTTGCAACCCCCGTCATAGGGGCAGTCGGGAGGAGGGTCTGGGGCGTGAGTGAGACACCCCCGAACACCCTGCAATACCGCTTTGACGGGCCAGAAGACGCTCCGGTCCTGATCCTGGGTCTCTCACTGGGTACCACATGGCACATGTCGTAGAAGCCGTCCAGGGCCGTCCATCCAGTCCTATGCGGACGTTTATGTCCATTTTCGGTAACCCGTGCCAGGAGGGTGTCCACGGGGTCTGTGATTCGCGCGTGATAGCTGACTGCACGACGAAGCCCGGCCGGTCTGCGGCGGGGCTTCGCCGTACGGCTGGTCAGGATCTTCGGCGACTTGCGGCACCACGGAGGCAGGATCGCCGAGGAGAACCGCTTGTGCTCGCCCGTCGCCTCATCGATGCGCTTGTCGTTCACCCGCGGCGCCTTCACCTCGACCATACCGGCCGCCGTGGTCACCTTGCGCGGCTGGTGGTAGCCATTGCGCACGACAAGGCGGTGGCCCTTCTCGTCTCGCGCCGATCCGACCGTCGCGGAACACGCTGGAGGCGCTTTTGAGTGGCGTGGCGCGTGGACTTGCCTCGGACATGGCCAGGTCTCGCGAGCCGTTGCGCGCAACGCGCTTCCTTACGCTTCCCGTCGGGAGAGTGCGCTCCAGCCGTGTTCCAGGAGATCGAAGGCCCGGATGACGGCCTGACGGGGGTTGTCGTAGGTGTAGGCCGCACGGGGGGCTTCGAGGGCGAAGTGCGCCAGGGCGGTGCAGACGGGGTCTCCTGCGGCAAGGTCGCTCTCCTCGGCAATGGCCTGCGCGAGTGCGGTGGTGTGGCGCAGCCACATCTTCTGGGCGTAGTCGCGCAGTGCGGGGGTGTCGGCCACCAGGTGGGTGAAGGTGGTGAATCCGGTGTCCCCGTCGGCGGAGGCAAGCCGGGTGGTCAGGGCGTGTTCGCGCAGTGCGGCGGGGATGGACTGGCCCTCGGGCCGGTCCCGGACAGCCGCCAGCAGACGGCTTTCCTGGTCGGCGTCCTCGTCGAAGACGAGAGCTTCCTTGACCGGGAAGTGCTTGAACAGCGTGGTGGTGGACACGTCGGCGGCTTCCGCGATCTCGCGGATGCCGACCGCGTCGTAACCGCGCTCCAGGAACAGGCGCAGTGCCGCGTCGGCGATGGCCTGGCGGGTGGCGGCCTTCTTGCGTTCGCGGCGCCCCATCGGGGCGGGAGAGGAATCCGCCGCGGTGTCGGTCGTAGTGCTGGTCATACCGGCACTCTACCCATCCGGTTGCCCAACTTCAAAAGTTGAGTTGTTGTACTTATTGGGTTGGTGTGCTTTTCTGGAGCGGCGGCGCGAGGCACCGCGCGGTCCTTCTTGTCGACGAGACCCCGCCCTCCCGCCGACTCAGCGGTCACGCCATCGCCAGGCACACGAACGGAGCAGACCATGAGCACCACTCCCGCACCCCGCATCGCCGTCATCGGCGCCGGCCCCGGCGGCCTGACCTGTGCCCGCATCCTCCAGAAGCACGGCATCACGGCCACGGTCTACGACCGCGACACCGGCCCCGACGCCCGCGACCAGGGCGGCACCCTCGACCTGCACGCCGACAACGGCCAGATCGCCCTCCGCGAGGCCGGCCTCCTGGAGGAGTTCTTCCGACTGGCCCGCCACGAAGGACAGGAGATGCGTCAGATGGACCGGGCCGGCACGATCCTCTTCCACCACATCCCCGAGCAGGACGAGCGGTTCAAGCCGGAGATCGACCGCGGCCGACTGCGCGATATCCTGCTCAACTCGCTTCAGCCCGGCACCGTACGCTGGGACCACACCCTGCAGACCGTCAGCGGCCCCGCCGAAGGCCCCCGACGGCTGCACTTCACCCACGGCACCACCATCGAATGCGACCTTGTCATCGGCGCCGACGGCGCGTGGTCCAAGGTCCGCCGTGCCCTCTCCCGGGCCACGCCCCGGTACAGCGGCGTGAGCTTCCTGGAAGCCTGGTTCCACGACGTGTCGATCCAGCACCCCGACATCGCCGAGCTCGTCGGCCCGGGCAGCGCCGCCGCAGCCGACGGCGAGCGCGGCCTGTTCGCCCAGCGCAACAGCGGCGACCACATCCGCGTCTACATCATCCAGCGCGTCCCCGCCGACTGGATCACCGCCGCCGGCCTGACCCTCCAGGACACCAGCGGCATCCGCGCCCACCTCCTGGAGCGCTACCGCGACTGGTCACCCCGCCTGCGCAAGCTCATCACCGACAACGACGGCCCCTACGTCGACCGCCCGATCTTCGCCCTGCCCGTCCCTCACACCTGGGAGCACAACCCCACGGTGACCCTGATCGGTGACGCCGCCCACCTCATGCCCCCGCTCGGCGTAGGCGTCAACCTCGCCATGCTGGACGCCTGCGAACTCGCACTCGCCATCGCACACCACAACACGGTCGACCAAGCCATCCGAGCCTACGAGAACACCATGCTCCCCCGCTCCACGGAGACAGCCCAGCTCCTCGACGGTGCCGCCGAGGACCTGCTCTCCGCCGAACTGCCCGACTTCGCCACCACCGACCACCACTGAGCATCTCCCAGCACCGATCGGAGTCGTCCGGCGTGACGGCCCTGACCGGTGGGACGGGAGTGCTGAGCCAGTCCTGAGCGGCCCGGTTCGCCCGAACGGCAGGCGCTCGCCAACGACGTTCGCCCGCCGCTCGCCGCCCACTGCCGTGCCCTCCCGGGTCCCGTCTCCCCTCACCCCGACCCGCCACGGCGAATCGGCGTGCCAGGATCAGGCTCATCGCCTCCCCCGAGGCTGCTATGTCGCGTCAAGCCGATTGAGGAAGCTCCTCGACGTCCTGCGAGTGTCGAGGGCGGCGCCCGCCCCGGTGGTGAGGACACGTCGTCTGCTGGGGGAGCCGGACATGCGAGGAGACCCCTCGGCTGAGGGGAGGCGAACGGGCCCGGGCAGCATGGGCGTTCGCCAGTCGGGTCCGAAGAAGCCGGGAACCGCGTCGTCCATACGGATCGACGAACCGACAGACGGGGGAAGGGCGTTCAATCGAATGGTTGAACGCCGCTGTGGCTCCGGGCCTACGCCGACGGTCGGGCGGCGGTGGTGCGGCGCGGGACCAGCGTGGGGGAGAGCTTGATCTGGACCGAGGGTTTGCCGCGGTCCGCGATCCGTTCCAGCAGCAGGCGGGCCGCGTTCTTGCCGATCTCTCGCCCTGCCTGGTCGACGCTCGTCAGGGAGATCGGGCCGAGCGCGGCGAAGGTCGTGTTGTCGTAGCCGGCCACCGAGAGATCGCCCGGTACCGTAAGCCCGGCTTCGGACACCGCCTCCAGGACACCCATGGCGACGACGTCCGCTCCCGCGAAGACAGCTGTGGGCCTGATCGGGCGGGTGAGTAGCTGATTCGCGCCCGCGTATCCGCCCTGCTGCGTGTAGCTGGTCGAGACGACGTCGATCTCGGCTTCCAGGCCGAGGTCGCGCATGGCCTGCCGGTAGCCGTCGGCGCGCTGGGCGTTGGGCATCTCGACGCTGCGAGTGGGGTCGGGCTCGTGGTGCTCGATGTGGGCGATCCGACGGTGGCCGAGTTTGGCGAGGTGGCCGACGACCAGGGCGGCGCCCGCCACGTCGTCGTTCGCGACGGTGTCGTAGGCGGGGGAGTTCCCGTGACGGCCGACCACCACGGTCGGTACGGCGGTGGCGACCTGTTCGAGATGGGAGCGTGTCGAGACGGGGGCGACCAGGACGAGGCCGTCCATGCCTCGGTCGATCAGGGCTTCGATGACACCGGCCTCTTCCTTCTCGCCGCACCCCGGGCCGAGCAGGACCTGGTAGTCGGTGTCCGCCAGGCAGCCGGTGATGCCGTCGAGGATCTCGGGGAAGAAGGGGTTGCGGATGTCGGGCAGCATCACGCCGATCGTGTACGTCTGCCCGCGCAGTCCCCGTGCCGCTGCCAGGGGGCGGTAGCCCAGTTCGTCGATCGCGCGGCGCACCTTCGCCCGCATCTGCGGGCTCGCTCCGTAGGCGTTGCGCAGGACCTTGGACACGGCGGTGGTGGATACCTGGGCGTGCCGGGCGACGTCGACGATGGTGACGCGGCGGGGTGAGGCGGGCGGCTTCATGCGGCCTTCCTTCGACGCGTGGGCAACGTTGGCGGAAAGTGTACGGGTGACCCTCCAGCTCGGTAAGGGGCGATCACGGCCGGAGGGTGGGCCGGTTCGAGGCTTTTCCGTAACATCTGTGCAGCGTGTGCGGCATCTTGACGTCACGCAGGGCGCTCTCTAGGGTCTGGCAGAACCCGTGGGAAACGTTGCTCACAGGGTTGCCGGAGGGTCGTCCTCCGGTGTCGTCCGCCCTCCACAACCCAAGAAGTCGGCAGTTGCCTCACCCCGCCTGGCCGGTGCACCCCCACCGGGGTCTCTTTGAAACGTTTCAAGGAAGCAGGTCCGCCCGTGACCCTCGCCCCGAACGCCCAATTCCCGGATCGCGACCACCCTCCGGACCGTGCCCCGGCCGCCTCCGTCCGTGCCCGCACCACGCCTCCGTGGTGGTTCATGGCGCCGGCTCTGCTCCTCCTGGCCTTCGTCGTCCTCGTCCCGAGCGCACGTGGCGTGTACTACGCCTTCACCGACTGGGACGGCCTCGATCCCCACTACGGCTGGGTGGGCCTGGGCAACTTCACCGACATGCTCCGTGACGGCGACGCGATGCAGGCGGTCTGGCACACGCTGCTGATCGCGGTGTCGATCACGGTCGTCCAGAACGCGGTCGGCCTGCTGCTGGCCCTGGGCGTCAACTCGGCCATCAAATCCCGCAATCTGCTGCGAGTGCTGCTGTTCGCCCCGGCCGTGATCACCCCGATCGTGACCGCCTACCTGTGGCGCAACCTGCTCGGTCCGGACGGTGCGGTCAACAGCCTGCTCGGGGCGGTGGGCCTCGACGGCTGGCGGCTGGACTGGCTGGGCAGTCCGAACCTGGCTCTCTGGGCGGTGGTCGGAGTGATCGTGTGGCAGTTCGCGGGCTACTCGATGGTCATCTTCCTCGCGGGACTGCAGTCAGTGCCCCGGGAGATCCATGAAGCGGCGGCCCTCGACGGGGCGGGACCGGTGCGCCGCTTCTGGTCGGTGACCAGGCCCCTGCTGGCCCCGGCCTTCACCATCAACCTGATGCTGTCGATCATCGGTGGCATCAAACTCTTCGACCAGGTGTACGCGCTGACCGGCGGCGGCCCCGGGCACGCGACCGACACGCTGTCGACCCTCATCTACAAGGACGCCTTCACCCTCGGCGAGTTCGGCTACAGCATCGCTCTCGCGGTGGTGCTGACGATCATCGTGGCCGTCGCGTCGACCGGGCAGTACTTCGTGCTGTCGCGCAGCGAGAGGGCCGCTTCGTGAACCGCTACCGCCCCCGCACCCTCGTTCTCGAACTCGTCATGATCGCCGTTGCGTTGGTTGTCGGCTTCCCGGTGTACGTCCTGGTCAACCTCGCTGTGCGACCGGCCTCGGACGTCTCCTCCCCGCTGCGGCCCACCGCCTCGCCGACCCTGGAGAACTTCACCCACGCCTGGCAGCAAGGCGCGCTCGGCGGGGCGTTGGCCAACAGCGTGCTGGTGACGGTGTGCAGCGTGGCGATCGTACTTGCCGTCTCCTCACTCGCCGCCTACCCGCTGGCGCGGGTCACGGCCCGCTGGTCGAGGGGAACCTACCTCCTCGTCCTCCTCGGCCTGGTGCTGCCCTTCCAGCTCGCCTCCCTCCCGCTGTACCAGACCATGCGCGACCTGGGCCTGCTCGGCACCCCCGGGGCCCTGGTCCTGTTCTACTCCGGCCTCCAGGTGCCGTTCACCGTCTTCCTCTACGTCGGCTTCCTGCGGGCCCTGCCACGCGACTTCGAGGACGCCGCTCTGATTGACGGCTGCACCCCGCTGCAGGGCTTCCGGTACGTCGTCCTGCCCATGCTCAAGCCGATCACCGTGACGGCGCTGGTACTCAACGCGGTGGCGGTCTGGAACGACTTCTTCACCCCGCTGCTGTACCTCAGCGGCAGCGCCCAGCAGACCATGCCGGTCGCCATCGCCGGATTCGTCGGCCAGTACGTGACCGACTGGAACCTCATTTTCGCCGCCCTGGTGATCAGCATCGTGCCCGTCCTGCTCGTCTACTTCCTGCTGCAGCGCAGCATCATCAACGGCTTCGCCGGAGGGCTGCGGGGCTGAGCCCCGCTCAGCTTCCCCGCAAGGGAGACACCACCATGAAGACACGCACACTCACGGCCGTGGTCGCCGCGACGACAGCCGCCGCCCTGCTGGCCGCCTGCAGCGGAGGGACCAAGGCGGGGGGCACCGGTGGCGACGGTTCCAAGACGCTGACACTCGCCTCCGTCGACCAGGGATCGGTCGAAGACGTCGTCAAGGCGTTCGAGAAGGCCAACCCCGGTGTCAAGGTCCGCTACACCACCAGCGGCGCCGACCAGTACCAGCAGCAGATCCGCACGCAGCTCTCGTCCGGCACGGCGCCGGACGTGATGTCGGTGTGGCCGGGCAACGGCAACCCCGGCTCCACCTCCGTCCTAGCCAAGCCGGGCTATCTGCGCGATCTGTCCGATCAGCCCTGGGCCGCCAGGATGCCCCCGGCGATCAAGTCGGTCGCCCAGTACGAGGGCAAGACGTACACCGCGACCTTCGGCCAGAACGGCATCGGCGCGGTCTACAACCAGCAGGCCATGGCGAAAGCCGGACTCACCCCGCCGGACACCTGGACGAAGCTGCTGGCTTTCTGCCGGGCAGCCAAAGCCAAGGGAACCCCTGCCTTCGCGCTGGGCATCCAGGACAACTGGGTCACCCAGCTCGTGCTGTACGCCCTGGTCGCCACGACCGTCTACGGCCCGGGCCGCGACTTCGACCAGAAGATGCAGGCCGGACAGGCCACCTTCGCGGAGTCCCCGTGGAACACCGCGCTGGACAAGTACCTGACCATGCAGAAGACCGGCTGCTTCCAGCAGAACCCGCTCGGCACCAACTACGAGGCCAGCCAGCAGCTCGCCGCCACGGGCAGGACTCTCGGCATCGTCCAGGGCAACTGGGTGATCGCCCTGCTCAAGCAGAAGAACCCCGCTGGCACCTTCAACCTCAAGCCCCTCCCCGCCACCGACGATCCGGCCGAGACCGTCATTCCGGCTGCGGCGGGTGCCGGCTACGGAGTGAACGCCAAGGCCAAGGACCCCGGACTGGCCCTGAAGTTCGTGAACTTCGTGATGTCGCCGCAGGGGATGAACCTGTTCGTCGAGAAGCAGGGCGGCCTGCCCTCTCTCCCGGACACGGGTTTCAAGGCCGACCCCTCCCTCACCGAACTGGCGCAGTTCATCCGCAGCGACCGCACCGTGCCGTTCATGGACCAGCGCTGGCCCAACGTCAAGGTACAGCAGACCATGCTCAGCGGCCTCCAGGAGATCTTCAGCGGGCAGTCCACGCCCCAGCAGCTCCTCAGGGAAATGGACGTCGACTACAAGGCCGGTTCGTGAACGCGCTGCCGGTAACCGAAGGGACGAACAGAGTGAGCGATGAAATACGTGACGGAGTCGGCGAACGACGGACGGGACCTGGCCGGCGCACCGTGCTCGTGACGACTGCCGGCGCGGTGCCGGTGATGGCCGCCGCGATCAGCGGCACGCCCGCGGCGGCCGCACCGGCTCACCCCGTGGAGGACGGCGTGGTGTACGGACTGACAGTGGAGCACCGTACCGATCCGCTCGGCGTGGACGCCGCCTGCCCTCGCTTCGGCTGGCGGATGCGTTCGGTCGGCCGGGGTCTGGCCCAGGGTGCCTACGAGATCCAAGTGGCTTCCTCGCCGGGCAGGTTGACGGGTGGCCGCGCCGACGTCTGGAGCAGCGGCCGCATCCGGTCGGCGCAATCGGTGGCCGTCCCCTTCCGGGGAGAGCCCCTCAAAGCCTCGACCCGCTACCACTGGGCCGTCACCGTCTGGGACTCCGAGGGACGGCTGGTCGGCAGAGGACCAGTGGCCTGGTTCGAGACGGGCCTGATGAGCACGGACGGCGTCACCGGCTGGGACGGTGCCCAATGGATCGGGATGAAGGGCAAGACGCCCAACTCGCCTGGAGCACCGATGCTGCGTACCGAGGCACGACTACGGAGCCGGGTCAGCGAGGCACGCCTCTACATCTCCGCCCTCGGGGTCTACGACGCCTACGTCAGCGGTCAGCGCGTGACCGTCCCGCAGGACGACGGCACCACGCTCGAACTGCTCCCCCCGGGCTGGACGAACTACGACGCGCGCGTCAACTACCTCACCTACGACGTCACCCACCTCGTGGTCCGCGAACCGGTCGTCACCTTGGCCGTTGTCCTCGGCAACGGTTGGTACAACGGCCGCATCTCCGAAGGCAGTACGTACTACTCGAAGGACGGCAATCCTCTGGCCCTCAAGGCCATGCTGCTGATCCGCTACGCCGACGGGACCACCCGGTCCGTCGTCACCCGGCCGGACGGCTCCTGGAAGGCCACCGACACCGGTCCCTACCGGGCCGACGACATCTACGACGGCCAGACCTACGACGCCCGAAGGGAACTGCCCGGCTGGACGGCGTCGCGCTTCGACGACTCCGCTTGGACGGACACGGAACGCATCCCCTTCGAGACCAACTACCCGGATGTCCGAGTCCTCGCGTATCCGGCCGAGACCGCCCGGCTGATGAGCCGCTGGGACCGGCGGCCGCAGTCGATCACCGTGTACACCGGAGTGACCGGCGAGGGCAAGGGCCGTATCGTCGTCGACCCCGACCGCACGGTGACCGACCCGCACGGCGCGGCCATCGCGCGGACCACGATCGGTCCCGGCGAAACCGCCGTCTTCGACCTGGGCCAGAACATGGTCGGCGTCCCCCGCTACACCCTGCGCGGCCCGTCCGGCACCCGGGTCACCTTCCAGTTCGGCGAGATGCTCAACGACGACAGTCCCGGCGCGGACGGGCCCGAAGGCTCCCTCTACCGTGCCAACCTCCGCAGCGCCAAGGCCACGAGCCTCTACATCCTCAAGGGTGACCGGTCGGGGGAGACCCATCAGGACTCGCTGACCTTCTACGGCTTCCGGTACGTCTCCGTCACCGCGACCGACACGGTCACCATCACCGGTCTGACCGGCAAGGTCGCCACCTCCGCGATCCGTGAGACCGGCAGCGTCACCACCGACGACGCCGACACCAACCAGCTCATCAGTAACATCCGCTGGGGCCAGCGCGGCAACTACCTCTGGGTGCCCACCGACTGCCCGCAACGCGACGAACGCCTCGGCTGGACCGGGGACACCCAGGTCTTCTCCGCCACCGGCCTGTACAACGCCGACGCCGGCCCCTTCCTCAGCCACTTCCAGAACACCGTCATCGACTCCCAGACCATCTACGGGCAGGACAAGGCCCAGTTCACCGGGGTCGCCCCGAGCGGGCGTTACAACTTCCCCGGTGGCGGCAGTGGTTGGGCCGACTGCGGGGTCATCCTTCCCTGGACGCTGTGGCAGATGACCGGTGACACGGCCGTCGTGGAGGCCAGTTGGCCCGCCATGACCCGTTACCTGGACTGGATCCGCCGGCAGACCGGTGACACCTACGCCGGCCAGGGCTCCCTCACCGGCGACTGGCTCGCCCCGCAGAAGACCAGCGCCCAGCTCATGAGTGACGTCTACTACGGCTACGCCGCCCGCCTCATGGCACACCTGGCGCGAGCCATCGGCCGCCCGGCGGAGGCGGCGACGTACGAGCAGCTCTTCGGAAACATCAAGAAGGCGTTCGTCACCAAGTACCTGAGCACCGAGGACGGCACGGTCACGGTGAAGTCCAGCCTCGGCGACGCCTCCCCGATCGAACCGGGCTCCGACCCCCACCAGAAGACCGAGGACAACACCCAGACAGCCCTGCTGTGGGTGCTGAAACTCGGCTTCTACGACACCGAGACCCAACGCCGCGCCCTCGTCGGACACCTGGCGGACAACATCGGCAACGACGCGGCCTACAAGGCGGCCCATCGGGACAGCAGCCGGACGAAGTGCGCGGAGAACACCCTCTCCGTCGGCTTCCTGGGCGTCAACGTCCTCGCTCCCGTCCTCAGCGACGAGGGCCGCGCGGACCTGGCGTACAGGTTGCTGCACCAGGACGCCCTGCCCTCCTGGCTGTTCTCGGTCAGGAACGGCGCCACCACCGTGTGGGAGCGCTGGAACTCGTACTCCAAGGACGCCGGCTTCGGCCCGGTCAGCATGAACTCCTTCAACCACTATGCCTACGGCACGGTCATGGAGTGGATGTACGCCTACATGGCGGGCATTGCCCGCGACCCGGACAGCCCCGGCTTCAAGCACTTCCTCCTCCAGCCCCACCTCGACCCGAGCGGGAAGATCACCCGTGTCACCGGCTCCCACGAGTCGCCCTACGGGGAGATCAGGAGCGAGTGGCGGGTGACGGACGGCGGCGCGGCGCTGTCGTACGAGGCGGCCGTCCCCGCGAACAGCGAGGCCACCCTGCGCCTCCCGGCCGTGGCGGCCGACTCCGTCCGCGAAGGGCGCACTCCGCTGGCACAGGTGGACGGCGTGCGGTTCACCGGACATGCGGACGGCGTGGCCTCGTACCGGCTGCCGTCCGGGGCGTACCGGCTGACGAGCAGGCTCCGCTGACATCGTGCGGCTCTCTTCCACCCCCTTTGTGAAACGTTTCATACCACTCGAAGGAAAATCCCTGTGAAAGGCACCCGCACCAGTGCCGCAGCCGCCGTCGCGGCCGCACTGGCACTCACCCTGGCAGGCCAGGCCCAGGCCGCACCCCGGACATCCAGACCCGCACCCCTGTCCGCCGTCGACCTCAAGACGGAGAACAAGGTCCATCCCATCGGCCTCGACGACCGCGCGCCCCTGCTGTCCTGGCGTTCGGCGGGAAGCCCGCAGACCGCCTACGAGATCAGGGCAGCGCACTCGGTGGACGCACTCCGCAAAGGGCGGGCCGACGTCTGGCGAACGGGCCGGGTCATCTCGGCCTCGTCCGCCGGCATCCCCTTCACCGGCGCGCTCACCGCCCGGGAGGCGGTCGCCTGGCAGGTTCGGGTGTGGGACGGCGCCGGTCGCGTCTCGCCGTGGAGTTCGCCGGCCTACGACTACACGCGGCCGGACGGCTCGGTCTCACCGTTGCCCGTCTTCGGCAAGTCGTTCGCCGTGCACGGCAAGGTGGCCAAGGCCCGGTTGTACATGACCGGCCTGGGCATGTACGCCACCTCCCTCAACGGGAAAGCCGTCAGTGCGAACGTGCTGGAGCCGGGCCAGACGACGTACTCGGCCGAGGTCGACTACCACACCTACGACCTCACCCGCCAACTGCGCGACGGCGTCAACACCCTGGGCATCGAGACGGGCAGCGGGGCCTACCAACGGGTCAAGACGCCCGGGCACTACTTCTTCGGCGGCCGCCTGGAGTCATACACCGTCTACGGCGAGCCGAAGGCCATCGCCCAGTTGGAGATCACCTACGCGGACGGCCGCCGCGAGACCGTCGCCACGGACCCGTCCTGGCGGACGGCCCTCGGTCCGACCACCTACTAGTCGTGGTGGAGCGGCGAGGAGTACGACGCCCGCCGGTCCGCGACCGCTCCCACCTCTGCGGTCAAGCTGGACGGGCCTCAGTGGCGGAACGCGTCCCTGGTCGAGCTCAGCTCCACCTCGACCCCACGGGACACCACGCCGCTGCGGGCCGACCTCGCTGACGTCACAGACCAGGGCGAGGGCCTGGTGGCCCGCGTCGGTGAGGTCCTGCGCCGCCGCGTTCACAGCTGTCTCGTCGATGTCGGCGAGGGCGACGGCGGCGCCGGAGGCGGCGAAGGCGCGGGCGGTGGTCAGGCCCATGCCGGAGCTGGCGCCGGTGACGAAGGCGACCTGGCCGGTGAAGTCGTACGTGGGGTTCATGGCGGTTGCTCCAGGGTGTGTTCTGCGCGGTGCGGGCGGGGTTCAGCGCGTGGTCGTCGACGGCTCCTGGGCTGTTCGCTGATCGCTGGTGCCTGCGTGCCGGGTGACGATCCGTGCCGGGCGGGCTGTGCCGCGCAGCGCGAGCACGATGAGCGGAACCAGGGTGAGGGCGGTGGAGACGGTGCCGACGAGGGCGGGGCCGGTCAGGCCGAGGGAGGAGTCCAGGGCCCGTCCGGCGATGGCGGAGCCGGCGGCGATGCCGGTGTTGTAAGCGGAGGTGCTCAGGGCCGAGGTGAGGGTGGGAGCGTCGCCGGCGAAGCGGACGGCGAGGGAGGTCACGACCGGGTTGACCGTGAAGCCGGCCAGGGCCATCAGGAAGACCAGGAGGACGGCTGCCACCGGGCTCGTCGAGAACGGGATCAGCGCCAGCAGGGTGAGGGCGGTGGCCGCGGCGGCGGTGATCGTCGTGGTCATGGGATGCCGGTCGCCGAGATGGCCGCCGAGGGTGTTGCCGCCCAGCGCACCGACGCCGAAGGCGATCAGGACCAGCGGGACGGCGCCCACTGCGATGCCCGCGCGGTCGGTCAGCAGCGGCGTGATGTAGGTGTAGGTGGCCAGCACGCCGCCCATGATCAGGACCGCGGCGGACAGCGCGAGCCACAGCCTGCCCTGCCGCAGGGCGCGGATCTCGGCCCGCACCGACACCTCGGTCCGCTGCTCGGCGGCGGGCAGGAACCGGCCGACGAACGCCGCGGCCAGGCCGGCGAGGATCGCCAGGGCCCAGAACGGTCCGCGCCAGCCGGTGACCTGCCCGGTCAGGGAACCGATCGGTACACCGATGACGTTGGCGAGGGTCAGGCCGCCCATCATGACGCTGACCGCGCGGGTGGAGTCGCCGGGGCCCGCGGCGGAGGTGGCGATGACGAATCCGACGGCCCAGAAGGCGCCGGTGGCCAGGGCGGTGACGAACCTGGCGGCCAGGGCCACCGTGAAGGAGGTGCTGAGCGCGGCGATGACATGGCCGATGGAGAAGACCACCAGGGCGAGGACCAGGGTCAGGCGTCGCGGAAGGCGCAGGGTGGCCATCGCCATGGTCGGCCCCCCGACGATCATGCCGATGGCGAAGGCGGTGATGAGCAGGCCGGCGTGCGAGACACTGACGTTCAGGTCGTCCGCGATGTCGGGGAGCAGGCCGGCGAGGACGAACTCGGTGGTTCCCATCAGGAACGTGCCGGCGGCGAGCACCCAGACGACGAAGGGCAGCTTGCCGGTGGCGGATCCGGCTGCTGAGGACATGGAAGATCTTCCTTTTCGTACGCGAGGGCTGGTCAGGAGCCGGCTTCGATGGTGATCCGCTCGGCCCGGGCCAGCTGGTCGGCGTCGGTGTCGATGTGGCCGAGGATCAGCAGGTCGGCGGAGCCGGCGGGGCCGTTCCGGTAGAAGAGGGCGAGGTTGCCCCACGGCGCGTAATAGGCGATGTCACCGACCTTGGCCGCGGACGGTTCGGGGGCGTCGTCGGTGGTGAGTCTGCGCGGCGGGTAGCCGATCCGCTCCGTCCCGTGGAAGTCCTTCAGCTGAAGGGTGAGCGGGAGAAGGGTGGCCAGGTCGCGGGCGGCGGGGCTGTCGTTCAAGGTCGCCTCGACGGGCCGGCCGTCGAGAGTGACACGGATGTCCATGGTGGTGTTCCTGTCGGAGCTGGACGGGGTGCTGGGCGCCGGTGTCTCCTGTTGCCCGGCAGGCCGGGACTGCCCGGTCGGCGAGGGTGCGTCGGCTGCGTCGTCGGAGCACGCGGCCAGGGCCAGCAGCAGAGCGGCGGCCGGGGCGGCACGGAGCAGAGGGTGTCGAGTCGGGGAGGGCATCGCGTCGTCCGTCACATCATTCGGGCATGGGTTCGGCGTAGTGCCGGAACCCGTCGCGGTCCGTGTGCAGGGCGTAAAGGCGATCGGCCAGGACGGCGGGGCTGGAGTACCCGGCGTCCGGGCGGATGGCCCCGGGGATGATCAGCTGGGCGGCGTGGATGTTCTCCTCGGCGAGCGCGTCGTGGAGCATCGCCGCGTACGCGCTCTCGGCAGCGAACGCGACCGAGGTGCCGGCCCGCTCGGGGTGCGGGCGCACCGCGCTGCCGCCGTTGACGAACAGCAGCGTGCCGCGCCCCAGGGCCCTCATGCCGGGCAGGACCGCGTTCACACAGGTGACCGGGCCCTTGACCGAGAAGGCCAGCGGATCGTCCAGGTCACCGGCGGTCGTGTCGAGGACCGGCTTCATGAAGTCGGCCCGCGGCACGGGGCTGTACTGCAGGACCTCCACGGGCCCCAGTTCGTCGGCGGCCACGGTCAGCGCGGTGGTCAGCCCGGCGGGATCCAGGACGTCGGCGGTGTAACCACGAGCCTGAACACCTTGGCCGGTCAGGGCGGCGACCAGGTCGTCGAGGTGCTCGCCGCTGCGGGACAGCAGGGCGACGCTGTGGCCGGCGGCACCGAAACGGCGGGCGCAGGCCAGTCCAAGACCGGGGCCGGCACCGACGAGGGCGTAGGTGGTCACGGTGAGTGCTCCTTCACTACGGATGGAAGGCCGGGGCTGGTCTGGCGGGCACCCCTGCCAGGCAGGACGGAGGACGGTGCGGGTCAGGGCCCCAGGAGGGTCTTGATGGCGCGGCGCTCGTCCATGGCCCTGTAGTCCTCGGCGACCTGGTCCAGGGGCAGCGTCAGGTCGAAGACCTTGCCCTGGTCCATACGGCCGTCGAAGACCCGCTGGAAGAGGTCGGGCACGTGGATGACTGCTCCGCGCATGAGGGTGCTTCCTTCGGTGCGAGGTCGGTTGCGGGCTCTGCCTCGGACACGAACACGCGATGTGCTCCGCCCGGGCGGCCCGGCATCGAGCGTCACACGTGTGGGCGGGCGCGAAAAGCGGAGGGATCTATCCGGGGAGAGCCACATCCTGGGAGGAAACTCTCCCCCCTTCCAGGGCTCGATCGGTGTCATCCTGGGCGCCATGACCAGCAACGTGCCTCTCAACGAGCTGGGCGAATTCCTCAAGAAGCGCCGATCCGAGCTGAGCCCCCGCACGGTCGGGCTGCCGGAGACGGGCGGCCCCCGCCGGGTCGCCGGGCTGCGCCGCGAGGAGGTCGCCCAGCTCGCCTCGATCAGCACCGACTACTACACCCGGCTCGAGCAGGGCCGCATGCAGGCGTCGGCTCCCGTGCTCGACACCCTCGCACGAGTGCTGCACCTGGACGACGACGAACGAGGCTACCTGTTTCGGCTCGCCGGCAAACCCACCACCCGCACCCGGCGCCGCGGCCGCCAGACGGTCCAGCCGCAGCTGCAGCGTGTCCTCGACGACCTCACCGCCACGCCGGCCATCGTGCAGGGCCGGCGCGGGGACGTCCTCGCCTGGAACGCCCTGGCCTCCGCGCTCGTCACCGACTTCGCCGCCATCCCGGAGAAGCACCGCAACTACCCGCGGCTCATCTTCACCGCCCCGGCCATGCGCACCCTGTACGCCGACTGGGAAGGCTCCGCGCGCACCGCCGTGGCGCAGTTGCGGATGGAGGCCGCCAACTACCCCGAGGACTCACGGCTGATCGCGCTGGTCGGCGAACTCTCCACGCGCGACCAGCAGTTCGCCCGGTGGTGGGGAGACCACCGGGTCTCCGCCCGCACCGTCGGCACGAAGACCCTCAACCATCCGGTCGTGGGCGAGCTCGTCCTCGACTGGGACACCTACACCGCCAACACGGACCTCGACCAGCACCTCACCGTCTGGACTGCCGCACCCGGCTCCGCCACCCACGAACGGCTGCGCATTCTCGCCTCATGGGCTGCCGACCAGAGGCTGTCCCCCTCCTCCGCCCTTGCCTGACCGTGGGCCCGCCCCTGCGCGAGCGGTCCACGTGCGGGGAGCCCCGGCCTGCGGGCCGGTCGGCTGCCCACGACGAGGTGGTCGTAGCGGAGCGGGAGGAAGGGCTGATCGCCGAGCGGGTGCTGCCGTCCGGCCGACAGGAGCGGATCGAGTCGGGGGCTGCCGCTGTGGCCGGCTCCGGTGAAAGCGCAGGTGGCCGGGCATCGGTGCTCCTGGTCCCGCGCTCCGGCGACCCGACGAGTCCGCGCGGCCCGGTGACTACGCCGGATCCCTCTGGTCCGGCCCCCCGGCCTCACCCGGCGACATCGGCCCTGACCCGCCACGCCCCCGGCCCTCGCTACACGTCCGCGGTCGTCGTGGCGCGTGGCACGAAGCCGATTCCGGCGACGTCAGCCGGCTCCTTGCTCCGTGGGAGAGCCGGCTTCCTGAGTGGCGGCCCAGGAGGCGAGCAGACGCAGTCCCTCTTCTGAGGGTGAGCCGGGTTCGGCGGTGTAGATGGTGAGGCTGAGGCCGGGTTCGGCGGTCATCTCCAGGCCTTCGTAGGCGAGGGTGAGGTCGCCGACGGCGGGGTGATGGAAGCGTTTGGTGCCGGTGCCGTGGTGGCGGACGTTGTGGGCGCCCCAGCGGGTGCGGAAGTCGTCGCTGCGGGTGGACAGCTCGCCGACGAGGTCGTGGAGGTCCTTGTCGTGGGGGTTGCGGCCGGCTTCGGTGCGCAGGATGGCGACGGCCATGTCGGCGGCCTGGTCCCAGTCGGGGTAGAAGCGGCGGGAGGCGGGGTCGAGGAAGTTGAAGCGGGCCAGGTTGGCCTGGTTGCCGGGCGTGGCGTAGACGTCGGCGTAGAAGGCCCGGGCGAGCTGGTTGGCGGCGAGGATGTCCATGCGGCCGTTGCGGACGAACGCGGGTCCGGCGGTGACGGCGTCCAGCACCCACTGTATCGGCCGTACTTGGTGCTGTAGGCGGCGTCGATGCGGTCGTTGACGCCGGAGTCGGTGACCTCGACGAGGGTGACGTCCCTGTCGACGCCGCCGGAGCGGATACGGCCCTGGTGGCTGGCCAGGGCCGCGCGGTACCAGGCGCCGGCGCTGCCGCGGAAGGAGCGGACGTAGAGGTCGCCGCCGTCGCGGACGACCCAGATCGGCACGGGTGTGCGCTGTGTTCCGTCGCCGCGCGAGGGGGCCATCTGAAGTTCCTCGGCGTGCTCGATCCGGGTCAGTTCGTCATTCGTCCAGGCCGTCATGGGCCTGCCTCCTTCACGGCCGTGCGGTGGGGTGTGCCCTTGTGGGCGTGAGCGCGGCCGGCGCAGCCCACGCCCACGAGGTGACCGGGTGGACAGGATCAGGGCGTGAGGAGGGTCTTGATGGCGCGGCGTTCGTCCATCGCCTTGTAGCCCTCGGCGACCTGTTCCAGGGGGAGGGTGAGATCGAAGACCTTGCCGGGGTTGATGCGGCCGGACAGGACGCGGTCGATGAGGTCGGGCAGGTAGCGGCGGACGGGGGCCGGGCCACCGCGCAGGCCGACGTGGGAGAAGAACAGCTCCTGGCCGTCCACGGCCACTTCGTGCGGGACGCCGACGAAGCCGACGTTGCCGCCGGGGCGTGCGGAGTGCAGTGCCTGCCGCATGGACTGGGCGGTGCCGACGCACTCCAGGACGGAGTCGGCGCCGATGCCGCTCGTCAGGTCCTTGATCCGGGCGACGCCGTCCTCGCCGCGCTCGGTCACGATCTCCGTGGCTCCGAACTCCAGGGCGAGTTTCTGCCGGGGCTCGTGCCGGGACATGGCGATGATCCGCTCCGCGCCGAGTTCCTTCGCGGCGATGACACCGCACAGACCGACCGCGCCGTCACCGACCACCACGGCGGTCGAGCCCGGCTTCACCTCGGCGGCCAGGGCGGCGTACCAGCCGGTGCCCATGACATCGGAGACGGCCAGCAGGCTGGGCACGAACTCCTCGCCCGGGACGGCGTCGGTGGCCACCAAGGTGCCGTGAGCGTTGGGGATGCGCACGTACTCGGCCTGGCAGGTGCTCATGAACTCGCGGTTGAGGCAGGAGGACTGCCAGCCCTTCTGGCAGTTGGCGCAGGTGTTGTCAGAGGTGGCGAAGGAACCGACCACGAACTGACCGGGCTTGACGTGGGTGACCTCGCTGCCGGTCTCCTCGACGATGCCGACGTACTCGTGCCCCATCGGGTGCGGGTCGCCGAACGGCTCCAGGCCGCGGTACGGCCACAGGTCCGAGCCGCACACACAGGTGGCGACCGTACGGATGATCGTATCCGTGGGACTGACGATCTGGGGCTCGGGGACGTCCTCCACGCGGATGTCACCGGGGGCGTGGATCACGGTTGCGCGCATGTCTTTTCTCCTGATGCGTTTCTCGGGTGGGGGTGGCTCGGGCTCGGGTGGGGTCTTCGCGCCGGTGGGTGGCCCTTGCCGGTCGGAGGCCGCTTCAGGAGTTCCATCGCGATTCTCTTCGTGCGTTGCTGTGGTGCTGATTGCTGGGCAACGGTGTCACCCGGACGTACCGGATTCCTCGACAATGGCCAATGGGATATGTAGAAGCGTCGACGACCCGTGAAAAACAATTGCCGGTCTCTGACTCTGTCCCCGGCCGCAGGGCCCGCACGGAGGAGAATTCCACGCCCTGAGAGGCGTATCCAGGGATAAAACTGTCCTACCCAGCCGCGTGGCGAACAGCGCACACTGGCCAGTATGAACAGCAGTACGAACCGTAAGGAGCTGGGCCAATTCCTGAAGGCCCGTCGGGCCGAGCTCAGCCCCCGTACGGCCGGCCTCCCCGAGAGTGAGCGCCCGCGCCGCGTGGCCGGCCTGCGCCGGGACGAGGTCGCCGTGCTGGCGGCGATCAGCACCGGCTACTACACACGCTTGGAGCAGGGGCGCACAACCCCCTCCGCGTCCGTGCTGTCCGAGCTCGTCCGGGCCCTGCACCTGAGCGACGACCAACGGGACCATCTGTTCGAGCTGGCCGGAAAGGAGACCGAGGCCGGTCGGGCGCGGCGGCGGGCCCCGCAGAAGGCGCATCCGCGACTGCTTACCGTACTGAACGAGCTCAGCGTGGCTCCCGGGGTGATCCTGGGCCGGTACCTGGACATCCTGGCGTGGAACCCGATGGCCACCGCCTTGTTCGGCACCGATTTCGCCGAGGTCCCCGTGCGGCAGCGCAATTACGTCCGGCAGCTCTTCACCGACCCGGCCATGAGGTCCCTGTACGCCGACTGGGCGGACTCCGCCCGCAACGCGGTGGCCGTGTTGCGGCAGCAGGCCGCGGCATGCCCCGACGACCGGAGACTGACCGCTCTCGTCGGTGAACTGTCGGTGCAGGAGGACGACCAGTTCCGCCAGTGGTGGGGAGGCCGTCATGTGGTGCCCCGCACCGGAGGCACCAAGGTGTTCCACCACCCGGTCGCCGGTGAACTCACCCTCGCCTGGGACGCCCTCACCTGCGTGGCCGACCCCGACCAGCAACTGATCGTCTGGAGCGCCGAACCCGGCTCGCGCACCTATGCGGGGCTGCGCTTCCTCTCCTCCTGGACGGCAACCTGCGCCATGAATTCGTAAAACCAACAGGTGGCCCGGCATCAAAGCAGGGACAGTACAGCCAGGGACTAATCCTTCCTACCTTCGCATTCGAATTCCGTGCCATGCTTCCGGAGCACGATTCACGCAATGCTTTTCGAGGAGTAATATCTCCATGTCCTCCCTCTCCCGTCCCACGGTCGCCGTCGCCTTCCATTCCGGCTACGGCCACACCGCCGTGATAGCCGAGGCCGTGGCGCGCGGTGCCGCGCAGGCCGGTGCCGAGGTGATCTCCATTCCCGTGGACACGATCACCGACGATCAGTGGGCGCAGCTGGACGCCGCCGACGCGATCATCTTCGGTGCCCCCACCTACATGGGCACCGCGTCCGCCGCCTTCCACACCTTCGCCGAGGCCAGCAGCAAGCGCTGGTACACCCAGACCTGGGCCGACAAGATTGCCGCCGGCTTCACCAACTCCGGTGCCAAGAACGGCGACAAGTCCTCGACCCTGGGCTACTTCTTCACCATGGCCGCCCAGCACGGCATGCACTGGGTCAGCCTCGGCGTGCAGCCGGGCTGGGCCTCCATCGAAGGCAGCGAGGACGACATCAACCGTCTGGGCTACTTCGTCGGTGCGGGCGCCCAGACCCCGGTCAATGCTGGTCCGGAAGCGGTCCACAAGTCGGACATCGCGACCGCCGAGGGTCTCGGCGCCCGCGTCGCGCAGCAGACCGCGTTCTTCCGCGCCGGCCGCGCCGCCCTCGCCGCCTGAACCCAGAACCACATCCGCAGCCCGTCCCGAAAGGGAGCAGCATCATGTCCGACTCCCCGAACCTCGCTCTCGTCCGTCGGCTCTACGACTCCGGCATGGCTCCGGACGTGGTCGCCGAGGTCATCGACCCCGACATCGTCTGGGACATCACCCCCGGCTTCCCCTACGGCGGCGTCTACAAGACCTGGGCGAGTGCCGGGGCGGACTTCTTCGGCCGGCTCGCGCCCCGCTTCACGTCATTCGGCGCGGTGGCCGAGGAGTTCTACGACGCCGGTGAGCACGTGTTCGTGCGCGGTCACTACCACGCCGTGTCCAAGGCCGGTCAGGAGTCGGACGCGCGGTTCATCCACCTGTGGACGGTGAGCGGCGGCAAGCTCACCCACATGATCCAGGCCGCCGACAGCCACATCGTCCAGCAGGCCGCGGGCAACTGACCGCCCGCACTCACCCCGGGGAGCACCCCATGGCGAGGAGCCTCTTCCTCATCACCGCCGCCGACCACCGGACCCTGGCCGACAGGTTCGAGCAGCCGTCCGGTTTCCGGGCCGAGGAGGCGATCGGTCCGTACGGCGTCTTCAAGGAGGCCGGTTACGAGATCGCCGCGGCCACCCCGGGCGGCATACCGCCCACCGCCGACGCGCTCAGCCTGACGCCGGACTTCAACGGCGGACCCGAGGGTGCCGAGCAGATGAAGACCGCTCTGCGCCGTCCTGCTCGCCCAGGAAGTCATCAAGGCCCTCGGCTGACACCCCGCACCGCCGCTCACAGAAAGAGGTAGTACTGATGGACAGCAACGCGACCCTTCCCAGCGTGGGGCAGACCTGGCTGGCAGACCTCGGCCCGGACACGCCGCTCGGCCACTTCACTGTGGAGATCACCTTCGACTCGCCGACCCAGGTCAGCTTCGAGGTGACGGGCGGTGCCATCAAGGGCCGCAGGCAGACGATGGAGTACACCACCACCCAGCTCCGCGACGGCCTGTACGTCGTGCGCTGGACCGAACCGGACGCCGGTGACCACGTCACCCACATCGAGGACTACACCGAGGGCACCTGCATGGCCAGCTCCGTCATCGGTGGCGAGTTCGTCCAGCTCCATGGAAAGTGGATCCGCGTCCGCTGAACCCGTGGTGACGGCCGCAGGTCGCAATTCATCTTGACGGTGAGGCTTCCAGGGACAAATCTCTCCCCCTGACAACACCGCTCTCCGATGTCAGGGTGATGGCATGAACCGCGATCCTCACCGTCACGATCTGGGGGAATTCCTGAAGGCGCGCCGCGCCGAGCTCGACCCGGCCGCCGTGGGCCTGCCCGAGGGCGGCTCGCGGCGTGTCGCGGGCTTGCGCCGTGAGGAGGTCGCCGTGCTGGCGGCCATCAGCACCGACTACTACGCCCGCCTCGAGCAGGGCCGTATCCAGCCCTCGCCGTCCGTGCTGGAGTCCCTGGCGCGTGTCCTGCACCTGGACGACGACCAGCGGGCCTACCTGTACGAGCTCGCGGCCAGGGAGGAGTTCCGCCCGCCCCGCAGGAAGCCTTGTCCCAAGGCGCAGCCGCAGTTGCAGCGGATGCTGGACGACATGGCGCACACCCCCGCGTTCGTGATCGGACCGCGCACCGAGATCGTCGCCTGGAACGCCATGGGCGCCGCCCTGATCACCGACTTCGCAAAGATCCCCGAGAAGCAGCGCTACTACATCAGGCTGCTCATCACCGACCCCGCGATGCGTGAGCTGTACGCGGACTGGGAGGGCGTCACCCGGCTGGCCATCGCGCAGCTGCGGATGCACAACACGAACAACCCCGGCGACGCGCAGCTGGCCGCCATCGTGGGTGAACTCTCTGCCCGGGACGAGCAGTTCCGCCAGTGGTGGGGCGCTCACCACGTCGCCGTCCGCGACACCGGCAGCAAGCACCTGCGCCACCCCGTCGTCGGAGACCTGCACCTGGACTGGAACGCCGTCACCTGGGCCGCCGACCCCGACCTGCAGATCATCGTCTGGACCGCCGAAGCAGGCACCCCCACCCACGACAGCCTGCGCATGCTGGCCTCCTGGGCGGCCGGCCCAAGCCACTCGACCAGCCACAGCTCCACCTGACCGTCCCCGGTGGTCTCCGTCCTGCTGTCCGTTACGGATGGCGGAGGCCGGGCGCTGCCGCTCCCCCCCGTCCGTGGGTTGCGCGCCGTCCAGCGGCCGCGTCCTGTCAGACAACGGGTACAAGTGTGCGGTCCCGGTGGATCGGTCCGGTCAGCTGGGACAAGGGTCGGCCGCTGGCATGGTTGCCGGCGGCGACGATCTCCGCGGTGATGGAGACTGCCGTCTCCTCGGGGGTGCGAGCACCGAGGTCCAGGCCGATCGGGGAGTGCAGCCGGGCAAGCTGATCCTCCGGCACACCCGCCTGACTCAGCAGGCGCATCCGTTGCTCGTGGGTGCGCCGGGATCCCATCGCACCTACGTAGCCCACGGGCAGAGTCAGAGCGTGACGCAACAGCGGGATGTCGAACTTGGCGTCGTGGGTGAGGACGCAGACGACCGTGCGGGCGTCCACCTCGGTCCGCTCCAGGTAGCGATGGGGCCAGTCGACGACGACCTCCTCGGCGTACGGGAACCGCGCCGGGGCGGCGAAGACGGGCCGAGCATCGCACACGCTGACCCGGTACCCCAGGAAGGCCCCGCCCCGGCTGAGGGCGGCCGCGAAGTCCACCGCGCCGAAGATCAGCATGCGAGGGCGGGACGTGTGGACGTGGACGAGTGCGGTGAGTGGTTCGGGGCAGCCGTCCCCGTTCCCGCCGATCGTGACGCGGGCGGTGCGTCCCGCCTGCAGCAGGGCTCTGGCTTCTGCCGCCACCAGATCCGCCGTGCCGCCGTCCAGAGTGCCGTGGGCCATGCCGCCGTCGTCGAGGACGCTCACAGTGGCGCCGACCAGGAGGTCGGAACCGTCCACCACCTGCGCCACGGCGGTGGGCCGGCCGTTCGCGATGTCGGCGAGGGCCGTGGTGAGGTGCGGCTGAGTGGCGGGATCGACGCGCTGGACGAGGACGTCGAGTTCGCCGCCGCAGGTGAGACCGACGGCGAAGGCGTCGTCGTCGGAGTATCCGAACCAGGCCCGTTGTGGAGCGCCCCGGTCGCGCAGCGCCTGCCGGCACAGTTCGTAGACGGCGCCTTCGACGCAGCCGCCGGAGATGCTGCCGACCGCGTTGCCGTCCTCGTCGACCGCCACCGATGTACCCACCGGCAGGGGTGCGCTGCCGCGCACGTCGACGACGGTGGCGAGGGCGAAGGGGCGGTCTTCGCGGCACCAGCGGTGCAGTGTGTCCGCGATGTTCAGCATGAACGGGTCCTTCGAGTGGAGGGGGGCGAGCGGGCCGCCACCGCGCCGTAGGGGAGCGCTGTCGCGCGGCGGCGGCCCGGGGTCCGGCAGCCGTACGGGGATCGACTGCCGGACGTGGAAGGAGTGCCCCGGGGGCCGGGCCGTTCGTCGCAGCGCCAGGGGCACCCGGCTCAGAGCAGTGCCTCGGCGGTGATGGGCAGTTGGCGGATCCGGCGGCCGGTGGCGTTGAACACGGCGTTGGCGATGGCGGGCGCCACACCCACCTGGACGACCTCGCCGAGTCCCTTGACGCCCAGCAGGTTGCCGGCGTTGTCCTCGCCGTCGAGGAAGACGGCCTTGAGCTCGCGGATGTCGGCGTTCACGGGCACGAGATAGTCGGCGAGGCCGGCGTTCACGATCCGCCCGTCGCGGTGGTCGGTGACCGTGTGCTCCAGCAGCGCCGTGCCGATACCGCCCACGATGCCGCCGAACGCCTGGCTCTCGGCCAGTTTGGGGCTGATGATCCGTCCCGCGTCGTACACGCCGAGCATCCGCCGCACCCGCACCAGGCCAAGGTCGGCGTCCACCGCGACCTCGGCGAAGGTGGCGTTGTAGGCGAAGTAGGCGGACCGGTCGCTGCCGGGCCCGTTGTAGGCGCCGTCCCCTTCCAGGTGGGAGCGGTTGTTGCGGGCCAGCAGGCGCTGGTATGTCTCCCCGCGCGCCGGATTGCCCTGCACGTGCAGTCTTCCGCCGCGTACGACCACGTCGTTCGCGTCCACGCCGTACAGCGGTGACTCGCGGTCCTCGACGGCCAGCTTGATCGCCTGCTGCCGCACCTTGTTGCAGGCGTCGACGACGGCCGAGCCGACACTGGCCATGGTCGACGAGCCGCCGTGCGGCGACGTCCTCGGATACCGGGAATCACCTAGCCGGAAGGTCACCGTGCGCATGGTCAGCCCCAGCGCGTCCGCGGCCACCTGGGTCTGCGAGGTGTAGGTGCCCGGTCCCATGTCGCTGGTGGCCGCCTCGACCACCGCGGTACCGTCGGCATCCAGACGGGCCCTGGCCTCCCCTGGATACCGCCCCGAGTCGTATACGCCCGCGGCCATGCCCAGGCCGATCAGCCAGTTCCCGTCCCGCGTCGAGCGCGGCTTCGGACTGCGGCGGTCCCAGCCGAAGTCGCGGGCACCGACCCTGTAGCACTCGGTCAGCCGGCGCGTGGAGAACGGCTCGTTCGTCGACTCGTCCTCGTTCGGTTCGTTGCGCAGGCGCAGCTCGATCGGATCGACTCCGAGTTCGTGGGCGAGCTCGTCCATCGCGGACTCGATCACGAACGACGCCGACGCGAAGCCGGGCCCCCGCATCCAGATCGGGGTGTTCACGTGCAGCGGCACCTGCCGGTACGCCTGACGGACGTGGGGCATGCTGTAGAGCATCTGCCCGGCGCCCATGACCGCCTCGGTGAACGTCTCGTACGAGGACGTCTCGGCGTCGATGTCGTGGATCGCGGCCTTCAGCCGGCCCCGCCGGTCGCTGCCGAGGCGCAACCGGTACCGGTAGGCAGGCCGGAAGCCCGTGCCGAAGTACATCTGCTTGCGGCTGAGCACCAGCTTGACCGGCCGACCGGTCACCCGAGCGGCCAGCGCGGCAACGATCGTGTGCGGCCAGCACCGCAGACCGCTGCCGAAGCCGCCGCCGACGAACGGGTTGACGACCCGCACCGCGTCCGCCGGCAGGTCGAAGACCGCGGCGATCTCGTCGTGGGTGCCCATCACCCACTGCGTCTTGTCCCACACGGTGAGCTGGTTGCCGTCCCAGTGCGCGACGGTGGCGTGCGGCTCCATCGGATTGTGGTGGTTGCGCGCCAGCTCGTACGTCTCATCCAGCCGTACGGCCGACGAGCGCAGACCGGCTTCCGCGTTCCCGCGTGCGTAACGAGTCGGCTCGCCCGGTTCAGCCTCGGTGAGGTCGGTCGAGGGCTGCTCGGCGTCGTAGTCGACCTCGACCAGGCTCGCGCCGTGCTGTGCGGCCTCCAGGGTGGTGCCCACCACGACGGCGACCGGCTGACCGTGGAAGAGCACCTTGTCGTCCTGGAAGACCCGAAGCCTACGCCCCTGCGGGTTGTTGGAGCCCGCGTTGTCGCGGTAGGGGAGCTTCGGCGCGTTGCCGTGGTGGATCACCCGCAGGACCCCCGCGGCCCGCTCGGCGGCGCGCGTGTCGATGGAGGTGATGCGGCCGCGTCCGATGCTCGCGTCGACGATGACGGCGTGCACGACCCCCTTGAGGGTGGGGGTCCCCCCGCGCGAGGTTGTTCGAGCGTGGGGGAGTTCGGCGGCGTACTCCGCCTGGCCGGTGACCTTGAGCCGGCCGTCCACCCGGGACAGCGGCGCACCGACGGCCGCCTGCGGCTGGGGGCTCACTTGGTTCCTCCTACGGTGCGCAACTGACGCTCGACGGTCCGTTTCAGCAGCTCCACCTTGAAGCGGTTGTGCTCCAGCGCGCGTGCGCCGTCGGCGGCTCGTTCAGCGGCGGCCGCCCACAGCGACTCCGAGGGACGTTCACCGACGAGGTGTCGTTCGACGGCGGGGAGTTTCCACGGCACGGTGCCCACTCCGCCCGCGGCGACCTTCGCCTCGCGGATCACCCCGCCGCGGATGTGCAGCGCGACCGCGGCCGAGGTCAGGGCGAACTCGTAGGACTGCCGGTCTCGCACCTTCAGGTAGCCGGACCTCAGGGGCCGCGGGTGTGCCGGGATCTCGACAGCGGTGATCAACTCACCCTTTCGGACGGCCTGTTCGCGCTGCGGGCTGCTGCCCGGCCGCAACAGGAAGTCGGCGAAGGGGATGTGACGCTCGCCCTCCGGGCCCAGCAGACTCACCCGGGCCTCCAGGGCCGCGAAAGCCACGGCGGCGTCGGAGGGGTGGGTGGCCACGCAGTGGTCGGAGGTACCGAGGATGGCATGCATCCGGTTGAAGCCGTGCAGGGCGGCGCAGCCGGATCCGGGCTCGCGCTTGTTGCAGTCGGCGGTCACGTCACGGAAGTACGTGCAGCGGGTACGCTGCATGATGTTGCCGCCGATGGTGGCCATGTTCCGCAACTGGGCGGATGCGCTCAGCTCCAGTGCTTCGGAGACGACCGGGAACAGCGCGCGCACCTTGGGGTGGGCGGCTGCCTCGGCCATGCGCACCAGGGCGCCGATCCGCAGCCCGCCGCGTTCGGTGACGGTGACCTCGCGCAGAGGCAGGCCGGTGATGTCGACCAGGGTCTCGGGACGCTCGACGGTCTCCCGCATCAGGTCGACCAGGGTCGTGCCGCCGGCGATGTAACGGCCGCCGCGGCGACCCGCGTCGAGTGCCTCGCGCGTGTCCGACACCTTGGTGAAGGCAAAGGGGTGCATCAGTGCCTCACTTCCGGCCCGCGGTCTGCTGGACCGCGCGCACGATCTTCACGTAGCAGCCGCAGCGGCAGATGTTGCCGCTCATCCACTCGCGGATCTCCTCCGGCGAGCCGGTGTGGCCCTCCTTGATGCAGCCGACGCCGGACATGATCTGGCCGGGGGTGCAGTAGCCGCACTGGAAGGCGTCCTCGTCGATGAACGCCTGCTGCAGCGGGTGCAGTCGGTCACCGTCGGACAGGCCCTCGATGGTGGTGACCTCGGCCCCTTCGAGGCGCACGGCCAGCGTCAGGCAGGAGTTCACCCGGTGCCCGTCCACCAGGACCGTGCAGGCGCCGCAGGCACCGGCGTTGCAGCCCTTCTTGGAGCCGGTCAGACCGAAGTGCTCGCGCAGCAGGTCCAGCAGCGAGGTGCGGTTGTCGACGGTCACGGTCCGCCGGGTGCCGTTGACGGTCAGGGACACACGGCTTGAGGGAGCGGCATCCGCGGCGGCCGCCTCGTCCGTGTCGAGGAGGGGGGACCCGGCGATGAGGCCACCGGCGACGACGGCACCGCCGACCGCGGTGGTCGTCGCGATGAACGTGCGTCGTGTCGGCGTGGTGGGGGAGTCTCCAGGGGGCGGTACTGCTGACTCGTCAAGCTCAGTGGGGGACATACGTACGTACGCTTTCGCATCGGTGAATGGGGCACCTGACCTGCACACAGGCAGAGACGTGCGTATCTTCTGACGTGAGTGTCACCAGACAGGGGAATGCGGATCCGCCGAGCAGTCCGCGGTCCGTCACAGCTGCCACTCTGGCACTGTCAACCCCGCCACTGGGAGGGAGAGTTTTCTCCCTGGATAGCGCTCTCCCTGGCCAAGTCCGGGCATATCGGACCGGTTATCCGACTCATCGGCCTTTGCGTGTACTTTACATGTTGCTTTATCGTTCCATTGCCCGGTTGACATGCGCGCAATCGGCCCGGACGGATCGTCATGCGGCATCGGACAGCCGCTCGGACGGTGACACGATCCACGAGGAAAGCAGCCGTAGGCCGTCCTGCGACGGTGTACCAGCTTCAGGCGTCCAGATCACCGGCCGCTGCTCGGGGTCGGTGGTGCACGTGAAGCTGTCCCAGGTGAGAGTGAGTTCCCCGACGAGCGGGTGCCGCAGGGCCTTGGTCCCCACGGGCACAGGGGTGAGACGCGCAGCGCCCCACCACTGACGGAACTGCCGTTCGAGGACGGACAGTTCGCCCAAGAGCTCGGCCAGGCGCGCGTCCCCGGGGCACTTGGCGCCCTCCGCCCGCAACTGCGTGACACAGGCGTGGGCGACCGACTCCCACGCCTGGTACAGCGTTCTCATCTGCGGATCGGCGAAGAGGAGCCGCACGAAGTTCCTCTTCCTCGACGGTATCCGGGGAAAGTCGGTGACGAACGCGGACATTGGTTCTGCGTCGCGGCGTCGGCGCCGCCCTGTGCTGGCGCGCTCTACCCGACCGGCGAACTCGACGATCCGTCTCAGGCCGGACGCGCGGCCACAGTCCACCTGCCGATGATGGCACAGGCCGCCGAACTTGAGAGGGGGGAGACTTTCCTCCCTGGTTGCCTGCTTCACGCGGTGGAATTCTTCCCTCCGTGGGCTCTCGCGGCAGTGGCAGGGTTGGAGCATGAACAGAAAGCGATTCCGGTTGTCCGACTCCATCAGAACCCTGCGTGCGGAACCAAGAAGGCGGGAAAGAACGTGCGGACGGATGTCACGTTCCCAAGCCGCGGAACGAAGCCGGCCGGACATCGTCACCTCCCCGTGAGAGCGAGGGGAAACCTCGCTTCCTGGAGCACCCCTCCCAACGGTGCCGCGACGTGATCAACGCGGTCACCTGCCCGACGACGCGCCAGGATGTCCACAGCCGTCGCACCGGAGCGCTGGGTATCCGTATGGCAAAGACCGGATTCGCCGCGCCCGCTCGCGCGAGGCTGCACTCGTTCTTCACGGGAACCTCGGCCGCTCCCCAGGCCCCGGGCCGCGGCCTGCGCCGTACAACACGTGTCGTTGAAGCGGCTCCCGCCGCCCAGGCGACGGCCCGTCCGGAGCCGAGCGAGGGCAGCCGTACCGGGGATCGGTGCGCGGCACCGCCGCCGAACACAGCGGCCATCATGACGCCGGCACCGTGACGCCCGCACTTCCCGCACGCGGCCCGCAGGACACCTTCCGCAACCGCCGATCCACACCATCCGGTCCTTCGACCAGCAAGGATTTTCCATGGGTACGCAGTCCACCGCACGTCCCGCCGACGCGTCCGGCACCTTCGACCTGGGGGGTGACCTGACGATCAACCGTCTGGGATACGGCGCCATGCAGCTGACCGGCCCCGGTGTCTGGGGTGACCCGCGCGATCCGGACGAGGCCCTCCGGGTGCTGCGCCGCGCGGTCGAGCTGGGCGTCAACTTCATCGACACCGCCGACGCCTACGGGCCTTTCGTCAACGAGCAGTTGATCCGGAGGGCGTTGCATCCGTATGCCGACGATCTCGTCATCGCGACGAAGGGCGGCCAGACCCGCCAGGGGCCGGGACCGAGCAACTGGACCCCGGTCGGCCGCCCCGAGTACCTGCGCCAGCAGACCGAGCTGAGCCTGCGCCACCTCGGTGTCGAACGTATCGACCTGTACCAGCTGCACCGCGTCGATCCCAAGGTCCCCCTGGCCGAGCAGATCGGCGAACTCGCCCGCCTCCAGCAGGAGGGCAAGATCCGCCACATCGGCCTGTCCGAGGTGACCGTCGAACAGCTCAAGGAGGCCCGCACCTACGCGGAGATCGCCTCGGTGCAGAACCTCTACAACCTTGCCAACCGCTCGGCCGAGGACGTCCTGGAGTACGCCGAGGCGGAGAACATCGCCTTCATCCCCTGGTTCCCGATCGCCACCGGCGAACTGGCCCGCGCGGGCGGCCAGCTGGACGCCGCGTCCCGGCAGCACGGTGCGACACCGTCACAGCTCGCTCTGGCCTGGCTGCTGCGGCGCTCTCCTGTGATGCTGCCGATTCCGGGCACGTCGAGTACGGCTCACCTGGAGGAGAACACCGCTGCCGCGTCGGTCCGGCTGAGTGACGAGGAGTTCGAGGCCCTCGCCGCCGCCGTCCGACCGGGAGATCGCCTGTCCTGGCTCGTGCCCCCGAGCCACCGGTCGTATCCCGGTGGCTCGGGGGCGGCGAATACCGCCGAGCAGTCCTTGACGGGCACTCGGCCTGCGACGGCCGACATGGGTCGGCCGGGCCGGCCGAACGACGGGTCGTCCAAGCCCGCGTCGGCCTTCTTGCCCCACATGGCCGGGCGGCAGATGCGGGCTGGGGGTGTGTCAATTTAACGGCTGATCTTGGTTGTTGAGTGGTCAGTTGTTGCTCGGGGTCAGGCGGCCCTTGAAGGCGATCTGGAATGCGTTGAGGGGTGCTTTCCAGCGCATGGTCCACCGCTTGCGGCCCTTCCCGGTCGGGTCCAGGCTCATCAGCGCCATGTAGATGCACTTGAGGGCGGCGGCCTCGTTGGGGAAGTGCCCGCGGGCGTGGACGGACCTGCGGATGCGCGCGTTGACGGTCTCGATCGCGGTCGTGCTGCAGATGACCTTGCGGATCTCGACGTCGAAGGAGAGGAAGGGCACGAACTCGGCCCAGGCGTCCGACCACAGCTTCACGATCGCCGGATACTTCCGGCCCCACGCCTCCTGGAACTCCAGGAAGCGCTCCGTCGCCGCGTCCTCGCTGGGCGCGGTGTAGACGGGCTTGAGGGCCTTGGCCACCTTGTCCCAGTCCTGACGGGCGGCGTATCGGAACGAGTTCCGCAGCAGGTGAACCACACACGTCTGGACAATCGTGCGAGGCCAGACGGCCTCCACGGCATCGGGAAGGCCCTTGAGCCCGTCGCAGACCAGCATCAGCACGTCGTCCAGGCCGCGGTTCTTCAACTCCGTGAACACATGCAGCCAGTACTTCGCGCCCTCGCCGCCGTCGCCGGCCCAGATGCCGAGGATGCCGCGGGTGCCGTCCACGGTCACCGCCATCACCACATGGACCGGACGGTTCGCGACCTGCCCGTCCCTGATCTTGACGTTGATGGCATCGACGAAC
>NZ_JBSFIK010000053.1:0-60601 GCF_053597535.1 Streptomyces sp. NPDC001348 | reverse complement strand
AGCCGAAGCTGCCCGGGAAGTTCCCGATCGGCATGCTCGCCCGGTAGATCTTGCCGTTGTCACCGGCGAAGAACAGGTACATGTTCTGGCCGTCGCCGATCAGGGTCTGGTCGATCGGGGCGGCGCCGGGGATGCTGCCGGTGAACAGCGGGTGCGGCGCGGACCAGCCGTTGGGGTTGGTGGGGTCGCTGGACGTGCGGTAGATGAACGGCCACGCACCCCACTGGTAGGCCAGCACCCAGATGTTCTTGGGCGCGAAGTAGAACAGCGTGGGCGCCACCGCGGCCTGGTTCATCCCGCTCTGGCCGGCCGAGGCCATGTCCGACCAGTTCGTGAACGGCTTGAACATCATCGAGCCGTACGACGATCCCGACACGTTCGACCCGTAGACCAGGTGCTTGCCGTTGTACACCACGTTGGTGAAGTCCTTCAGCGACACCCACCCGTTCGCCGGCTGCGCCAACGCACCCGTGGACGTCCACCGGTACGAGGACGGGAGGGAACACGCGCGGGTGGCCGCCTGAGCCGGGTTGGCGACGAGTGTCGCCGCCAAGGAGACCAGGGCCGCGACCACGGCGGCGAGCATCACGGACAGACGTTTGCGGCTGGCACTTGCCCTGCGCATGAGCACCTCTTGACTCTCGCGTAAGTGGTTCCGGTGAGCCGCGTCGGAGGCGGTCCGGACTTGTCGGTGTGCGGCGCTTCGCAGCGGTCGCGAAGAGGTCGGGCCGGACCGTGGCGGTGGAGGCGAGGCCCTGGTCACGGACGTCGGCGGCCGCGGGCGCCAACGGAAATGATGAGTCCATGACATACGCATAGCTGCTCCCTGCGACTCGGCCGTGCCGGTGGATGCGCCCCGGAGCCGCCCCGCTCTGTGAGTGGAGAGACTCCGGTATGCGCGAGATATCGAACAAGGTGCGAGGTGTCGAGCAAACTGGATGATAGGGGGCCGGTGAGCGGCGTCAATACCTCTCGCAAGATTCGCGATCGACGTCGAAATATTTCGCCGGGCCCGTCGGCGGACCACGCCGGTCAGGCCGGCGGCCGCGCCGGGTCAGAGGGACACCGTGAGGCCGAGCCGCTCCGCCAGCTCGCGGGCGCCGACCCCGTACGTCTCCCGGATCCGTACCCCCTCGGGGCCGAGGTCGAAGACACCGCAGTCGGTGTAGACGCGGCTGACGCAACCGATGCCGGTGAGCGGGTAGGTGCACCGCGGTACGAGCTTCGGCTCACCGGAGCGGGTGAAGAGCGTCATCATCACGTAGACGTCCCTGGCGCCGATGGCGAGGTCCATGGCACCGCCGACGGCGGGGATGTCGTCGGGTTCGCCGGTGTGCCAGTTGGCGAGGTCGCCGTCGAAGGCGACCTGGTAGGCGCCGAGGACGCAGACGTCGAGGTGGCCGCCGCGCATCATGGCGAAGGAGTCGGCGTGGTGGAAGTACGCCGCCCCCGGCAGCTCGGTCACCGGGACCTTGCCGGCGTTGGTCAGGTCGGGGTCGACCGCGTCGCCCTCGGCCTTCGGGCCCATGTTGAGCATGCCGTTCTCGGTGTGCAGCACCACCCCGGAGTCGGCCGGCAGGTGATCGGCGATCTTGGTGGGCTGTCCGATGCCGAGGTTGACGAAGGCGCCGGCCGGGATGTCGCGGGCGATGACGGCGGCCAGCTCGTCCATCGAGAGCCGCTGGTCGGCGCGTGCGCGGCCGCTTGGCGTGGTGGTCATCGTGCCCCCTGCACGGTGTAGCGACGGGCCTCCGCCCGGACGACCCGGTCGACGTAGATGGACGGGGTGACAACGGCCTCGGGGTCGAGGGTGCCGGGCTCGACGACCTCGTCCACCTGGACGATGGTCGTCGTCGCGGCCGTGGCCATGACCGGTCCGAAGTTACGGGCGGTCTTCCGGTAGACGAGGTTGCCCATCGCATCGGCGACATGCGCACTGATCAGCGCGTAGTCGCCCTTGATCGGGTACTCCAGCAGGTACTTCCGGCCGTCGATCTCGCGCTCCTCCTTGCCCTCGGCCAGTGGTGTGCCGACCGCGGTGGGGCAGTAGAACGCGCCGATGCCGGCGCCGGCCGCGCGCATCCGCTCGGCGAGATTGCCCTGCGGCACCACTTCCAGCTCGATCTTCCCCGCACGGTAGAGGCGGTCGAAGACCCAGGAGTCGGCCTGGCGCGGGAAGGAGCAGAGCACCTTGCGCACCCGGCCGGCGGCCAGCAGTGCGGCCAGTCCGACGTCGCCGTTGCCGGCGTTGTTGGACACGATCGTGAGGTCCTTCGCGCCCTGCCGGATGAGCGCGTCGATCAGGTCGAACGGCATCCCGGCCAGGCCGAAGCCGCCGACGAGGACGGTGGACCCGTCCTCGATCCCGGCGACCGCCGCGTCCGCGCTTTCGACGATCTCGGCCCGGCTCATCGGTCCGCTCCCGTCGTGTCGCAGTTCTCCAGGACGACAGCCAGGCCCTGGCCGACACCGATGCAGATCGCGGCGACGCCGTAGCGCTGCTTCGTCTCCCGCAGCACCTTGGCCAGCGTGGCCAGGATGCGGCCGCCCGAGGCGCCCAGCGGGTGGCCGATCGCGATGGCGCCGCCCTTCTGGTTGACGATGGCCGGGTCGATCTTCCACGCGTCCAGGCAGACGAGCGACTGCACGGCGAAGGCCTCGTTGAGTTCGACCGCGCCCACCTGGTCCCAGCCGATCCCGGCCCGGGCGAGCGCACGGTTCGCGGCCTCGACCGGGGCGTAGCCGAAGGACTGCGGCTCCAGCGCCATGACGCCGCGACCGGCGATGCGGGCGATCGGGTCGGCCCCGATCGTGCCCGCGGCCGTCTCGCTTCCCAACAGCACCGCGGAAGCACCGTCGTTGAGCGGGCTGGCGTTGCCCGCGGTGATGGTGCCGCCCTGCTCCGGTGCACGGAAGACCGGCTTGAGTCCCGCCAGCACCTGAGGTGTGGATCCGGCGCGGATGCCCTCGTCGCGGGTCAGGCCGACCCCTTCCACCGGCACCACGAGGTCGTCGTAGAAGCCCGACTCCCACGCCGCGTCGGCCAGTTGGTGGGAGCGGGCGGCGAACTCGTCCTGCCGCTCACGGGAGATCCCGAAGCGCTCCGCAAGCTGCTCGTTGGCCTCGCCGAGGCTGACCGTCCAGTCCTTGGGCATCCGCGGGTTGACCAACCGCCAGCCGAGCGTGGTCGAGACGGCGGTGACGTCGCCGGCGGGGAACGGCTTCGCCGTTTTGGGCAGCACCCACGGCGCACGCGTCATCGACTCCACGCCGCCGGTCAGCACCACCTCGGCGTCACCGGACTCGATCAGCCGGCTCGCCGTCATCGCCGCGTCGAGGCTCGAGCCGCACAGCCGGTTGACCGTGGCGCCGGGCACGCTCACCGGAAGCCCGGCGAGCAGTGCCGCCATGCGGCCCACGTTGCGGTTCTCCTCCCCGGCGCCGTTGGCGTTGCCCCACACCACATCGTCGATCGCGGCGGGGTCGAGGCCAGGCACCCCGGTGAGCGTCGAGGTGATGGCGGCGGCGGCGAGGTCGTCGGGGCGGACGCCGGCCAGCGCGCCGTTGAAGCGGCCGAACGGCGTCCGTGTCGCGGCGTACAGGAAAGCACTCATGGCAGCGACGCTAGTCAGGGGTGGCGATATTCTGAAGTACGCATGTCCCAGCCGATTGATATGGACGACGTATGGATCTTCGGCACCTGCGGTACTTCGTGGCGGTGGCCGAGGAACGCCACTTCGGCCGCGCCGCCGAGCGGCTCCACATGGCCCAGCCGCCGCTCTCCCAGCAGATCCGCCAGCTCGAGGCCGAGCTCGGCATCGAGCTGCTGCACCGCACCACTCGCCGCGTCGACCTCACCGAGGCGGGCCGGGCCTACCTGGAGCGGGCGCGCGCCATCCTCGCCGACGTCGACGAGGCCACCCGCCACGCACGGCTCGTCGCGGCCGGCTCGGTGGGTCACCTCGCCATCGGATGCGTGGGCTCGGCGACGTACAGCCTCCTGCCCGCGCTCTCACGACGGCTCACGGAGGAACTTCCCGGTGTCGACTTCTCCTTCCGCGGCGAGATGCTCGCACCCGACCAGGTGGAGGCGCTGCGGACCGGCGCCATCGATGTCGCGCTGCTGCGCCCTCCGGCGGCCGACCTCTCCCTCACCGTGCACACCCTGCGCCGGGACCGGCTCGTCGTCGCCGTCCCCCACGACCACCCCCTCGCCCGCCGTAAACGGCTGCGCGCCGTGGACCTGGCCGGGGCCGACCTGATCGTGCACTCCGCCGACCGGCGGTCCGTGATGTACGACGTCGTGCTGGGCCTCCTGCGTGACGCCGGCGTCGAACCGCACATCCGCCACGAGGTCGGCGAGACCTCGACGCTGGTCACACTCGTGGCCGGTGGTCTCGGCGTCGCGGTGGTGCCCGAGCCGGTGACGGCGTTGACGCTGGACGGCGTCGTCTATCTGCCCCTGACCGGGGCCGATGCGCGCGTGGAACTGGCGGTGGCCCACCGCGCCGACCGCTGCGAGCCGCATCTGGCGCGTACGGTGGGCATCATCCGGACGGCGTTCTGAGCGATGCGGCCGGGCCTGTGTGCGGTCACCGTCCCGGCGGCCGACGGCGAGCGCGCGGCCCGGATCGTGGTGCTCGAACCGGTGGTCGGGACGACGCCGCGCTCCCGGAGTTCACCCCGGGCGCTTCGCCCCCGCGACGCCGCTCCGTGAAGCCGCATCCCGCCCGACCGCGGCGCCGTGTCGTGCGCCCCGGCGTCGATGACGGGAGCCGGTTTCCGCGTGCCGCGACGGCGTCGGAGGAAGCGAGACCGGCCGAGGCGGTCAGGATGCATCCGCGTCGCATTCGTCGAGCAGGAGTGCGGCGACCGCCTCGGGGGCCTCGTGCATCGCGTCGTGGCCGGTCGGAAGGTCGTGGACCCGCCACTCAGGATCGGCCAGGAGCCGGGCACGGAGTCCGGAGAACGGCGTCCGGTCCGCCCATCCCGAGCAGTGGACGAACTCCCGGCGCGGGACCTGGGCGAACCTTCCGGTGAGCCGGATCGTCTGCAGGAAAGAGGCGAGGGGATGGGGGCGGCGGCGGGGATCGCCGCCGTCCGGCGGTCGGACGGCGTAGCCGGTGGTCGCGGCCCCGGCGGCGAACACCTCCCGGTAGCGCTCGGTCGTCGACGACCAGCACGACTCGCCGTCGCGCGGTACGTAGGCGTCCAGATGCACCAGCCGGGAGACCCGGCCGTCGGCTCGATCTGCGGCGGCGGCGATCACCATCCCGCCGTAGCTGTGGCCGACCAGCGTCGCGTCGGTGACGTGGGCGTGATCGAGGAGCCGCAACACGTCGTCGGCGTGCGTGTCGAGGTTGGCGGTCGCGACCGTCGTCCGGTCGTCGTCAGGCCGCAGACCGGTCAGTGTCAGGGCGTGCACGGCATGACCGGCACGCTCCAGCAACGGGACCACCGCCTCGAACGACCAGGCGCCGTGCCAGCCACCCGGCACCAGGACGAACGTCGCCATGCGTTTCTCCTTCTCCCCAGAGCACTTCGCATGGCAGCAGTCTCGCCGGGTCACGGCGTGGCCTGCTAGCGATACGATGCCAAGTGATGCCCGATCGCCGCCAAGTTGGCCGCCCACCCCGTCGGACCGCCGGTGTCACGTCCCATGTGTGGCCGTCCGGCGGGCGCCACCTGTGGCCGTCCGGCGGGACAAGCGCAGTGCAGGCGCACGCACGGGGACACCTGGTGTACGCGGCCAGCGGTGTCCTGACGGTTCACACCGAGCGCGGCACGTCGATCGTTCCCGCCAACCGGGTCGCCTGGACCCCCGCCGAGTTCACGCACTACCACCGCGCCCACGGCGACACCGACATGCGGATCGTGTTTCTCGCGCCGTCCCTCGCCCGGCTGATACCGGACCACCCCGCCGTGTTCCTGGCCTCCGGCCTCGCTCGCGAGGTCCTGCTCGCCCTGACCGGCCCCCGTGACTCCGACGACGCGGCACCTGACTACAGCCGCTCCGCACGCTCTCGCCTCCTTCGCGTGCTCGTCGACGAACTGCGCGAAGCACACGAACAGCCACTGCACCTGCCGGAGCCGCGGGACGACCGGCTGCGAGCCATCGCCCGGGTGCTGTACGAGAGACCGGCGGACAACACCACGCTCGCCGAACTCGGAAGGACGATCGGAGCAAGCTCCCGCACGCTGAGCCGACTGCTCCGGAACGAACTCGGCATGACCTTCTACGAGTGGCGCACGCAGCTGCGCATCCACCACGCGCTCGTACTCCTCGCAGGCGGCCACGACACCATCCGCACCGCCTACGCCTGCGGATGGGCCAACCCCAGCCACTTCATCTCGGCGTTCACCGACATCGTCGGAACGACCCCGGGCCGCTACCGAGCCCGCCAGCATCCCTGGCCATGATGGGACGGGGGTGCCGGCCGGGTGCCGTGGCGTTGGTGACGGTGCTTGCGGCGTTCTGCGCCTCGGGTCCGGAGCACCCGGAGGCCGTCCGCACGGCGTCGCATCTCGGCCCCCTGCCGGTGGACCGCTACGACTACACACCACGGGACCACCGGCGATCCCACCAGGCGTCGGCATTACTGGTCCGGCAGTGCATGGCTGACCACGGTCACCCGCACTTCCCGCTCGACCCCCGTTTCCCCAGCGATCCCGTCGTCAGCACCGCGGTCGGCACCGACTACGGCGCCCTCGACCTCGACGCCGCGCGCCGCTGGGGATACGGCTGGGACCCCGCACAACACCCGGCCTCCCGGCCCACGGGCCGTCGCATGACCTACGCCGAGTACGCGGACTTGCCCGCCTGCACCCTGCAGGCGGACCGGCGGCTGATGCGGGGCGTGGACATCGAGCGGGACTGGCTGTACGCGGACAAACGGGCGATCGAGGTCGACAAAGCGGTCAGGCGTGACCCACGCCTCCGCGCGGCCTGGGGTCGGTGGTCCCGCTGTGTGTCGGAGCAGGGATTCACCCGCTGTCCCGACCCCGACGCAGCCTTCTCGGACCTGGCCTGGCAGCGGGACAGCAGCGGCAACACCCGGCACACGCGGCGGGAACGAGCGACCGCCGTCGCGGACGTCACGTGCAAGCGCAGTCTGCGGACGGCCGAAATCTGGCACTCCGTACGTGCACGGAAGCAGACCGCGGACATCGCACGACACCGCGAAGGCTACGCCGCCGGGCTGCGAGCACTGCGGAGATATCGGGCCAACGTCGCCGAGGTGCTGCGCAAGCTCGGTCAGGTCCTGTCGGGTCGCTCACCGCCGTGAGGACGGCAAGGGCACGGAGGGCCGCGTCGCGGTCAGGACGCCAGATACGAGGGAGCCGAGGCGACGGGCAGGTCCAGGCCACGGGCCGCGACGAGACGCGCGGTCCCGTCGGCCAGGCTGTAGCACAAGCCCACCACTGCCGCCCGGCCGGCAGCGACCCGGTCGGCCAGCAGGCGGGAACGGTCGAGCAGCAGGTCCACGGTGTGTCCTACGTGTTCCGCGAGGATCTCGTCGGCACTCACGCGTCCGGCGGCCCTCGCCGCCAGCACGCTGGGGGTGACCCGCTCGACGACGTCCCGGATGTAGCCGGCCGGCGCCATGCCGTCCTCCAGCGCCGCGCACGCCGCGCCGACCGCCCCGCACGAGTCGTGGCCGAGGACCACGACCAGGGGGCAGTCCAGCACGTCGACGCCGTACTCGATGCTGCCGATCACTTCCGGGCCCATGACATGGCCGGCCGTGCGCACCACGAAGAGGTCACCCAGACCGCGATCGAAGATGATCTCGGCGGCCAGGCGGGAGTCGGAGCACCCGAACAGCACGGAGAAAGGGCGCTGGGACGGAGCGACCTCGGTACGGCGGGTGGCGTCCTGGTTCGGGTGCTCCGGGGCACCCGCGATGAACCGCTGGTTGCCGGCCAGCAGCAGCTCGAACGCTTCTCGGGGGGTTGCGGCCTGGATCTCTGTCATGGCCGCAGCGTACGGCCGGCGGCCCGGATGCGCGAGGCCGGGTCCACGGTCGACGGGTCAGGTGCTCATGGCCCGGCGGACGAGCGCGGTGTCCATGAACCGCTCGAAGCGGACGACGGCGCCACCGCGCACGACGCACGCGTACGGCGACGCGTGGGCGACGCGCACGTCGACCGGTCCGCCCACGCCGGCACGGTCCACGTGCCGAGCGCGGGCCGCCCGACCGGGAAGCCGGCGTTCCGCACCGAACGGCACGGGCCGTGACCGGAGCAGACACACGCACCGTCGTCCGCACGGCCCGGAAACAGGGCCGGACGTCCGCTCGCTGCGGCACCCGACGGCGCGATGTACTGGAAGGGAGCCGGCCCCACGATCGCCGCGCCGGACGGACCGAGGTACGTCATGACCCAGCGCACGCCCACCACACGGCTGCACCGCCTGACCGCGGCGGTGGTGTCGAACCGGATGGAACCCGCTCTCCTGACCGTCACCGCGGCGGCCCTGGCAGCCGGCGGCATCGCCTGGCTCGCCGGGGCCGGGGACGTCGCCGACCTCTTCTGGGCCCTGGGGACCCTGTCCGCGGTCGTCCCCGCCGTGGGATGGGTGATCGCCGCGCTCCGGCACGGCCACGCGGGGGTCGATCTCATCGCCGTCCTCGCACTCGGCGGCACCCTGGCCGTCCACGAATACCTGGCCGGCGCGCTGATCGCGCTGATGCTCGCCACCGGCCGCACCCTGGAGTCCGCGGCCCAGCGCCGCGCCTCCCACGACCTGCGCGCCCTGCTGGAACACGCACCGCGCTCCGCGCGCCGCCGCGGCGTCGCGGGCGTGACCACGGTGCCGCTTGCCGAGGTCGCCGTCGGTGACCTGCTCGTCGTCGGCCCCGGCGAGGTCGTCCCCGTCGACGGCCGGGTGGTGAGCACCGCGGCCGTCCTCGACGAGTCGGTGCTCACCGGCGAGGCCCTCCAGGTCGAACGGGCCCGGGACGAGCCGGTGCGCAGTGGCGTGGTCAATGCCGGTGGCGCCTTCGAACTGCGCGCCACCGCAACCGAGCAGGACAGCACCTACGCCGGGATCGTACGGCTGGCCCAGCAGGCCGGCGCCGAGTCCGCGCCGGTCGTACGGCTGGCCGACCGGTACGCGGCCTGGTTCCTGCCGCTGTCCCTCGCGGTGGCGGGACTGGCCTGGCTGCTCAGCGGGGACGCGGTGCGCGCGGTCGCCGTCCTGGTGGTCGCGACCCCCTGTCCGCTGCTGCTGGCCGCTCCTGTCGCCATCGTTTCCGGCCTCTCCCGCGCCTCCCGCCTCGGCGTCGTCATCCGCGACGGCGGCGCGTTGGAGAACCTGGGCGGCGCCCGCACCCTGCTGCTGGACAAGACCGGCACCCTCACCCGTGGCCGCCCCCGCGTCCTCGACGTGATCGCCGCGCCCGGCGGCAAACCGACCGAAGTGCTCCGGCTGGCGGCCTCGCTCGACCAGTACTCGCCGCACGTCCTCGCCCAGGCCATCGTCGACACCGCCCGGGAACGCGGACTGGCTCTCTCCGTCCCGGCGGACGTCACCGAGGAGCCGGGCCGGGGCGCCTCCGGCGCCGTCGACGGACACCGGATCTCGATCGGCCGCACGGAGGCCGCGACCGCGCGGCCGGGCTGGGCGAAGGCGGTCGGCAACCGCGCCCTGCTCGACGGTGCGGCCGTCGCCTGGCTCACGGTCGACGGACACCTGGCCGGTGCCGTGCTCCTGCGCGACCCCCTGCGCCACGACGCGCCACGCACCCTGCGTCACCTGCGCGCGGCAGGCATCGAACGGATCCTCATGCTCACCGGCGACCGCGCCGAACCCGCCCACGAGGTCGCCGCCGTACTCGGCCTCGATGAGGTACGCGCCGAACTCGGCCCCGCCGACAAGGTCGCCGCCGTACGTGCCGAACGCGAGCACGCGGTCACCGTGATGGTCGGCGACGGCGTCAACGACGCCCCCGCCCTCGCCGCCGCCGACATCGGCGTCGCCATGGGCGCCCGCGGTTCCACCGCCTCCTCCGAGGCCGCCGACATCGTCCTGACCAACGACCGCGTCGACCGCCTCGCCGACGCCGTGGCCATCGCCCAGCGCGCCCGGCGCATCGCCGTGCAAAGCGCGCTCGGCGGGATGTCGATGTCCCTGGCCGCCATGGTCGCGGCCGCCTTCGGTCTGCTTCCGCCCGCCGCCGGCGCCCTGCTCCAGGAGGGCATCGACGTCGCCGTCATCCTCAACGCCCTGCGCGCCCTGCGCGTCCCCCAGGCCGCGCGGCCGGCCCTCACCCCCGCCGCCGAAGCCCTCATCCACCGCTTCGCCGCCGAACACGACGACCTCCAGGACGTCCTCGAATCCGTGCGCGACGCCGCCGACCGCCTCTCCGACGGCCCCGGCCCGACGGCCCTGGCCGCGGTGGAGGAGACCCACCGGCTCCTGGCCGAGCGGCTGCTGCCGCACGAGTACGCCGAGGAGCACGAGCTCTATCCCGCCCTCGCGCCGGCGCTGGGGGGTCCGGAGGCCACCGCCACCATGAGCCGCGCCCACACCGAGATCGAACGCCTCTCCCGTCGCATCGCCACCCACCTCGAACTCGCCCACGCGGGCGGTGGCCTCTCCCCCGAACAGCTCGACGACCTGCGCTCGTGCCTCTACGGCCTCAACACCGTCCTGCGTCTGCACTTCACCCAGGAGGAGGAGAACTACTTCTCCCTCGCTCCGTGAACGACGGCATGGGAGCGCTTGCCGTCGTGTGGACCACCCGGGCGACGAGTTCGCGGTGGCGGCGGGCGGCCCCGGACGGTTACCGGTCGGTCGGGCCAGTCTCGGACCTTGAAAGCACAAATTACCCAGATCCTCTCTTCATACCGGCCCCGATGGTCTAGATTGACCGTGCTTCGGCTGTTCGGACACGAGGCGACCAGTAATGATCTATAGGTCCGGTGCTGTGGAGGGCCAGCGGTCGCCTCCCCGGCACCAGACGTGGGGGTGATCAATGCTCGGCGCCCGGGAGGGGGCCTTGGGTGCGGGGAGCACCTGGGGTGCCGACGGGTTCCAGCACACCGCGCGGGTCTGGCAGGACGTCCAAGTCCGCTGCCGCCAGGGTGGGTTGTTGGAGCAGCTCTGAAACAGCCGGGATGTCCGGCGCGGGGTGGCGGGGGCCGCCCTGTGGGCAGGAACAGCGCTGCGTGGGAGGCGGGGGCCTCCTGAGGGGAGGGGCAGTGCGGGAGGCGGGGGCCTCCTGAGGGGAGGCGAAGTGCGGGGGGCGGGGGCCTCCTGTGCAGAGGAACGGTGTTAGGCGAACACGTCGAATCACTGGGAACCTGGGGGGTTCTGTGCGGCAAGGGGGCGTAGTCAGCCTGTTCCCGTCGGCGCGCGAGCGTGTGGCGAACGGGACGATCAGTCAGACCGCGATCGACTGGGAGCAGCGGTACCGCCGTACCGTGATCACCAGCGACACCGCGGCAACGGCCATGGTAGTGGCGTCGATCGGCAACTTCTTCGGGGCCCGGGACGCGGCCAACTGGCACGAGAAGTGGGGAATCCTCGCCTTCGGCACCGAGCTGCTGGTGCTGGGTGCGCTCGCGGTGAGCCGGTCGTGGGCTCCGGCCGTGCTCGGCCAGGGGGCCGAGGAATTCCGCCGGCTCGGACGCTCACTGTTCACGGCGACCGTCGTGCTCGCGCTCGGCGGGATAGCCCTCACCTCGCGCAACATCAAGCTCTGGATCTTCGTCGCGGTTCCCGCCATCGCGCTCGTCACCATGACCGAGCGGTATGTGCTCCGCCTCTGGCTGCACAAACAGCGCAAGGAAGGGCTGTGCCTGAGACCAGTGCTCGCCGCCGGGAGCCCGGCCACCGTGCGCGACCTGATCACCCGGACCCGCAAGTTCCCGCACCTGGGCTGGCGGGTGGACGGGGTGTGCACCACGGACGATCTCGAGCTCGACGGTGACCGACTGGACGGTGTTCCGGTCGTCGGCCGGCTGACGGACGTCGCCAAACACGTCGAGCACGACGGCTACCGTGTCGTCGCGGTCACGCCGGACCCGTACTGGACACCCGACCGGCTGCAGCGGCTGGCCTGGAACCTCGAGGGCAGCGATGCCGAGATGGTCGTGGCCCCCGTGCTGATGGAGGTGGCCGGCCCGCGGCTGCACGTCGACGCGGTGCTCGGGATCCCGCTGCTGCGGGTCAGCATGCCCACCTTCACCGGGGGGCGCCGGGCGATCAAGGGGGTCGTCGACCGGGTCGGCGCGGCGGTCCTGCTGATGCTGTTCGCGCCGCTGATGGTGCTCGTCGGACTGCTCGTGGCGGTGGACAGCCGGGGCGGGGTGTTCTACCGCCAGCGCAGGGTCGGCAAGGACGGGCGCGAGTTCACCATCCTCAAGTTCCGCACCATGGTCGCCGGGGCCGACCGGGCGCGGGCCGAGCTCGCCCACCGCAACGAGGGCGCCGGCCCCCTGTTCAAGCTCCGCCGGGACCCTCGGGTGACCCGGGTGGGGACGGTGCTGCGCCGGTACTCGATCGACGAGCTCCCGCAGCTTCTCAACGTGCTCACCGGATCGATGTCGCTCGTCGGTCCGCGGCCCCCGCTGCCGGAGGAGTCCGCCGCGTACGGCCCCGACATCCGGCGGCGGCTGCTGGTCAAACCCGGACTCACCGGCCTGTGGCAGATCAGCGGACGCAGCGACCTGCCGTGGGAGGAGGCGGTCCGCCTCGACCTGCGGTACGTCGAGGACTGGTCGCTCGCCCTGGACACGGTGATCTTGTGGAAGACGCTGCGTGCGGTGCTCTACGGCCAGGGGGCCTACTGATGCGCGGGGGTCGTCCGGCCGGCGCGCGGATCGCAGGCCGTCAGGGCCTGCCTGGGGGGAGGAACGAGTCATGAGAGTCAGCGTTTTCGGGCTCGGCTACGTGGGCTGCGTGTCGGCCGCGTGCCTGGCCAGCATGGGCCACGAGGTCATCGGGGTGGACGTCAACCAGGTGAAGGTCGACCTGGTCAACGACGGCAAGGCCCCGGTGGTCGAGGAGCGGATCGGCGAGCTCATCGCCGAGGTCGTACGGACCGGGGCACTGCGCGCCACCGGCGACGTCCGCGAGGCGATCACGGGCAGCGACATGTCGCTGGTCTGCGTGGGCACTCCGTCGGAGCCCAACGGCAGCCTGTGCACCACCTACTTGGAGCGGGTGACCGAGCAGATCGGCACCGCGCTGGCCGAGGGGGCCGGGCAGGGGGGCCGGCACACCGTGGTGTTCCGCAGCACCATGCTCCCGGGCACCTGTCTGAACCTGCTGGTACCGCTCCTGGAGAAGAACACCGGCGGCACGGCCGGGGTGGACTTCGGGGTCGCGGTCAACCCGGAGTTCCTGCGCGAGGGCACGAGTGTGCGGGACTTCTTCGACCCGCCCAAGACCGTCATCGGCGAGCTCGACCCGGCGAGCGGCGACGCGGTCACGGCTCTGTACGACGGCCTGCCCGGCGAGGTGTTCCGGGTGCCGGTCCCGACGGCCGAGGCGATCAAGTACGCGGACAACGCGTTCCACGGCCTCAAGATCGGCTTCGCGAACGAGCTGGGCGCGGTGTGCCAGGCGCTCGGGGTGGACTCGCACCAGGTGATGGACGTGTTCCTGGCCGACCGCAAGCTGAACATCAGCCCCGCCTACCTGCGGCCCGGCTTCGCCTTCGGTGGCTCCTGCCTGCCCAAGGACCTGCGCAGCCTGGTCCACGCGGCGCAGCGGGCCGACGTCTCGGTGCCCATCCTCTCCCATGTGCTGCCCTCCAACTCCGACCACCTGCAACGCGCGGTGGAGCTGGTCGAGCGCACCGGCAGGCGCCGGGTGGGGATGTTCGGGCTGTCCTTCAAACCCGGCACCGACGACCTGCGCGAGAGCCCGCTCGTCGAACTGGCGGAGAGGCTCCACGGCAAGGGGTACGACCTGCGGATCCACGACGCCAACGTGAGCCTCTCCCGGCTGCTCGGCGCGAACCGCGAATACATCGAGAACCGGCTGCCGCACCTCGCGCAGCTGCTCGCGGACTCCGTCGAGGAGGTGCTCGAGCACGCCGAGGTGTGCCTGGTCGGAACCAGGGATCCGGCCGTCCTCTCGGCACTGCCGCACGGCGGGGGCCCGCTGATCGTCGATCTCGTCCGCCTTCCCGACGCCGAGGCGCGCCGGACCGAACCGGGGTACGTGGGCCTTGCCTGGTGATGCGATCAACGGTGACGGGTCGGGCCTGCGCGCGCTGATCCTGGTGGAGAACCTGTCGGTGCCGTTCGACCGGCGGGTGTGGCAGGAGTGCACGACGCTGCGCGACGCGGGCTGGGAGGTGCACGTCATCTGTCCCCGCGGGGAGAAGCGGGACACGGAGCCGGAGGCGCTGATCGACGGGGTGCGGATCCACCGTTACCCGTTGCGCGCGGCCACCGGCGGGCCGGCCGGCTACCTGCGCGAGTACGGATCGGCGTTGTGGCACACGGCCCGGCTGGCCCGCAAGGTCGGCCCGGTCGACGTGGTCCACGCCTGCAACCCGCCCGACCTGCTGTTCCTGCCGGCGCTGTGGCTGAAGCGGCGCGGCGCGCGGTTCGTCTTCGACCAGCACGACCTGGTGCCCGAGCTGTACCTCTCCCGGTTCGGCCGTGGCGAGGACCTGCTCTACCGCGCCGTGTGCGCGCTGGAACGGCGGACCTACCGGGCCGCGGACATCGTGCTCGCCACGAACGAGAGCTACCGGGACGTCGCGGTGCGCCGTGGTGGCCGGCGGCCCGAGGACGTCTTCGTGGTGCGCAGCGCGCCCGCGATCGAGCGGTTCCGACCGGTGCCGCCGGAACCGGAGTTGAAGCGCGGCAAGCCCCATCTGCTGTGCTACCTCGGCGTGATGGGCCCGCAGGACGGTGTCGACTACGCCTTGCGGGCCCTGGCGAAGCTGCGCGACGAGCTCGGGCGGACCGACTGGCATGCGGTGTTCGTCGGATCCGGCGACGCGTTCGACGCGATGGAGGCGCTGTCCCGGCGGCTCGGTCTCACCGAGCAGGTGCAGTTCACCGGGCGTGTTCCGGACGCCGACCTGGTGCGCTACCTGTCCACCGCGGACGTGTGCCTCTCCCCCGACCCGCGCAATCCGCTCAACGACGTGTCGACCATGAACAAGGTTCTGGAGTACATGGCGATGGGCAGGCCGATCGTCTCGTTCGACCTCAAGGAGGCGCGCGTCTCCGCCGGTGACGCCGCCGTGTACGCACCCGCCAACGACGAGGCGCAGTTCGCCAAGCTCATCGCGGTGTTGCTGGACGATCCGGAGAAGCGGGCCCGGATGGGCGAGATCGGCCAGGAGCGGATCGGCGGGCAGCTTTCCTGGCGCAACTCGCAGTCGTCGCTGCTCGCCGCCTACGCCGCCGCCTGCCGTGACCGCACCGCGGTGCCGGCGGGCGACCCGGTCCGCACAGGGAAGAGGCAGCGGCGTTGAACGAAGACACGATCCGCCTGGTCACACTCGGGCGGATACTCCGTCGGCGGTGGCGGCTTCTCGCCGTCCTCACCGTGGTGGGGGCACTCGTCGGCTACGGCACCTCGGTGGTGTTCCCGCCGCGGTACACGGCGTCGGCACCGGTACTGCTGCCGGGGCAGTGGGAGGAACGCGAGCTCCGCACCCAGGTGGACATCGCCACCAGTTCGGCGGTGCTCGACCGGACGGCCGCCGCTCTGCACTGGTCCGGCGTCAGCGGCGCCACGCTCCAGGACCGGGTGACCGCCCAGGCCGCCGACGGGAACATCATCAAGATCTCGGGCACGGCCGACACCCCGAAGCGCGCACAGCGTCTGTCCGACCAGGTGGCCCGGCAGTTCGTCGCCTTCGCGTCGGGGATCGCGGGCGGCAGCGCCGACCCCGAGGCGTCCTCGGGGACCGAGGCGCTGCGCAAGAAGGTGGCGGAGACCAGCCGCCGCATCACCGATCTGGCCAAGGCGGCCGATCCGGGACAGACCGTGGAGAGCGTGCAGACCCGCACCGAGCTCGAGCAGCTGCGCACCTCGCTCGAGGAGGCCATGCAGAAGCTGAACGAGGCCGACCCGGCGAACAACAAGGCGGGCATGGTCGTCATGGGTCCGGCCCCCAGGCCGACCGGCGAGGCGCCGCCCACGAGGGTGCAGCTCATCGTCGCCGGGGCGCTGCTGTTCTTCCTGCTCACGCTCATCGGCCATCTCGTCTCGGCACGGATGAACCGCCGGCTGCGCACCGAACCGGAGATCGCCGCGGCGCTGGGCTCGACGCTCCTCGGCACCGTCGACGTGCCCACCGAACAGCGGGTGCACCGGCCGGAGGGCGGCGGCCCCCGGGCCCGGATCCGCCGCCTCCTCGGCATCGACACACGGTGGGACACACCCGCCCCGCAGAAGTCCGGCGACCAGGCCGGCAGCCGGATCCGCTACCGGCGGGTGTGCGCTCGCCTGAAGGAGCGGCTGCCGGGAGCCCAGCGGCTGCTGGTCGTCGTACCGGACGGCGACGAGACCGCCCGCCGGGCCGCCGGGCAGCTCGCCGCCGAGGCCAAGAACGGTCCGCAGCTGCGAGTGGTGGAGGTCTCGGTGGACCGGCCGACGGTGCCGGACCGTGACACCGAGTCCGGCGCCCTGGTCGTCCTCAGCGCGGGCAGCTGGACCGCGGAGGAGCTCGTCGGCATCGCCGAGGCGTGTGCGGACGGCAGGCACGAGATCGTCGGCATCGTCGTCGCCGGCATGGTCCTGGCCCGCCCCACACGGTCCGCCGGCCAGTTTCCCGACGACGCCACCCAGACGCTCGCGGTGCACGGCCACGGAACGGGAGGTTCAGCGTGACGACGAGCACGACTTCGGAGTCGACGGCCGCCGCCCCGCTCCTCGACCTGCAGGCACTGGTGGTGGCGGTGCGCAGGCGCCGGCGCCTGTGGTGCGCCATGGCGCTGGTCGGCCTGTTGATCGGGTCGGCGGCGGCGATACTGATGCCGCCGCCCCCCAGCGCGGTGACCAAGGTGCTGGTCGCGCACGAGGAGGACCAGCCGAACGACCCCGGAACGCTGATCCGCACCGACGTCGCGCTGCTGCAGACCACGCGGATCGCCGACGCGGCGCTCAAGTCCCTCAAGTCCCCGGAGAGACCGGAGACCTTCATGCGGGACTACAGCGGCGTCGGTCTGACCAACAACCTGCTGCAGATCAATGTGACGGGTGCCAGCGACGCGGAGGCGGAGGCCCGCGCAAAGGCGCTGGCCGACGCGTTCGTCGCGGACCATGTGCGGCGGATCCAGGAAACCTCGAACGCCCAGGCCAAAGCCCTGCTCAAGCAACGCGACCGGCTGCGGGACGAACTCGCCCAGGTCAACAAGGCGATCGCGGACGGGTCGACGGCGAGCGGAGCGAAGACGTCGGCGAACCTGGAGTCGCTCTTCGCCCGCCGGGCCGACCTCACGTCGAAGATCACCGATTTCGGTGAGCGCGCCGCGGAGGCGAGCGTCGGCACGCCGCAGCTCATCGCCGGCACACAGGTCGTGGACGCCCCGCACGCGGTGCGGCACTCGCTGCCCAAGGCCGCCGCCACCGACGCCGCGATCGGACTCGTCCTCGGACTCGTCCTCGGACTCGCGGTGTCCGCGGTCGGCGCGGTGGTGGCGGACCGCCCCGTGCTGCGCCGGGAGATCTCGGCCAACCTCGGCGCCTCGGTCATCGCGGAGCTCCCCGCCCGGCCGCCCCGGCTGTGGCACCGTCGGCGGAACCGGGCAGCACGCGAACGCCTCACCGGATCCCTGGCGCGCACCGTGCGCGGCTCCGAGGAACCGGTGTCGCTGCTGGAACTGGGCTGTGCGCGCAGCACGGCCGCGATCGCCCTGGACCTCGCCGGATCACTGGCGGCGGACGGGCCGGTGGTCGTCATCGACGGCCTGCCCGGCTCGCAGCTCTCCCGCCGCCGCCCCAAGCCGGGAGACCCGACCGTGGTCAGCGGCGAGCGTGCCACGGCCGTGCCGCATCAGGGGCGCGCCCTCGGCGTCGGCTCGGTGGCGCCCGGCACGGCGTGGACCGACCTGCAGTACCTCGGCACTCGGACCGTGCTCGTCGTGCGTGCCGGGCACGGCAGCGCCGCCTGGCTGCACACCGTGGCGCGGCAGCTCGCCGATCAGCGCATCGCGGTGATCGGCGTGGTGCTGATCGACCCCGACCCGCGCGACCGGACCGACGGCACGCTGTGGGACGGGCTCCACACCGCTCTGCGCGGTCAGAGCGACCGGTCCGCCCGGCGGGGCGGTGGGGGCACCTCCCACGCCGTTCCGGCAGTGGGAGAGGCCCGGCCCCGGACGGATCGCCAGCCGATGTGGGCGGCACGGGTCCCGGACAGCAACCAGGAGGCGCGGTAGGACATGTGTGGCATCGCAGGCACTTACCGATGGCCCGACGGGAAGATCGTGACCGACCGGCTCACCGACACCCTCGCCCACCGCGGTCCGGACGGGGCGGGCCGGTACAGCCACCCCGTCGGTGACGGCGAAGTACACCTCGGCCACCGCCGGCTGGCCATCATCGACCTGTCCGGGACCGGCGCCCAGCCGATGGTCTCGGACGGCCTCGCCCTGACGTACAACGGCGAGCTGTACAACGCGCCCGAGCTGCGTGCCGAGCTGTCGGCCGCCGGGGTGTGCTTCCGCGGCACCTCCGACACGGAGGTGCTCCTGGAGGCCTGGCGGCGCTGGGGCACGGACTGCCTGCCCCGGCTGCGCGGCATGTTCGCCTTCGGCGTCTTCGACGAGCGAACCGGTGAGCTGGTGCTCGCCCGCGACCAGCTCGGCATCAAGCCGCTGTTCCTGCTCCGGCGCGGCGAGGGCCTGGTGTTCGCCTCCGAGCTCAAGGCGCTCTCCACCGCGACCGGCGGACCGCTGGAGGTGGACCACGCGGCGCTGGTGGCGTCGCTGCTGTACTACTGGGTGCCGGACTCGCGGTGCGCGTTCCGCGAGGCGGAGAAGCTGCCGCCGGGGAGCTGGCTGAGGTGCCGGCCCGACGGCCGCGTCGAGCGGGGCCGGTTCTGGAACCTGAAGGACGTCGCCGCCGAGGGCCGGGAGCGGGCCCGGGCCGGCGAGCGGCCGGACCTGGCCGCCGTCGTCGAGGAGTCGACCCGGCGCCACCTGCTCTCCGACGTGCCCGTCGCGACCTTCCTCTCCGGAGGCCTCGACTCCAGCTACCTGACCGCGCTGGCGGCCCGCCACCGACCCGGGATCTCGGCCTACACGATCGGGTTCCGCGCCGAGGACGCCAGGTTCGAGGCGATGCCGGACGACCTGCGCTACGCCCGGCAGGTGGCCGAGCGGTTCGGCGTCGACCTGCACGAGATCGAGATCGCCCCGAACGTGCTCGACCTGCTGCCGCAGATGACGTACCACCTGGACGAGCCGATCGGCGACCCGGCCGCGATCAACACGTTCCTGATCTGCTCGGCCGCCCGGGAGGCCGGGGTCAAGGTGATGCTCTCGGGGATGGGCGCCGACGAGCTGTTCGCCGGGTACCGCAAGCACCTGGCCAACCTGCTCGCGCTGCGCTACCAGCGCGTCCCGCGGCCCCTGCGGCGCGGGGTGTCCGCGGCCGTGGGCCGGCTGCCGGTCGCCACGTCCCGCCGGGGCCTCAGGTCGGTGCGCTTCGCCAAGAGGTTCCTCTCCTTCGCCGAGCTGCCGGAGGAGACGGCGTTCCGGCGCAGCTACACCATGTACGACCAGGGCGAGCTGCTCGGCCTGGTCGATCCGGACCTGGCCGGGGCGGTCGACGACGTGCTGACCGAGCACGCGGACGTCTACGCGGACAACGACCTCGACGACTTCGTCAACCGGATGTGCCTGGCCGACGCCCGGATGTTCCTGCCGGGCCTGAACCTCACGTACACGGACCGCTCGAGCATGGCCGCGTCGACCGAGGTGCGGGTGCCGTACGTGGACGTGGAGGTGGTCAGGGCGGCGTTCACCGTGCCCGGCGATCGCAAGATCGCCGGACGGCAGGGCAAGGCGGTCCTCAAGGAGGCGGCCGGCTCGATCCTGCCCCGGGAGATCGTCTACCGGCCCAAGGGCCTGTTCAGCGCCCCGCTGCGCGCCTGGATGAGCCGGGATCTGGCGCCGCTCGTGCGTGAGGTGGTCGACGACGGCGAGCTCGTCCGCTCCGGGTTCCTGCGCCGCGACGCGCTGGCCCGGATGGTCGCCGAGGACGCCGCAGGACAGCAGGACTTCTCCAAGCATCTGTGGCATGTGCTGACCCTCGAGTACTGGTATCGCGACGCGACCTCTGGGTCCGGCCAGAGCACTCGGCAAACGGCTTAGGAATCAGAGGAGTTCGGGTGAAGCAGGTTGTACAGAACTACAAGAGCGGCGAGCTGGCGGTGCTCGACGTTCCGGTGCCCGGGTGCAAGCCGGGGGGTGTGCTGGTCCGCAGCGCCTACTCGTTGATCTCCACGGGGACCGAGCTGATGAAGGTGTCCGAGGCCGGCATGTCGATGCTGGGCAAGGCCCGCTCCCGTCCCGACCAGGTGGCCAAGGTCATGCAGAGCGTGGCCACCAACGGGGTGCCCGCCACCTACCGCAAGGTGATGGGCAAGCTGGACTCCTACACGCCGCTGGGCTACTCGCTGTGCGGGGTGGTCGAGCAGGTCGGCGCCGGGATCGACGAGGTGAAGGCCGGCGACCTCGTTGCCTGCGCGGGCAACGAGCACGCGTTGCACGCCGAGCTGAACTGGGTGCCGAAGAACCTCTTCACCCCGGTGCCGGACGGCCTCGCGCCCCGGCACGCGGCGTTCGGCACCGTCGGGTCGATCGCGCTGCAGGGCGTCCGCCAGGGCGGGTCACAGCTCGGCGAAGTGGCCCTGGTCATCGGCCTCGGCCTGATCGGGCAGCTGGTGGTGCAGCTCCTCGCCGCCTCGGGAGTCCGCGTCGTCGGCGCCGACCCCGACCCGGTGCGCTGCGAACTCGCCGAGCGGCTGGGTGCGGCGGCCTGCGGGGATCCCGCGTCCGCGGCCGTGGAGGCCGCCGTCGCCGGACTCACCGGCGGTACGGGCGTGGACCAGGTGTATCTGGCGGCCGGTGGCGGCAGCAACCAGCCCGTCGAGCTGGCCGCCCGGCTCTGCCGGGACCGCGGCCGGGTCGTCGACATCGGCAAGTGCCGACTCGACCTGCCGTGGAACGCGTACTACGAGAAGGAGCTCGACGTCCGGTTCTCCCGCAGCTACGGACCCGGGCGCTACGACCCCGAGTACGAACTCGAGGGACGCGACTACCCGATCGGCTACGTGCGCTGGACGGAGCGCCGCAACCTGGCGTGCTTCCTCGACCTCCTCGCCCGCGGCGGCGTCGACGTGGAACCCCTGGTCTCCCACATCGCCGACTTCGACGACGCGGTCGAGACGTACCGGCGTCTGAAGGACGGCGACCTGAAGGCCGTGGCCGTGCTGTTCCGGTACCCCGAACAGGCGGGGGAAGCGGAGGAAGCGGTGGCCCCGGCGGTGGCCGTGCCCGCGGTCAAGGTGCAGTCCGGTCCGGCCCGGCCCGCCAAGTCCCCGGTACGGCTCGCGTTCGTCGGCGCGGGGAACTACGCGACGTCGATGCTGCTGCCGCACCTGGCGCGGCGCGAGGGCGTGGAGTTGTCGACGGTCGTCACCACGACGGCGCTGTCCGCGGCCAACGCGCAGCGCAAGTTCGGCTTCGCCGGGGCGACCACCGATCTCGACGCCGTGCTCGGCGACAAGTCCGTCGACGCGGTGTTCGTGGTCACCCGGCACAGCTCGCACGCCGAACTGACCCGTAAGGCGCTGCTCGCCGGTAAGACCGTGTTCGTGGAGAAGCCCCTCGCCCTCACCGAGGACGAGCTGGCCGGTGTGCTCGCGGCGGTGGAGGAGTCGGGCAACGACCGGCTGCAGGTCGGCTTCAACCGACGGTTCGCGCCGCTGCTGCAGGAGGCCAGGAAGCGGTTCGGCACCCGGACCGGACCGGCGCACCTGCGCTACCTGGTCAACGCGGGCCGGCTGCAGCACGGCAGCTGGTACCTCCAGCAGGGCACCGAGGGCTCCCGGTTCGCGGGTGAGGGCGGGCACTTCATCGACACGGCGAGCTGGCTGCTCGACGCCGACCCGGTGTCCGTGTACGCGACCGCCCCGTCCGGCAACGAGGACCTGCAGATCGTGCTGGGCTACCAGGACGGGTCGACGGCCACCATCAGCTACCTCACCTCCGGCCCCTCCGGATTCCCCAAGGAGACACTGGACCTGATCGCGGACGGCCGTGCGCTGCGGCTCGACGATTTCGTGCGGGCCTCGGTGTATTTCGAGAAAAGCACAGCCGGCCAGAAGCGGTGGGTCAGCTCACGGCTGCCCAAGGCCCGGGACAAGGGCCAGAACGCCGAGCTGGCCGCGTTCGTCAAGGCCGTGCGGACCGGCGGGCCGATGCCGGTGCCGCTGGAGTCGCTGGTCGCCACCACGGCGGCCACCCTCGCCGTGCGGACCGCTCTGGCCGGCGGTGCGCCGGTGACGTTGGCGGGGGCGCGATGAGCATGAGCGCGGGCTGGTACCTGCGGCGGCTGTCCCGGATGGGGCCGCGGGAGGTCGGCGGCCGGGTGGGCGACGCGGTGCGCAGACGGGGGTGGCGGTCGGCGCGCCCGCACTGCCCGAGGGTGACCGGGGCCCGGTTCACCGCGGTACTGCCTGCCGGGACGACCGCCGCGGTGGCACCGGACGCCGCGAAACGGCTCATCGCCGAGGCGGACCGGCTCATGGGCGGGCACGCCGAGTACTTCGGGGTGGTCCGCGACGACCTGGCCGACCCGGACTGGTGGTTCGACCCGAAGACCGGGCGCCGGGCTCCCTCGGGCTACGCCTTCGACGTGCCGTACCGGAACGAGGACGCGGTCGGGGACATCAAGCAGATCTGGGAGCTGTCCCGGCATCAGTACCTCACCGTGCTCGCCGCCGCCTACGCGATCACCGGGGACGAACGGTACGCCGAGCGCGTGGCCGAGCACCTGCGGTCGTGGTGGGCGGTCAACCCGCCGCTGCGCGGCGTCCACTGGATCAGCGGGATCGAGCTGGGCATCCGGCTGCTGTCCTGGGTGTGGATCCGCAGGCTGCTCGACGGCTGGCCGGGCGCGGCCGCGCTGTTCGAGGACAACCCGGTGGCGCTGAACCAGATCTGGTACCACCAGCGCTGGCTGGCCGCGTTCCCCAGCCGGGGGTCGTCGGCGAACAACCACGTCATCGCCGAGACGGCCGGGCAGTTCGCGGCGGCCTGCGCGTTCGGGTGGTTCCCCTCGTCGGCGCGCTGGCGGGCGGACGCGCTGCGGTCGCTGGAGCGGCACCTGCGCGGCAACACCTACCTCTCCGGTCTCAACCGTGAGCTGGCCACCGAGTACCACGGACTGGTGCTGGAGCTCGGGCTGGCGGCGGTGGCCGAGGCGGATGCCGCGGGCGTGGCGGTCCCCGCGTCGATCCGGCTGGTGCTGCTGCGGATGACCGACGCGCTCGCCGCGGTCGTGGACAACCGGCTCCGGCCGCCTCGCCAGGGGGACGCGGACGACGGGTACGGCCTGGTCCTGGACGGCACGGGCACCGACCGCTGGGGCTCGCTGCTGACCACCGGTGACGCCGTCTTCGGCCGGCTCCCCTGGTGGCCCGAGGTCACCGGCACCGACGTGCGCACTCCGCTGCTGGCCGCGCTCGTCAAGTCGGGCGAACCGTCCGTGCGCCGCCCGGCGAACCGTCCGGCGCACTTCGCCGACGCGGGGCTCACCATCCTGCGCGGGCCGGAGGAGATCTGGTGCCGTTGCGACGGTGGTCCGCACGGCTTCCTCTCCATCGCCGCGCACGCCCACGCGGACGCGCTGTCCTTGGAGGTCCGGCACGACGGTGTCGACGTGCTCGCCGACCCGGGGACGTACTGCTACCACGGCCAGCCCGAGTGGCGGCAGTACTTCCGGTCGACCCTCGGCCACAACACCCTGCAGCTGGACGGCGGTGACCAGTCCGTCTCCGGCGGCCCGTTTTTGTGGACCCGGCATGCCGAGACCCGTGTCCTGACCGTGGACACGTCCGGCGAGGACGTGACCCGCTGGGCTGCCGAACACGACGGCTACGAAGGCTCCGTGCACCGCCGCCGGGTGGAGCTGACGGCCACCCGCCGGGAGCTGCGGGTGATCGACGAGGTCCGCGGTGAGCACAGCCCGCGCCGGGCCGTCCGTCTGGCGTTCCACCTCGGCCCGGCGATCGCCGTGGCCCTGGAGGGGAACCGGGCGCAGCTCACCTGGACCCGGGACGGCGAGGACCGGTCCGCGGTGCTCGACCTGCCCGGGCAGCTGGCCTGGCGGGCGCATCGCGGTGAGTCCGATCCGCCGCTGGGCTGGTACTCCGCCGGCTTCGGGCGCAAGGAACCCGCCACCACGCTGGTCGGCACCGGTTTCGCCGACGGCACGGAGGACTTCACGACCGTGCTCGGGTTCCGGGGCTAGGGAGGGGACGCGTGGAGATCAAGTGGCGGAACCTGGCGTTGCCCGCGGCGGCGCTGGCCCTGCTGGCGGCGACCGGCTGTCAGAGCACGCCGGGCGCCTCGGCGGCAGAGCCGACATCCGGGCCGTCCACGCCCGCGCCCCGGCCCGTGGCCAGGGTGTGCGCCGAACCCGCGGCCGGGCCGGCGAAGGCGCCGGCGCGCGCGGTGACGGTCGACCCCGCGGTGGTCGGCGACCTGGCCACGAAGACCAAGAACAGCCCCCCGAACACCACGTTCTGGCTTCGCCCGGGCAGGCACCGGCTCGAGCCGGACCGCTACGCCCAGGTCATCCCCAAGAACGGGGACCGCTACATCGGCGCGCCGGGGGCGGTGCTCGACGGCCGGAAGAAGAACCAGTACGCCTTCGGCGGCGGTGCCCGGGGCGTCACCATCCGCTATCTGACCGTGCAGGGCTTCGTCGCACCGCAGAACGAGGGCGTGGTCAACCACGACTCGGCCGACGGGTGGGTGATCGAGCACGCGACGATCCAGCACAACTCGGGTGCCGGGCTGATGGCCGGTTCCCGCCAGCGGGTCCGCGCCAGCTGTCTGCGCGACAACGGTCAGTACGGCATGAACGCCTACAAGTCCAGAGGCCGTATGAGCGGCCTGCTGGTCGAGGGCAACGAGATCGTGGGCAACAACACCGGCGACTGGGAGCGGCGCAAGCCGGGCTGCGGCTGCACCGGCGGCGTGAAGTTCTGGGCGGTCAACGGCGCCGACGTACGCGGCAACTGGGTGCACGACAATCGCGGAGCCGGGTTGTGGGCGGACACCGACAACAACGACTTCCGCATCGAGGACAACGTGCTCGATGCCAACGACGGTGCCGCGCTGATCTACGAGACCAGCTACAACGCGGTCATCCGGAACAACACGATCCGGCGGAACAACCGGGTCGACGGCCGCAGACAGGCCGACCGCGGCGACAACTTCCCGTATCCGGCCGTCTACCTGTCCGAGTCGGGCGGCGAACCCCGGATCAAGGCCCGCACCGACAGGATCGAGATCTACGGGAACCTGCTGGAGAACAACTGGTCCGGGATCACCCTGTGGGAGAACGCCGACCGGTTCTGCAACAGCCCGGCCAACACCTCCTCCGGTGACTGCACCTTGCTGGTCGGCGACGTCCACCGCTGCGTCAAGCCGGCGATCACAAGACCACCGCTCTACTCCGACTGCCGGTGGAAGACCCAGCGGGTCGACATCCACGACAACCGCTTCGTCCTGGACAAGTCCGTCGTCGGGTGCACGGCGAAGTGCGACCGAATGGCGGTGCTGGCCAACTACGGCACCTATCCGGACTGGTCGCCCTACAAGGGCGAGCGGGTGGCCGAGTCGATCACCCGCAAGCAGCACAACCGCTGGCACCACAACGTCTACCTCGGCCCCTGGCGATTCGTCGCCTACGACCCGAGCCGGGTGCTCGACTTCGGGCAGTGGCAGGGCACGCCGTACCAGCAGGACGCGGGCAGCACCTACCGCGCACAGGACGGTGGTTGAGGTGGAGGGCGGCAACACACCGAAGCTCGTCGGGACGGTCTGGGGACTGCTGGTCCTCAACACGCTCGGCTCCGCCGGGGCGAAGACCATCGTTCCGCTGCCCCGCTCCCTCATCCAGATGGTCACCATGGGCGCGCTGGTCGCCGCGTTCGCGCTGGCGCTCATGGTCAACCTCCGGCTGCGCGTCCGAGCCAGTGCGTACGTCTTCCTGCTCACCCTGCTGCTGGTGACGAGCGTCGTCTCCAGCGCGGACCTGGAGTCCGGGTTCGGCGCGCTGTTCAGGTGCTTCCGGCTGGCTCTCTTCGTCGGCACGCTGTGGCTGCTCAGCCGCTGGTGGGACGGGAGCATGACGTTCGTCCGGCACCACATCCGGATGTACTTCGCGGTGCTCGGGACGGTGGCCGCCGGCCTGGTCGTCTCACCGGGCGCCGCGCTGCCCGACCTCTACGGCGGGCGGCTGGTCGGCGCGCTGTGGCCGCTCACCCCGCCGCAGATCGGACAGTACGCCGCGGTGATCATCGGGCTCACCGTGCTGCTCGTACTGGGCGGCAGAACCGACAGGACCAGCGCGGCGGTCGTCATCGTGCCGTCACTCGTCCTGCTCGGGCTGACCCACACCCGGACGGCCACGCTCGGCCTGCTGGTCGGACTGGCGTTGGCGATCGGCTCGCTCCTGCTCACCAGCACCGCGGCCCGCCGCTTCTTCACCTGGGCCGTGCTGTGCGCCACGGTGGCCGCGGTGGGGTTCGCCTCCGTGCTCCAGGCGTGGTTCCTGCGCGGACAGAGCAAGGAGAACTTCTCCAGCCTCACCGGTCGGGCCAAGGTCTGGGACGCCCTGCTGGCCGCGCCGCGGACGACCGGGGAGAAGTGGTTCGGCGTGGGCCTGGGCGACAAGTCGTTCGGCGGGCTGCCGATCGACAACAGCTGGCTGGCCGTCTACAACGAGCAGGGCCTCATCGGGGTGTCCCTCGTCGCGGCGTTCCTCGTCGTACTGGGCGGCGTCGCGCTGCTGCGGCCCCCGTCGCTGCAGAGGGCCTGCGCCCTCTTCCTGATCAGCTACTGCGCGCTCGCGTCGTACACCGAGGCCGGGCTGGGCGACGCCTCGCCCTATCTGCTGCATCTGGCGCTGGCCGCCTCGCTGTTGGCGACTCCCCCCGGGACCGGCTCCCTGGTGACGCCCGAGGCCGACCGACGACGTGTCCCGCGCTGGGCCCAGCGAACGGAGGTGAGATGAGCATGCACATCCTGGTGGTGCACAACCGCTACGCCTCGGCGCAGCCGAGCGGCGAGAACAAGGTCGTCGACCAGGAGGTGGAGCTGCTGCGGTCGGCCGGTCACCGGGTCGAGGTGTTCGAGCGGCGCAGCGACGACATCGCCGCCCGGTCCCTGCCCGGCAAGGTCGCGGTGCCGCTCCTCGTGCCGTGGAACCCAGCGGTCCGCACGGAACTCGCCTCCCGGCTCCGCACCGTGCGGCCGGACGTCGTCCACGTCCACAACGTCTTCCCGCTGCTGTCGCCCGCGGTGCTCGCCGCCTGCGCCGACGCCGGCGTGCCCGCCGTCGCCACGCTCCACAACTACACCCAGGTCTGCCCGCCCGGCACCCTGCGACGCGACGGCAAGCCGTGCGCCGAGTGCGTCGGGGCGGCACCGCTGCCCGCCGTCCGCCACGGCTGCTACCGGAACTCCCGCCTCGCGACGGTGCCGCTCGCGCTCAGCCTGTCGGTCAACCGGCGGCGGTGGTGGACCGGCGTGGAGCGCTTCTTCTGCATCTCCGCCGCGCAGCGCGACGTCCTGGTGCGGGCCGGCATGCCGGCCGAACGGCTCACGGTGAAGCACAACTTCGTGCCCGACCCGGACGCGCGCCGTACGGGCGCCGGAGAGCATCTGCTCTTTCTGGGCCGGCTCGCGGAGGCCAAGGGCGTACGGCTGCTCATGGCCGCATGGGACGAGGTGGCGGCGGGCGGCGGCGTGGGGGTACCGCTCGTGATCGCCGGAACGGGACCACTGGAGCCGGAGGTGACCGCCTGGGCGGCGGGCCGCGACGACGTGCGCCACGTCGGCCTGCTGGACGCGGCGGAGTGCCGGAAGGCCATCGCCCGTTCGGTCGCCGTGGTGGCTCCCTCGACGTGGCTGGAGGCGTTCGGGCTGGTGGTCGTGGAGGCGATGGCGGCCGGGGTCCCGGTCGTCGCGGCCGGTCACGGCGCCTTCGTGGAACTCGTCGACGACGGCGTGACGGGGCTGCTGCACCGGCCGGGCGACTCCGCGTCGGTCGCGTCCGGCATACGCCGCATCGCGGCCGATCCGGCCCTCGGCCAGGAGATGGGCCGGGCGGCCCGGCTCCGTTACGAACAGGGTTTCAGCCCGGCTGTCGGGCTGGAGCGCCTGGTGGAGGAGTACCGCACCGCGATCGCGGGTCGGTCAGCACTGACTCGCGGCGGGGACACCCGCGCGAGCAGGGGGGATGGGGACATCAGATGACACGATGCCGACTGTGCGGCTCGGAGGCGATGGCGAGCGTCGTCGACCTCGGGGCGACGCCACCATGTGAGAGCTTCCTCGCCGCGGACCAACTGGACCAGCCGGAGCCCGCGTACCCGCTGCACCTGCGGGTCTGCACCGACTGCTGGCTCGCGCAGATCCCGCCGCTGATCACGCCGGAGGAGACGTTCAAGGAGTACGCGTACTTCTCCTCCTACTCGACGTCCTGGGTGGAGCACGCGCGTACGTTCGTCTCCGACGCCGTGGAGCGCCTCGGTCTGGGCACCGACGCCTTCGTGGTCGAGGTCGCGAGCAACGACGGTTACCTGCTCCGGCATGTGGTGGACCGCGGGATCCGCTGCCTCGGCATCGAGCCGTCGGTGAACGTCGGCGCCGCGGCGCGGGACGCGGGGGTGCCCACGCTCACCGAGTTCCTGAGCCCGGACACCGGCGCGGCCGTACGCGACGGGCACGGTCCGGCGGACCTCGTCGTCGCCAACAACGTGTACGCGCACATCCCCGACGTCGTCGGGTTCACCCGGGGGCTGCGCGCCCTGGTCGCCGACGACGGCTGGGTCTCCATCGAGGTGCAGCACCTGCTGACCCTGATCGAGGAGAACCAGTACGACACGATCTACCACGAGCACTTCCAGTACTACACGGTCGCCTCCGCGATCCGGGCCCTGGCGAGCGGCGGACTCGCGCTCGTGGACGTCGAGCTGCTGCCCACGCACGGCGGCTCCATCCGGCTGTGGGCCCGGCCGGCCGAGGTGGCCGGCGAGCCCGCACAGCGGGTGGCCGACGTGCTGGCCCGGGAGAAGGCCACCGGACTGCAGGAGCTGTCGGGGTACACCGAGTTCTCCGCCCGGGTGGCCAAGGTGCGCCGGGACCTGCTCAAGTTCCTCATCGAGGCCGCCGAGCGCGGCGAGACGGTCGTCGGCTACGGCGCCCCGGGCAAGGGCAACACCCTGCTCAACCACTGCGGCATCAGGCCCGACCTGCTGCCGTACACGGTCGACCGCAACCCCTACAAGCACGGCAGGTTCACCCCGGGCACCCGTATCCCGATCCTGCCGCCCGAGCAGATCGCCGCCGACCGGCCGGACTACGTGCTCGTCCTCCCCTGGAACCTGCGGGCGGAGCTCGTCGAGCAGCTGTCCTTCGTGCACGACTGGGGCGGCCGGCTGGTCTTCCCCATCCCGGAACTGAGCATTGTCGAGGTCACGCGATGAAGGTCGTACTGTTCTGCGGCGGTTACGGGATGCGGATGCGCAGCGGTGCCGCGGACGACGTGCCGAAACCGATGGCGATGGTCGGCCCCAGGCCGCTGATCTGGCACGTCATGCGCTACTACGCGCACTTCGGACACAAGGAGTTCATCCTGTGCCTCGGGTACGGGGCGCACCACATCAAGGACTTCTTCCTCAACTACGAGGAGACGACGTCCAACGACTTCGTGCTGCGGGGCGGGCGGACCGAGCTGCTGTCCACCGACATCGCCGACTGGACGATCACGTTCGCGCAGACCGGCATCGAGTCACCGATCGGGGAGCGGCTGCGCCGGGTGCGGCACCACCTGAACGGCGACGAGATGTTCCTCGCCAACTACGCCGACGTGCTCACCGACGCCCCGCTGCCGGAGATGATCGAGAACTTCGCCCGGCGCGACGCCGGTGCGTCGATGATGGTGGTGCCGCCGCAGTCGTCGTTCCACTGCGTGGACCTGGGCGAGGACGGTCTGGTGGGCGGCATCACCGCGGTGAGCGAGCTGCCGCTGTGGGAGAACGGCGGCTACTTCGTGCTCCGCCAGGAGGTCTTCGACCACATCCCGGAGAACGGGGACCTGGTCGCCGACGGATGCGCCCAACTGGCCAAGCGCGGGCGGCTGGTGGCACACCAGCACCGCGGATTCTGGAAGCCGACCGACACCGTGAAGGAGCGGGCCGCGCTCGACGCCGCCTATGCCCGTGGCGACCGTCCGTGGGCCGTGTGGGAGCGCGACACCGCCGGGGTGGGAGCGTGATCCGGCTCGGGGCCGGGTCCCCGGACGCGATCGTCGCCGTGGGAGCCCACTGCGACGACATCGCGATCGGAGCCGGCGGTACGCTGCTCGCCCTGTGCCTCGCGCGGCCCGGCCTCCGGGTCGACGCGCTGGTGCTCTCCGGCGGCGGCACCGAACGCGAGCAGGAGGAGCGGGCCGCGCTCGCCGCCTTCTGCCCGGGCGCCGACCTGCGGCTGACCGTGCTCAAACTGCCGGACGGCCGTATGCCCGTGCACTGGGACGAGGCCAAGGCCGCCGTCGAGGAACTGCGTGGGCAGAGCGACCCGGATCTGATCCTGGCCCCGCGCACCGATGACGCCCACCAGGACCACCGCGGCCTGGCACAGCTGATACCCACGGCCTTCCGCGACCACCTCGTGCTCGGCTACGAGATCGTCAAGTGGGACGGAGACCTGGGCCGCATGACGGCGTACCAGCCACTGTCCACCGAGACCGCCGAGGAGAAGGTGCGGCTGCTGCAGGAGCACTACCCCTCGCAGCGGCACCGCCCCTGGTACGACCGGGAGGCCTTCCTCGGTCTTGCGCGGATCCGCGGCATCGAATGCCAGGAGCGCTACGCCGAGGCGTTCGCCGTCACCAAACTCACGCTCAACCTGGGGGGTTGAACCATGCGCGTACTGCTGACCGGACACCAGGGATACCTGGGAACCGTCATGGCCCCGGTCCTCGCCGCCGCCGGGCACGAGGTCGTCGGCCTCGACGCCGGACTGTTCGCCGACTGCGTCCTGGGCCCGGCGCCCGCGGACCCGCGGGGGCACCGGGTGGACCTGCGCGACGCCACGGCCGAGCACGTGGCCGGGGTGGACGCCGTGATCCACCTGGCCGCGCTGTCCAACGACCCGCTGGGTTCGCTGGCGCCGGAACTCACCTACGACATCAACCACCACGCGTCCGTGCACCTGGCCCGGCTGGCCCGGGACACCGGAGTGCGGCGCTTCCTGTACGCGTCGACCTGCTCGGTCTACGGCGCCTCCGGCGGTGAGGACCTGGTGGGCGAGGACGCCCCGCTGCGCCCGGTAACACCGTACGCGGAGTCCAAGGTGCGGGTGGAGGACGACCTGCACGAGCTCGCCGACGGCGACTTCACCCCGGTGTTCATGCGCAACGCCACGGCCTTCGGCTACTCGCCCCGGCTGCGTGCCGACATCGTGCTGAACAACCTGGTGGGCCACGCGCTGCTGTCCGGCGAGGTGCTGGTGATGTCCGACGGCACGCCCTGGCGGCCGCTGGTGCACGCCGCCGACATCGCACGGGCCTTCACGGCCGCGCTGACCGCGCCGCGGGAAGCGGTGCACGACCGGGCGTTCAACATCGGCAGCGAGACCAACAACGTCACGGTCGCCGAGATCGCCGAGCAGGTCGCCGAGGCGGTACCCGGCTCCGAGGTGGTGATCACCGGGGAGACGGGTGCCGACCCGCGCTCCTACCGGGTGGACTTCTCCCGGTTCCGCGCCGCGATCCCCGGCTTCGACTGCGAGTGGACGGTGAAGCAGGGCGCGCTCGAACTCGCCGACGCCTACCGTGCGCACGGCCTGACCCGCAAGGACTTCGAGCAGCGCTTCACCCGCCTCGCCGTGCTGCGCTCGGCGTCCGAGGCCGGCACCGTCGACGACACCCTGCGGTGGCGCCGGTGACCACGCATGTGGACAAAGGTGCCGGCGAGGAGATGTACGCCCTGGTGGAGCGGCTCTACCCGCTCTGCCGGAGCATCACCGGCGACGGTGTGCGCGCCACCCTGGACATCGTCGGCCAGTACGTACCGCTGCGGGTGCACGAGGTGCCGACGGGGACGCAGGTGCTCGACTGGACGGTGCCGCAGGAGTGGAACATCCGGGACGCCTACATCGCCGACCCCGCCGGCAACCGGGTCGTCGACTTCGCCGCGTCCAGCCTGCACGTGCTCGGGTACAGCGTGCCGGTGGCCCGGACCATGCCCCTGTCCGAACTGCGCGCACACCTGCACACGCTGCCCGACCACCCGTCCTGGGTGCCGTACCGCACCAGCTACTACAAGCCGGACTGGGGGTTCTGTCTCGCCCAGGAGACCCTGGACGCGCTGCCGGACGGCGAGTACGAGGTGCGCATCGACTCCACGCTCGCCGACGGCCACCTGACCTACGCCGAGCACGTGGTGCCGGGTCAGGTCGCGGACGAGGTGATCGTCTCCTGCCACGTCTGCCATCCGTCGCTGGCCAACGACAACATGGCCGGTGTCGCGGTGGCGACGTTCCTGGCCCGGGAGCTGGCCGAGCGAACGCCGTACCACACCTACCGGTTCGTCTTCGCGCCCGGCACCATCGGGGCGATCACCTGGCTGGCGCGCAACGCGGAACGGGTCGAGCGGGTCAAGCACGGCCTCGTGCTGGCCTGCGCCGGCGACCCGGGCTCGTTGACGTACAAACAGAGCAGGCGGGGTGACGCGGAGATCGACCGGGTGCTGCGGCACGTGCTGGCCGCCTCCGAACGGCCGCACCGCATCACCGAGTTCACTCCGTACGGCTACGACGAACGGCAGTACTGCTCACCCGGGTTCAACCTCGGCGTCGGCTCGCTCACCCGGACCCCGTACGCGGGCTACCCCGAGTACCACACCTCGGCGGACGACCTGGACCTCGTCTCCCCCGAGGCGATGGCGGACACCCTCGCTGTCTGCCGCGAGGCGTTCGCCGTCCTGGACCGCAACCGGCGCTACCTCAACCTCAGCCCCTACGGCGAACCGCAGCTGGGCCGGCGCGGGTTGTACGACGCGCTCGGCGGGCGCAGCGACACCAAGCAGGCCCAGATGGCCATGCTCTGGGTGCTCAGCCTCTCCGACGGCGAGCACAGCCTGCTGGACGTGGCCGAGCGGTCCGGGCTGCCGTTCGACACCGTCGCCGACGCGGCCGGCGCCCTGCACGAGGCAGGGCTGATCAAGACATGACGTCGATGCCCGTCGAGGGGGAGAATCCGCAGACAGTGGCGCCACGGGCCGGATCCGCCCGGCGGGCCCTCGTCGGCCGGCTGTCCTGGGGACTGGCCGACCAGGCGGCCTCGAGCATCAGCAACTTCGCCGTGGGCATCTACGTGGCCCGCTCGCTCGGGGTGACCGCGTTCGGCGTGTTCAGCCTGGCATGGGTGACCTACGGCGTGGTGCTGAACGTCTCGCGCGGCCTGTCCACGGACCCGCTCGTGGTGCGGTTCAGCGGCGTGCCGGAAGCGTCCTGGCGCGGCGCGGTGGCCCGGTCGACGGGCACGGCACTCGGTGTCGGTGCCGCCCTAGGTGCGGTGTCCCTGGGGGCCGGACTGGCGCTCGGCGGCCGGCTGGGGCCCGCGTTCGTCTGCCTGGGCGTCATGCTGCCGGGGCTGTTGCTGCAGGACGCCTGGCGGTTCTCGTTCTTCGCCGCGGGCAACGGGCGGAAGGCCTTCGTCAACGACGTCGTGTGGTGCGTGGCGCTCGTCCCGGCCATGGTGGCGGCGGCCCGCGTGGACACCGTGGCCGCCTTCGTGCTCGCCTGGGGTGCGTCCGCCGCGGTCGCCGCCGCGTACGGCTGCCTGCAGTCCGGAATCCGGCCCCGGACGGCAGGGGCGCGCGGGTGGCTTCGCGAACAGCGCGACCTCGGCTACCGGTACCTCGTCGAGAACGTCAGCCTCAGCGGCGCGAGCCAGCTGCGGGCGTACGGGCTCGGCGCGCTCGCCGGGGTCGGCGCGGTGGGCGCGGTGCGGGGCGCCGAGCTCCTGATGGGGCCGTTCCTCGCCGTACTCATGGGGCTGTCCCTGGTCACCGTCCCGGAGGCGGCACGGGTCCTGCGGCAGGCCCCGCACCGCCTGGGCACGTTCTGCCTTCTGCTGGGCGGCGGGCAGGCCGCCGGCGCGCTGCTGTGGGGCGGGACGCTGCTGCTGATGCCGGACCGGCTCGGCGGGCTCGTGCTCGGCGGAGTCTGGCACTCCGCCGCGCGGCTCATCGTCCCGATCACCCTCGGCGTGGCGGGCGCGGGCCTCGGCACCGGCGCGGCGGCCGGGCTGCGCGCGCTCGGCGTGGCCCGGCGCAGCCTGCGCTGCCAGCTGTTCGCCTCCGCCTGCTACGTCGGCGGCGGGCTCGGCGGGGCGGCCGTCGCCGGCACGGTCGGCTCGGCCTGGGGCGCCGCCGCCGCGACCGTCAGCGGCTCGGCCGCGTGGTGGCTGCAACTGCGGTCCGCCCTGCGCGAACGCCGCCGGGCCGCATCCTCCGAGGGGCGACCCCCGGGCCCCCGAACCCCGTTCCCGAAGTGAGGACCCCATGACCGACCGACCCAGGCTGAGCATCGGACTGCCCGTGTACAACGGCGAGGAGTACCTGGCCGAGTCGCTCGACGCCCTGCTCGGCCAGACCTACGAGGACTTCGAGCTGGTCGTCTCCGACAACGCCTCGACCGACGGGACCGAGGACATCTGCCGCAAGTACGCCGCGCAGGACGCGCGTGTCCGGTACATCAGGCTGCCCCGGAACGTCGGAGCCACCCCGAACCACAACTACGTGTTCACCCAGTGCCGGGGCGAGCTGTTCAAGTGGGCCTCGCACGACGACCTCTACGCCCGGGACCTGCTGCGGGCTTGCGTCGAGGCGCTGGACGAGCGGCCGGACGTGATCCTCGCGCACGCCGACCAGGCGGTCATCGACGGCGACGGCCAGGTGAAGGTCCCGTACGAGTACACGCTCGACACCGGCTCACCGCATGCGCCCGAGCGCTTCCGCAGCCTGCTGTTCGAGCCCGGCGGTGACGACTTCTACGGAGTGATCCGGGCCGACGCGCTGCGCCGGGTGAAGCCGATGGACAGCTACCACCACGCGGACCGCACCTTCGTCGCCGAGATCGCCCTGCACGGGCGCTTCCACCAGGTGCCGGAACTCCTCTACTTCCGCCGCGACCACCCCACCCGCGCCGAGCGGGCGAACCCGTCCAAGCGCGCCCGGTGCGTCAACCTGGACCCGCGCCGGGCGGGCCTGCTGCACCCGACGCCGCGGCTGCTCGCCGAGTACGTCTGGGGCTTCGTCTCGGCGATCCGGCGGGCGCCGTTGTCCCCGGCCGACCGGCGCGCCTGCTACCGCCACCTGGCCGCGTGGATGACCAGCCGGGTCCGGCCGGGCGCCGGTGAGCGGGTCGAGGACCGCGCCCCCGTGGACCCGGCGATGCTCACCGTGTCCGTCGACGCCCTCGTCGCCGGACGTGAGGGGAGGCAGGCATGACGGCAGCGGACAGGGCGCCGGTGCGCGTCGGCGTGTTCGGTCTGCTCGGTTCCGGCAACCTCGGCAACGACGGGTCGCTCGAGGCCGTGCTCGGATACCTTCGCGCCGAGCACCCGGACGCGGTCGTGGACGCGCTGTGCGGCGGCCCCGAGGCGGTGACCGCCAGGTTCGGCATCCCCGCGACGCGGCTGCACTGGAACCGTGCGGAGTACCGGACCGCGTCACGGGCGGGCGCGATCGCGTCGAAGGGACTCGGCAAACTCGTCGACGTCTTCCGCACCGCCGCCTGGGTGCGCCGGCACGACGTGGTCATCGTGCCGGGCATGGGCGTCCTGGAGGCCACCCTGCCGCTGCGGCCCTGGGGCTTCCCGTACTCGCTGTTCCTGCTCTGCGCGAGCGGACGGCTGCTGGGCACCCGGGTCGCGCTGGTCAGCGTCGGCGCCGCCGAGATCAAGAGCCGCCCGACCCGGGCCCTGGTGCGCTGGTCGGCACGGCTCGCCGCGTACCGGTCGTACCGCGACGCCCAGTCGCGCGACGCGATGCGCGCGATGGGTGTGGACACCGCGCGCGACGAGGTCTACCCCGACCTTGCGTTCTCCCTGCCGGCACCACGGGCGAGCGCGCCCACCGGCACACCGGGCCCCGTCTGCCTGGGCGTCATGGACTTCCACGGCGGCAACGACGACCGCGCCCGGGCCGAGGAGATTCACCGGCGCTACCTCGACGGGACGATCACGTTCGTCCGCGCGCTCGTCGAGGAGGGCAGACCGGTCCGGCTCCTCACCGGCGACCAGTGCGATCTGCCGGTGGTCGCCGCGATCCTCGACGCCGTCGGCTCACCGCTGGTGACCGCGGCCGAACCGGCTTCACTCGCCGACCTGATGAACGAGATGGCGGCCGCCGACACCGTGGTGGCCGTCCGCTACCACAACCTGATCTGCGCGCTGAAGACCGGAACGCCCGTGCTCGCCCTCTGCTACGCGGCGAAGAGCGACGCGCTCATGGACCGGATGGGCCTCGGCGCGTACTGCCACCCGGCACGCGAGGTCGACGCCGACCGGCTGCTCGAGCAGTTCCGGGACCTGGAGAAGCACGCGGCGGAGCTACGGCAGACCCTCGCGGAGCGAAACCGGGTCGCGGCCCTGCAACTCACCCGGCAGTTCACCGCCTTGACCACGACCCTGTTCCCGGCGAACACCCACGCCCACGCCCCGCGGAAGGCTCCATGAAAGCGACCGAAGTCCCCGAGATCGCCGGCGCGTACCTGTTCGAGCCGACGCCGTACGCCGACGAACGCGGCTTCTTCTGCCGCACCTTCGACGCCGACGTGGTCCGCTCGGTGGGCCTCGATCCGGACGCCTTCGTCCAGGACAGCCTGTCCCGCTCGGTCCGGGGCGTGCTGCGCGGCCTCCATCTGCGCTCCGGCGCCGGCGAGGCCAAGCTGGTGCGCTGCTCGTACGGGAGGATCTTCGACGTCGTCGTGGATCTGCGGCCGGACTCGCCGACATACCTGGGCCGGGCCTTCTTCGAACTGTCCGACGAGACGCAGGTGACCCTGTACATCCCGGCGGGGTGCGCGCACGGCTTCCAGGCGCTGACCGAACCGGCCGACGTCTCGTACCGGATCGACCGACCGCACGATCCGGCCGAGGACGTGACGATCGCCTTCGACGACCCGGAGCTGGCCATTCCCTGGCCGCTGCCGGTCACATCGATGTCCCAGCGGGATCGCAAGGCGCCGAGCCTCGCCGAGGTCCTGAAGCACGCATAGAAAGTCGAGGTCGGTGTGGACACCGTAGACACCGCAGAACTCCTCCTCCCCCGGTCCCGGACGGCGAACGAGCGGCTGCACTCCCTGATCCCCGGGGGCGCGCACACCTACGCCAAGGGTGACGACCAGTACCCCGAAGGCCTGGCCCCGGTCATCAGCCACGGCCGCGGCGCCCACGTGTGGGACATCGACGGCAACCGCTACGTCGAGTACGGCTCCGGCCTGCGGTCGGTCAGCCTCGGCCACGCCCACCCACGCGTGGTCGAGGCGGTGCGGCGGGAACTCGACCGCGGCAGCAACTTCGTCCGGCCGTCCATCGTGGAGGTCGAGGCCGCGGAACGCTTCCTCGCCACGGTGCCGACCGCCGAGATGGTGAAGTTCGCGAAGAACGGCTCCGACGCCACCACCGGCGCGGTGCGCCTCGCCCGCGCCGCGACCGGGCGCCCGCGGGTGGCCATCTGCGCCGACCATCCGTTCTTCTCCGTCGACGACTGGTTCATCGGCACCACGCCGATGTCCGCCGGTGTTCCGGCGGCGACCAACGAGCTCACCGTGGCGTTCCCCTACGGGGACCTGGCCGCCACGGAGGAGCTGCTCGGCCGGTACCGGGACGAGGTCGCCTGTCTGATCCTGGAACCCGCCACCCACACCGAGCCGCCGCCCGGGTACCTCGCCGGCCTGCGTGAGCTGGCCGACCGGCACGGCTGCGTCCTGGTCTTCGACGAGATGATCACCGGGTTCCGCTGGTCCGAGGCGGGAGCCCAGGGCCTGTACGGCGTGGTCCCCGACCTCTCCACGTTCGGCAAGGCGCTGGGCAACGGATGTGCCGTCTCCGCGCTGGCCGGGCGCCGCGAGCTGATGGAGCGGGGCGGGCTGCGTCACTCCGGCGACCGGGTGTTCCTGCTGTCCACCACGCACGGTGCCGAGACGCACTCCCTGGCCGCCGCGATGGCCGTGCTCACCACCTACGTCGAAGAGGGCGTCACCGCCCGACTGCACGCCCTCGGCGAGCGGTTGGCCGCCGGTGTCCGCGAGGCCGCGGCCACCATGGGCGTCGGCGACCACGTCGTCGTCCGGGGCCGGGCCAGCAATCTGGTCTTCGCCACCCTCGACGAGAACGGTCAGCCGTCGCAGCGGTACCGCACCCTGTTCCTGCGCCGGCTCCTCGAGGGCGGGGTGCTGGCCCCGTCCTTCGTGGTGAGCAGCGCGCTCGACGACGCGGACATCGAGCACACCGTCGAGGTGGTGGCCCAGGCATGTGCGGTGTACCGGAAGGCACTGGACGCCGCGGACCCCACCCCCTGGCTGGCCGGACGGCCGGTCAAACCCGTGTTCCGCCGCCTGGCGTGACGTGATGTGACGTCAGCGGCGCTCTCGCCGGCCGGCCTCCGCCATCCCCTCGACCGGACGGTCGGCCATCCGGTCGGCCAGCCGGTCGACCAGCCATGCTGTCGCCGGAGTCACCGCCAGCGCGGTGCACCAGCCGCCGAGGGCGTCGGTCGGGTAGTGGGCGCCCAGGGCCACCTCCGCCCATCCCATGGTGGCGCCGCCGACCAGCGACGCGGCGAGCACGAGCGAGATGCCGGCCGTCCCGCCGAGGCCGAGCCGGCCCGTCGCGAGCAGCGCCAGGACGAGGGCGAGCGTGGTGAAGAAGGCGGTGTGCCCACTCGGATAGGACAGGTTGGCGGGGCCGTGGATGGTGCGACCCACAACATGTTTGAGCAGCGTCACGGTCCCCACGGCCACGGCGCCGCCGGCGACGAAGAGCGCCGCCGCGCGGGGACGCCGGAGCAGCAGACAGCACACCACGATGGCGGCGACCAGCATCGTCGATCCGGCGGGCTCGCCCAGGAAGTCCAGGACCAGGGCGACGTACCGCCACGGCGGTCGCACACTGTCCGCCGTCGGCCGGACGATCCACCTGTCCACCCTGCCGGGCTCGCCGTGGCCGGCGTACCGGACCCCGAGCGCGACGACCACCGACCCGGCGAGGACCGCGACCAGCCCGAGCCGCACGCGAAGCGACGAGGGCAGCAGCGCGGGCGCCGACCGGCCGGTCACACGCCCACCGCGTCCGGCCGGCCCGCGGCATCGTCGCGGCCGTCACCGCCCGGGGCGATGAGCGAGTACACCGCCCGCCGTCCACCGTCGCAGACCATCCCCGAAATGCGACACACCCCCGTAATCAGTCCCTGCTCGCCACCCTAACCAACAACGCGGTCGCGGGAAGCCGCGGCCGGACAGTCCGCCTGCCCGGCATCGCACCGCCGCGTCGGCGTCGGCACCCCGGGAACTTCTACGCGGTCCCGGTGCCGTCCGGCAGGAGGGCCTCGACGGCACGCTCCACCTCCGCGATGCGTTCGGCGAGCCCGCTCATGTCGGGTTCCGCCCTGTTGCGCAGCAGCAGCTCGATCCGGTCGAGCCGCTCGGTGATGTCCGTGAGCCGGTCCGCGTCCCGCGTCACCGCGTGTGTCGCCAGCTGGCGGTTCTTGCGGTGCAGATCGAGGAACACGTTGACCTTGGTGCGCAGCACCCACGGGTCGATGGGCTTGGCGATGAAGTCGGCGGCTCCGATCGCGTATCCCCGGTAGGCGTAGTCCGAGCCGCTCTCCGTGCCGGTCACCAGAATGATGGGCACGTGCTTGGTCTGGTCGAGGCGCTTGATGTTGGCGGCGGTCTCGAAGCCGTCCATGCCGGGCATCCGGACGTCCAGGAGCACGACGGCGAACTCCTGGCGCAGCATCGCCTTCAGTGCCTGCTCCCCCGAACGCGCGCGCACCAGATGCTGGTGCAGCGGGCTGAGTACGGCCTCGAACGCGATGAGGTTCTCCTCCATGTCGTCGACGAGGAGGATGCTGCACGTGTCGACCGGGTGGGGGCTCATGACGCGTCCTCGGACGGTTCGTCGGCACTGTCGTGCGCGGTCGGCGGTTCGCCGGCGGCGCCGCGGTCGTGCACCGGCGCCGGGGAGTCGCTCCGCGGGTCGAGCAGATCGCAGATGGCCGACAACAGGCGGTCGACGTTCACCGGCTTGGGCACGTAGCCGTCGGCGCCGCTGTCGATCGCCTTCTCGCGGTCCCCGGGCATCGCCTTGGCGGTGAGCGCGATGATCGGCAGGTGGGCGAGACGAGGCGTGTCCCGGATGATGCGAATGGTCTCGTACCCATCCATCTCAGGCATCATGATGTCCATCAGGACCAGGGAGACGTCGGGGTCCCGCTCCAGGACCTCCAGGCCCTCCCTGCCGTTCTCCGCGTACCGCACGGTGATGCCGACACGCCCCAGGGCGTGCGTGAGGGCGAAGACGTTGCGGATGTCGTCGTCGACGATGAGGAGGCAACGGCCTGACAGGGCGCGGCCCGCCCGTCCGCTGAGCCATTCCTTGAGCCGCGTCGTCTCCGGCCACGTTTCCTCACGGCCCTCGGCGGTCCCGGCGCCTCCCCTGGCCGTGGCGTCGTCCGCGAGGCCGCCCGGAGCCAGGACCTCGGCGCTGCGGCTCGTAGCGCTGTCGAGCACCTGCTCGGGTGACGCTTCCACGGCGACGTCCGCCGCCGGCGACCGGGCCGCCACGGGAAGCGGGGACGCGGCGCCGACGGTGCGCTGGTCCGCCGGACCCTGCGCCGCGCCGGCGCCGGGGTGGCGGGAGGGAATGTAGAGGGTGAAGCGGGAGCCCACACCCGGCTCGCTCTCGGCGACGATCTTGCCGCCGAGCATCCCGGCGATCTCCCGGCTGATGGACAGGCCGAGGCCGGTGCCGCCGTACTTGCGGTTGGTGGTGCCCTCGGACTGCTGGAACGCGTCGAACACCATCGGAAGCTTCTCGGGGGCGATACCGATCCCCGTGTCCGTCACGGAGAACGCGACGACGGCTTCCGCGTTCTTCAGTGTCTCCTCGGCGAACCCCTTGCCCGGCACCCGGTTGACGCGCAGCTCCACGGTGCCGCTGGGGGTGAACTTCACCGCGTTGGACAGCAGGTTGCGCAGCACCTGCTGGAGCCGCTGCTCGTCGGAGTAGAGGTCGGCCGGTACGTCCTTGTCGACCGCGATCTCGAAGCCCAGACCGCGGTCGATGGTGAGTGGCCGGAAGGTCGCGTGGACGTAGTCGAGCAGCTTGATCAGCGGGAGCATCCTGGGACGCACGTCCATCCGCCCCGCCTCGATCTTCGACAGGTCGAGGATGTCGCTGATCAGCTGGAGCAGGTCCGAACCCGACCGGTGGATGGTGGTCGCGAACTGCACCTCCTGTTCGGTCAGGTGCCCGTCGGGGTTGTCGGCGAGCAACCGGGACAGGATCAGCAGCGAGTTCAGCGGCGTGCGCAGCTCGTGCGACATGTTCGCGAGGAACTCCGACTTGTACTGCGAGGCGGTCGCGAGCAGGGCGGCCTTCTCCTCCAGCTCGGCGTTGGAGCGCTGGAGTTCGTCCGACCGCTCGCGCAGCTCGGAGGTGAGCCGCTGGGACTCCGACAGCAGCGACTCCGTACGCGAGTTGGCGATGATCGTGTTGATCGAGACGCCGATCGTGTTGACGAACTGGTCGATGAACGCCAGGTGCACCTCGCTGAACTTGCTGAGCGAGGCCAGTTCGATCACCCCGAGAACCTGGTCCTCGAAGAGGATGGGCAGGATGACGATGCTGGCCGGACGGGCCGTGCCGAGCCCGGAGTTGATGGTGATGTAGTCGGGCGGGGCGTCCGTGACGAGGATGCGCTTCTTCTCCTGCGCGGCCTGTGCGATCAGCCCGCGGCCCGGGGTCCCGGTGCCGGGGAGCGGACTGCCCCGGCCGGCCTGGTCGGTGGCGTATCCGGCGATGAACTGCAGCCCCTCGCCCGGCAGCGCTCCCGTCTCGGCCAGGAAGAACGCCCCGAACTGTGCGTTCACCAGCGGGGTCAGCTCGCGCAGGATCAGGTCGGCGACCTCCACCAGGTCACGGTGGCCCTGCATGAGCGCGGCCATGCGGGTGAGGTTGGACTCCAGCCAGTCCTTGGCGCGGGTCGTCTCACGCAGGTTGGAGACCATGAGGTTGATGTTGTTCTGCAGTTCGGCGACCTCGCCCTTGGCCTCGACCGTGATGGCACGGGACATGTCGCCCTGGGTGACCGCGTCGGCCACCTCCGCGATCGCCCGGACCTGGGTGGTGAGGTTCAGGGCCAGCTCGTTGACGTTGGTGGTCAGCCGCTTCCACGTTCCGTAGACGCCCTCCACACGGGCCTGACCGCCCAGCTGCCCCTCACTGCCGACCTCACGGGCGACGCGGGTGACCTCGGACGAGAACGAGGAGAGCGTGTCGACCATGGTGTTGATGGTGGTCTTGAGCTCCAGGATCTCACCGCGCGCGTCCACGTCGATCTTCTTCGACAGGTCGCCCTGGGCGACCGCCGTGGCGACCTGGGCGATGTTGCGGACCTGCGAGGTCAGGTTGTCCGCCATGCCGTTGACATTGTCCGTGAGGTCCTTCCACACCCCGGACACCCCGCGGACCTGCGCCCGGCCGCCCAGCGATCCCTCCGTGCCGACCTCCCGCGCGACCCGGGTGACCTCGTCGGCGAACGCGCGCAGTTGCTGGACCATGGTGTTCACGGTCTCCTTCAGCTGCAGGATCTCGCCGCGCGCATCGACCGTGATCTTCTTCGAGAGGTCGCCGTTGGCGACCGAGGTGGTCACCTGGGCGATGTTGCGGACCTGCGAGGTCAGGTTCGACGCCATGAAGTTGACGTTGTCCGTCAGCTCCTTCCACACCCCCGAGACCCCGCGGACCTGCGCCTGTCCCCCCAGGTTGCCCTCGGTGCCGACCTCACGCGCGACCCGGGTGACCTCGTCGGCGAACGCCAGCAGCTGGTCGACCATCGTGTTGATCGTCGACTTCAGCTCCAGGATCTCGCCCTTCGCCTCCACCGTGATCGTCTTGCCGAGGTCGCCCTGGGCGACCGCCGTGGCGACCTGGGCGATGTTGCGGACCTGCGAGGTCAGGTTGTCCGCCATGAAGTTGACGTTCTCCGTGAGGTCCTTCCACACCCCGGACACCCCGCGGACCTGCGCCCGGCCACCCAGCCGCCCCTCGGTACCGACTTCACGGGCGACGCGGGTGACCTCCCCCGCGAACGCCGACAGCTGGTCGACCATCGTGTTCACGGTGCTCTTGAGCTGCAGGATCTCGCCCCGGGCGTCCACCGTGATCTTCTGACTCAGATCTCCGTTGGCGACCGCCGTGGTGACCTGGGCGATGTTGCGCACCTGGGCGGTCAGGTTCGACGCCATGAGGTTGACGTTGTCGGTGAGGTCCTTCCACACCCCCGATACGCCCGGTACCTGTGCCCGCCCGCCCAGCTGCCCCTCCGTGCCCACCTCGCGCGCGACCCGGGTGACCTCGTCGGCGAACGCGCGCAACTGGTCGACCATCGTGTTCACGGTGAGCTTCAGCTCCAGCAGCTCACCGGTCGCCTCCACCGTGACCTGCCGGGTCAGGTCGCCGCGCGCGACCGCCGTGGTCACCACCGCGATGTCGCGCACCTGAGCGGTGAGCCGGGACGCCATCGTGTTGACGGCCTCGGTCACGTGCTGCCAGTCGCCGGCCAGCCCGTCCACCGTGGCTCGGCCGCCGAGACGGCCTTCGGTACCGACCTCCCGGGCGACGCGGGTCAGCTCGCCGGTGAACAGCGACAGACGCTCCACCATGCGGTTCACCCCGCTCCCCAAGCGCCGTAGATCGCCCCGGAGCGGGCGTCCGCCGTCGTGCAGGTCGGTGTGCTGCGTCAGATCACCGTCCGCCACGGCGTCCAGTACGCGCGTGGCGTTCACGATCGGGACGGCCAGCGCTTCCAGCAGCGTGTTGGCCGCGTCCACGCTCGTCGTCCACCCTCCCGGCCCGGGACTCGCGGTGACCCGCTCGTCCAGCCGCCCCTGCCGGACCACCTCCCGGCGCACCCGCTCGAGCTCCGAAGCCAGGTGCGCGTTCCGGGTGACGACCCGGTTGAACACGGCCGCCATCTCGGCGAGGACCCCTTCGGGCAGGCTTCCCATGCGTACGGTGAAGTCCCCGTCACAAAGGGAGCTCATGGCCGCGAGCAGCGGACGCAACTCGGTCACGCACACCCACTCGCCGCTCCCTGAGAGGGCGGGCCGGTCCACGACCCCGGGACTGGTTGCAGCGGGCTCCTGTTCCCGGGCCGAGCCGGTCTCAGGAGCAGCGGAATCAGGCTGGTTGGCAGAATCCATAGCAACACTTTTCCGGGATAAACGTATGATTCCTTCCCATTTAGGCTACATTCGTCCCGTATTCGTCGGAAGCGAGCTGGGCGGGGGTCGCCGATGGGGCCGTCCCTTGAACCGTGTGGAGCCACGTCGCGCATGCGCGTGCCCGCCGACGAGCTCGCGGCCTCAGCGGCACGAAGATTCCTGCGGGCCGCGCTCACCGAGAGGGCCACGGCCCGTTTCCCCGGGGTCCCGACGATCAGTGAAAGGTCGATCGACGACGCCGTGCTCCTCGTCAGCGAGCTGGTCACCGGTGCTGTGACACACGGCGGGTTCGAGGTCGAGGTGGCCTGCAGCATCGACACCGGTCCCGACTCCGCGGCGGATTGCGCGCAGGCCGAGTGGGTGGGGGCCGTGGTCGAGGTGCTGGAGCCCGGGGCCTACGGGGCCCCCGGTGGCGAGCAGGGTGAACACAGCCACGTACGCGGCCCCGGCAGACAGCTGCTGCGCGCACTGGCGGAGTCCTGGGGCATCACCTACCGGCGCACCGGGAAGGTCACGTGGTTCCGTCTGGAGTGCGCGGTGGCGGCCCCGTCCGCGACCGCGGAGCAGGGCGTCGCGGTCTCCCTCGCCAGGGCCGTCCCGTCGCCGCGCGACCGTCCGGGCCGCAGCGCCCAGTGGGCCGAGCGCGAAGGGCAGTCGTTCCTCACCGAGGCCGGAGAGCTCTTCGCCGGGCAGTTGGACGAGGACATGGTCGCCGCACTCGCCGGACAGCTCCTGGTCCCCAGGCTCGCCGACTGGTGCGGTGTATGGCTGACCACCGACAACGCCGAGATGCGGCTCTCCCATGTCTGGCACATGGACGAGCGGCGCATCCGGACCCTCCGCCTGGCACTGCAGAAGGACCGTCCCGCCGCCGGGCTGGGCACGGCCGGTGTCCCATGGCCCTGGCCCCGGTCCGCGGGCGCCGAGAACGCGGGCGGCTCGGCGCTGGCGTTCTCGCTGGTCGCGGGCGGCCGGTGTCACGGCACGCTGCTGATCGGCCAGGCGGGACTGTCCCCGCTGACGGACGCCGTCGTACGGCTCGCGGAGAACGTGGCCCGGCGCATGGCCCAGTCAGTGGTCACCGCCCGGCACTACGCACGGCAGGTGAGCATCAGCCGGACACTCCAGCGCAGCCAGCTGCCCACCTCCCTCGCCGCCATTCCGGGCGTCGACACGGCGATCGTCTACGAGCCCTGGGGCGAGGGCCAGACCGTGGGCGGCGACTTCTACGACCTGTTCCCGACAGCGGACCGCCGGTGGTGCTTCCTGCTCGGCGACGTGTGCGGCCATGACGTGGAGGCGATGTCCGTCACCGGCCTGGCCCGGCATCTCGTCAGGCTGCTGGCACGTGAGGGACACGGCGTGGAGTCCCTCCTCACCCGGCTGAACCTCGCTCTGGCGGAGGAGGCCGCCGAGGCCATGACGCTCCGCGGCGAGCGGGACGGCTCCCGCTTCCTGAGCCTGCTGTACGGGGAGCTGGAGCCCGACCCGGTTGCCGGCGGCGCACGGTGCACGGTGGCCAGCGCCGGGCACCCGCCTCCGTTGCGGCTGGCGACGGACGGTTCGGTGACGCCCGCCGCGGACCCGCAGATGCTCCTCGGCATCGAGCAGCATGCGGAGTTCCGCGCCAACTCCTTCACCCTGGCGCCCGGGGAGACGCTGCTGTGTGTCACCGACGGTGTGACCGAACGCCGTAGAGGCTCAAGGCAGTTGGACGACGACGACGGCCTGGCGAAGGTGCTGGCGCGATGCGTGGGACTCGGCGCGAAGGCCGTGGCGGAATGCGTCCGGCGAGCCGTTCACGACTTCGGCACCGAGCCGCTCGAGGACGACCTGGCCGTACTGGTGCTGGAGGCGGTGCCGGTCCTGCGGAGTGCGGGAACGGCGGCTGCGACCCTCCCGGGCGGCCGCACCGGTTGACGCGGCCACCCCGGCGGGCCGTGACACCTCCGGTGGGTGCCGCCGTCATCGCACGGGCACCGCGAGGTACTGGTACTCCAGGAACTCGTCGATCCCGACCCGCCCGCCCTCGCGGCCGAGCCCGGACTGCTTGACGCCGCCGAAGGGAGCGGCCGGGTTGGAGACCAGACCGGTGTTGAGGCCGACCATGCCCACCTCCAGGCGCTCGCTGACGCGCAGGGCGCGGTCGAGGCCCTCGGTGAAGACGTAGCCGACCAGACCCCAGGGAGTGTCGTTGGCGCGGCGCACGACCTCGTCCTCGTCGTCGAAAGTGAGGATCGCCGCCACCGGACCGAAGATCTCCGTGTCCATCAGCCGGCTGCCGGGATCGACGTCGCCGAGCACGGTCGGCGGGTAGAAACAGCCCGGTCCTTCCGGCGTACGGCCGCCGACCAGCACCCGCGCGCCGCGCTCGACCGCGTCGGCGACGAGTTCCTCGACCTTGGCACGGCCGGTCCTGTCGATCAGCGGGCCGACGTCGACGCCGTCCCGGGTCCCCGGGCCGACGACCAGCGCGCCCATGCGCGCGGCCAGCCGCCGCCCGAACTCCGCCGCCACCGACCGGTGCACGAAGAAACGGTTCGCGGCCGTGCACGCCTCGCCCATGTTGCGCATCTTGGCGACCATCGCGCCGTCCACGGCCCGGTCCAGGTCCGCGTCCTCGAAGACGATGAACGGTGCGTTCCCGCCCAGCTCCATCGAGGTCCTCACGACCGCCTCCGCGCTCTGCGCGAGCAGCAGCCGCCCGACGCCGGTGGAGCCGGTGAAGGACAGCTTGCGGATCCGTCCGCCGCGCAGGAGCGGTTCGCACACCTCTCCCGCGCGGGAGGTCGTGACGACGTTCAGGACGCCGTCCGGCAGCCCGGCCTCCTTGAGGATCGCGGCGAGCGCCAGGCTGGACAGAGGGGTCTGCGGGGCCGGCTTGAGCACCATCGTGCAGCCGGCCGCGACCGCCGGGCCGATCTTGCGGGTGCCCATGGCGAGGGGGAAGTTCCAGGGGGTGATCAGCAGGCAGGGGCCGACCGGGCGGCGGGAGAGCAGCATCCGGTTCAGGCCGTCGGGCAGGACGCCGTGGCCGCCGTCGACCCGGACGGCCTCCTCGGAGAACCAGCGGAAGAACTCCGCGGCGTAGGCCACCTCTCCCCTCGCCTCGGCCAGCGGCTTGCCCATCTCGGAGGTCATGAGGTGGGCGAGCTCGTCGGTGCGCTCGAGGATGATCTCGTAGGCGCGGCGCAGGATCTCGCTGCGCACCCGGGGTGCCGTACGGGCCCACTCCTCCTGCGCCTGCACGGCCGCTTCCTCGGCGAGCCCCGCGTCCTTCGGGCCGGCGTCGGCGACGTGGCAGAGGACCTCGCCGGTCGCCGGGTCGTCGACGGGCATGGTGGCGCCGTCCGCGGCGTCCACCCAGGCACCGCCGATGAACAACTGCGTGGGTGTGTCGGTCACGAGGTTCCTCCTGGTCGATCGGCGGCGGGGTCGAGCAGTTCCGCGAGGTGCAGGGCACGGATGCCACGGCCGCCGGCGAGGTGGTCGATCTGGGTGGCGCAGCTGAAGCCGTCCGCCACCACCGTTCGTCCGGCGGGGCCGCCGAGTCCGTCGAGGCGTGGCTGCAGAGCGAGGGCGGCGACGGCCATCGAGGTGTCGTAGTGCTGCGCCTCGAAGCCGAAGTTCCCGGCGAGTCCGCAGCAGCCCTCGGCCTCGTCGACCCTCCGTACGCCGAGTCGGCGGAGCAGGTCACGAGGCCGGCGGCCGCTGAAGGTGGCGTACTCGTGGCAGTGGGTCTGCAGGACGACGTCGGCCAGCAGCTCGGGCGGTGTCCAGTGCGGTGCGGCGAGGTCGGTCAGGGCGCCGGTGAGGGTGTGGACACGTTCCGCGACGCGACGGGCGGCGGGGGTGCCGAGGAGCTCGGGCACGTCACGCTTGAGCGCGGCGGCACAGCTGGGCTCGGCGACCACGATGGGCCGCTCGTCGCCGTTGTCGAGGCGGGCGACCGTACGGGCCATGATGTGGCGCGCGACGGACAGCTGGCCGGTGCTGACCCAGGTCAGGCCGCAGCACAGGCCGTCCTCGGCCGTGCAGGGGACTCCGGCGTCGGCGAGCACGCGGCTCGTGGCCGCGGCCACCTCGGGGCGGAAGGCGCGCGTGAAGCTGTCCACGAAGAGCAGGGCTTTCGCCGGTGTGCCGGGCTCCGCCGCGCGCAGGGCCCCGCGCAGGGCGCGCCGGGAGGCGAACGGCGGGATCCGGCGCTTGGTGGTGACGCCCGCGAGCCGGGCGAGCAGCCCGCCGAGGGGTCCGCGCAGCAGCGCGTTGAGGGGGCGGGCGGCGTGTCCGGCGAGGGCGGAGGTCAGGGGCAGCCAGCCCAGCGAGTAGTGGGAGCGCGGCCTGAGCCTCCCCTTGTAGTGCTGGTGCAGGAACTCCGCCTTGTACGTGGCCATGTCGACCCCGACCGGGCAGTCGCTGGAGCACGCCTTGCAGGACAGGCACAGGTCGAGGGCGTCGCGCACCTCGGTCGAGCGCCAGCCGTCCGCCACCAGGTCGCCGCGCACCATCTCCTGGAGCAGGCGCGACCGGCCCCGCGTGGAGTCGTTCTCCTCGCCCGTGGCCCGGTAGCTGGGACACATCACGCCGCCCGCGTCGCTACGGCAGCGGCCGACACCGACGCAGCGGCGTACCGCGCCCGCGAAGCCGTTCTCGTCGTGGGGAAAGGTGAACGTCGTGTTCAAGAGCGGGAGTTCACGCAGGGCGAGATCGGCGTCGAAGCGGGCCGGAGCGACGATGACGCCGGGGTTGAGCAGCCCCTCGGGGTCGAAGATCTGCTTGAAGGCGGTGAACGCCCGGATCATGCGGTGGCTGTACATGACCTCCAGCAGTTCACCGCGTGCCCGCCCGTCACCGTGCTCGCCCGACAGGGTTCCGCCGTGCTCGACGACCAGGGCGGCCGCCTCGGCGAGGAACCGGCGTGCGGCGGCCCGGCCGCGGTCCGTGGCGAGGTCGAAGTCGATGCGCACGTGCACGCAGCCCGCGCCGAAGTGCCCGTACAGCACCCCGGTCAGCCGGTGGGAGGCGAGCAGTGCGCGGAAGTCCCGCAGGTAGCCGGCCAGGTTCTCGGGCGCGACCGCCGCGTCCTCCCAGCCGGGCCAGGACTCCCCGCCGTCGACGAGGCGTGCGGCGAGTCCGGCGCCGTCCTCGCGGACCCGCCACAGTGAGCGCCGCTCGGCCGGGCTCCGCACGACCCGGCCGCCGGTCGTCCGGCCCCGCGTCCTGAGCACGTCCAGCAGTTCGGCGGCGCGGGCGTCGACCGCCGCCTGGCCGTCGCCGTCGAGCTCGACGTACAGCCAGGCCCGCCCCTCGGGCAGGCCGGTCACGGAGTCGTGTCCACGGCGAGCGCGCATGGTGGCGACCATCGCCTCGTCCATGCCCTCCACCGCGGTGGGGTTCCAGCGCAGGATCTCGGGGACGTCCTCGGAGGCGTCCACGACGTCGTCGTAGCCGAGCGCCAGCAGCGTGGAAGCCTGTGCGGTCGCCACCAGGCGGACCGTCGCGGCGGTGACGACCGCACAGGAGCCCTCGGTGCCCACCAGGGCGCGGGCCATGTCGAAGCCGTGCTCGGGCAGCAGGTGGTGCAGCTGGTAACCGGAGACCTGGCGCGGGATGCGGCCCAGCTCGGTACGGATCGGCGCCAGGTTGGCGTCGATCAGACGTTTCACGTCCGCGGTCAGCCGGGCGACCTGCCGTACCGCTTCGGTGTCGTCCGGGTCGGCCGCCCGCAGACCGGTGCGGTCGGCGACGGCGCGCACGCCGTCCGCCGTGACGATCTCCAGCGCCTCGATGTGCCCGCTGGTACGCCCGTGCCGCACCGACCGGTTGCCGCACGCGTCGTTGCCGATCATGCCGCCGAGGGTGCAGCGGCTGTGCGAGGAGGGGTCCGGACCGAAGGTGAGTCCGTGCCGTGCGGCCGCGTCGCGCAGCGCGTCCAGGACCACTCCCGCCTCGACCCGCGCCGTGCGGGCCACCGGATCGACGTCCAGGACCCTGTTCATGTACCGGGAGAAGTCCAGCACCGCGCCCGGCCCGACCGCGTTGCCGGCCATGCTGGTGCCGCCGCCGCGCGCGGTGACCGGCAGGCCGGCTGCGCGGCAGGCCCGCATCACCTCGACCACGTCGTCGGCGCTGCGGGGAAAGACCACGGCCTGCGGCGGAACCCGGTAGTTGGAGGCGTCGTAGGCGTAGCGGCCGGTGGAACCCGGGCCGGTCTCCACCCGCAGGCCCGGGGCGGTCCCGGCGAGCCGCGCGACCAGCGCCTCGAGGGCCGTGGCGGTGTCCGTCATCGCCGTGCCGCTCCCGATGTACCGGCCTCCACCGCGGTCGCCCATGCCTGGAGGCCCTCGTCCACCGCCGCCTCGTCGACGACGAGCGCGGGGATCATGCGTACGACCTGGTTCCACGCACCGCACAGCAGCAGGAGCAGTCCCTCGTCGAGGGCGGCCCGCTGTACGCGAGCGGCGGTCTCGGGGTCGGGGCTGCCGTCCTCGGTGACGAACTCGGTGGCCAGCATGAGTCCGAGGCCGCGTACGTCGCCGATGCCCGGTGTCCGGTCGGCCACCGCCTCCAGCCCCTGGCGCAGCCGCCTGCCCATCGCCTCGGCGTTCTCGACGAGCTTCTCGTCGCGTACGACGTCGAGGGTGGCGCAGGCCGCCGCGCACGCGACGGCGTTGGCGCCGTAGGTTCCGCCCTGGGAACCGGGCCACGCCTTGCTCATCAGCTCCTCGGGGGCGGCGATACCGGACAGCGGGAAGCCGCTGGCCAGGCCCTTGGCGGTGACGAGGATGTCGGGGGTGACACCGAAGTGGTCATGGCCCCAGAAGCGGCCGGTGCGGCCGACGCCGGTCTGCACCTCGTCGAGGATCAGCAGGAAGCCGTACCGGTCCGCCCGTTCGCGCAGCCCGGCCAGGAAGGCGCGGGTCGCGGGCACGTATCCGCCCTCGCCGAGCACCGGCTCGACGATGACCGCGGCGGTGTCGGCGGGCGAGGAGATCGTCTGGAGCGTGTGATCCAGTTCCCGCAGTGCGAAGCGGGTCGCCGTCTCCTCGTCCCAGCCGTAGCGGTAGGCGGTCGGGAAGGGGGTGACGACCACACCGCTCATCAGCGGGGAGAAGCCCGAGCGGAATCGGGTGCCGGAGGTGGTCATGGAGGCGGCGGCCACCGTACGGCCGTGGAAGCCCCCGTGGCAGACGACGATGTTGGGGCGGCCGGTGGCCTGGCGGGCCAGCCGCAGCGCGGCCTCGACGGCCTCGCTGCCGGAGTTGGTGAAGAACAGGCTGTCCAGGCCGGCCGGCAGCACCTCGCCGAGCTTGTCGACCAGCCGCCGCAGCGGCTGGTGCATGACGGTCGTGTACTGGCCGTGGACGAGCGTGCCGACCTGTTCCCGCGCCGCCTCGACGACCCTGGGATGGCAGTGCCCGGTGCTGGTGACGCCGATGCCGGCGGTGAAGTCGAGGTAGCGGCGGCCGTCCTCGCCGTAGAGGTGGACGCCCTCGCCCCGGGCCGCCACCACGGGAGTGGCCTGGCGAAGGTGCGGCGACAGTGCGGTCATGTTCGTCTCCCGGCGGGTTCGTCGGTCTGCTCCGGTCCGTCGAGCATCTCCGCGGGCCGGGACGGCGCCAACGCGCGATCTGTCCGGCCGGGACGCGGCATCCGGACGTTGTGTCAGGCGCGTCGGGTCCCGTCCCCTCCGGTCCGCCTCGCGGACGCGGACTTTCAGGACTCTTGCGCAGGTCAGCGACGCTTGTCAGAGTGACGGGGCACCGTCCCGGGCTCTCGGGTGTCACTGGAGCCGGGATCTTGCTGGAGGCACCGTGAGCGAGAACCACCCCACGGCCCCCGGGCCCGGCGCCCGCGGTCCGGACGCCCGCACGCCGGGCCGCGCCCCGGACACCGCGGGCCGCCCGCTCACCGTGGCCGAGGTCCTGGCCCTCCCCGTCCTGGCCGCCGGTCGGCCCCAGGTCGTCACCGGGACGTCCCGGCTCGACCGCCCCGTCCGCTGGGTCCACATCACCGAGCTGACCGACCCCGCCTCCTTCCTCAAGGGCGGTGAACTCGTCCTGACCACCGGCATGCCCCTGCCCGGCGAACCGGCCGGCGTACGGCGCTACGTCGACGAACTGGCCGACATCGGCGCCGCGGCCCTGGTCATCGAACTGGTCCGCCGCTACCACCGGCCGCCCGACGCCCTGGTCCACGCCTGCCGGGCACGTGGCCTCCCCCTCGTCACCCTGGCCCAGGACGTCAACTTCCTGGAGGTCACCCAGGTCGTCCACGCCCTCATCCTCGGCAACCAGGCCGAGGTGATGCGGCGGACCCAGCGCGTCCACGAGGCGTTCACCGCCCTCACCCTGCGCGGCGCCGGACCGGAGGAGGTGGTGCGCGCCGCCGCCGAGATGAGCGGCCACACCGTCGTGCTGGAGAACCTGGTCCACCAGGCGCTGATCTGCCGCCCGTCCGCCGACACGGTCGAGGCGGCGCTCACGGACTGGGAACAGCGCTCCCGGGCGACACCGCCCGCCGGCCACACCACCGTCTCCGGTCCCGAGGGCTGGCTCACGGCGCCGGTGGAGTACCAGGGCGAACGCTGGGGCAGGGTGGCCATGCTCCCGGCACCGCCCGGCCCGGCCGCGCCTTCGGACCTCGGCCGGTTCGGACCCGAAGCCGTCACCGTCCTGGAGCGAACCGCGATGGCCCTCACCATCGCCCGCCTCGCCCACCCGACACCCTGGGAACACGGCGCGCACCGCGGCGTCCTGCGCGACCTCGTCGAACAGCGCCACCGCTCGCCGGCGGACGCCCGCGCCCGGGTCGCCGCGCTGGGCCTGCCCACGAAGGACTCCCGTTTCGTCGCCGTGCTGGCGGACGTCCGGCACGCCGACGACACGACGAAGGCGGAGGAACTCCTGCCCGGGGAACTGAGGAAGAAGGGAACGCAGGCCCTCGTCGGCCTCCTGGGACCGACCCGCCTCGGCATCCTGCTGTCCCTGCGCCCGGACCAGCCTTGGCGACCCGCCGTCGAAACCCTCAGCCGGACCGCACTCGACCTGCTGCCGGGGACGACGGTGTGCGCGGGAAGCGAGGCGGCGGACCTCGCCGGCGTCGCCCGCTCCTTCCGCGACGCGACCCGCGTGGCCGAGGCCACCGAGCCCGGCAGGCCGCTCCCGCCGGGGCGCTCCTACCACGAACGATCCGACATCGGCCTGCGCCGCCTCCTCTTCGCACTCCGTGAGGACACCCGGATCCAGGACTTCGCCGAACGCCGGCTCGGCCGACTCGCCGACCACGACGCCCGCCACGGCACGGACCTGCTGACCACCTTGCGCCACTACCTGGACGCGGCAGGCAACAAGACGGTGGCCGCCCGCTCGGGCGGTCTGTCCCGCGAGACCGTCTACCAGCGCCTGCGCACCGTCGAGCGGCTACTCGACTGCGACCTCGAGTCCGGTGAACAGCGCACCGAACTGCACGTGGCACTCACCGCGCTCGACGTCCTGCGGATGCGCTGACCGGCGTCACCCGGGCCGTCTCGATCGCTTACGCCCACCGTCAGGGAAATCGGCGCAACCGGAATTTGCAGGCTGTTGGGCGGCACTTTGCAATGGCGTAGTTGCCGTTGACGCAGTGGCGCAGATCAGGAAAGGCAAGGACGAGGAAAAGGGTGGAAACACCGTTTGACCAGTGTGTCAGCCCTCACACCCCCGCAGGTTTGACGGAGGTTTCTTCCTGTTTTCCCGGTTCCTCTGTTGCTTTTTCAACACTTTGACAGCGTGGTCGACCGGTTCCTACTTTCCTTGTGCGCCTCACCTGTACGTCTGAACGACATTTCCGCAAGGAAGGCCCCCACATGACCACAGCCGTGACGACGAGGACCATCGCGGACCTGCTGCACGACGCCGCCCGCAACCATCCCGGGGCCGGGCTTCGCTATCCCCGCAACGTGGACGACCTCCACGCGTCCCCGCAGAGCTACCCCGAACTCCTCGACGCGGCCCGCTCGGTCCTCACCGGCTTACGGGAGCACTCCCTCGCGCCCGGTGACAAGGTCGTACTGCTGCTGGAGAACCCACGGGAGTTCCTCGCCGCGTTCTGGGCGTGCCAGCTCGGCGGGTTCGTCCCCTGTCCGATGGCCCCCCTCGGGGGCGACCCGGAGCGGTGGTCCGCCCAGCTCACGCATGTCGACACCCTTCTCGACCATCCGCTGGTCGTGACCAGCGCCGCCCTGGTCGCCGAACTCCCTTCCGCCGCCCACCTGTCCGTCGTCCCGCTGGAGGAACTGCACGCGGACCGGCCGGCCGACTCCTTCCACGAGGCCGCCCCCGAGGACACCGCCGCCCTGGTCCTCACGTCCGGCTCCACCGGCAACTCCAAGGCGGTGATGCTCAGCCACGCGGGCCTCCTCGCCTCCATGGCCGCCAAGAACGGCTACCACCGGCTGACCGCGGACGACATCAGCCTCAACTGGGTCTCGTTCGATCATGTCGCCGCCCTCCTCGAATGCCATCTGCTGCCGTTGTCCACGGGCAGCAACCAGGTGCACGTCGAGGCGCCCGTGGTGCTCCAGGAGCCGCTGAACTTCCTGCGGATCATCTCCCGCTTCGGCATCACCATGACGTTCACCCCCAACTTCCTGCTGGGCCTGATCAATCCGCAGGCGGACCGGCTCGACGACGAGGACGGCGACGGGATCGACCTGTCCCGGCTGAGGCACGTCATCAGCGGCGGCGAGGCCGTCGTACGCACCACCGGCGAGACCTTCCTCAGCCGCTTCGCACCCTACGGGCTGCGTGCCGACGCCCTCTGGCCCGCGTTCGGCATGTCGGAGACCTGTGCGGGCAGCATCTACTCCACCGGGTTCCCGGCCGCCGACCAGGGACAGGAGTTCGCCAACCTGGGTCGGCCGGTAGCGGGGCTGAGTATCCGGATCGCCGACGAGGAGCACCGAGAACTGCCCGCGGGGGAAGTGGGCGAGCTGCAGCTCAGGGGCCCGATCATCACCCCGGGCTACTACAACGACGAGCAGGCCACCCGGAACGCCTTCACTCCCGACGGCTGGTTCCGCAGCGGTGACCTCGGGCGGCTCGACGACGGCCGGCTCACGCTGGTCGGCCGCAGCAAGGACAGCATCATCGTCAATGGCGTCAACTACTTCAGCCACGACATCGAGACGATCCTGGAGGATCTCGACGACGTGGCCCGCTCCTACGTCGCCGCCTTCCCGACCCGCGCCCCCGGCAGTGACACCGAGCAACTCGTCGTCGCCTTCCACCCGGAGTGCGCCGACGGTGACGAACTCGCGCTGTACCGCGTGCTCAACGCGGTGCGCGGCACGGTGGTCATGCACTGGGGTTTCCGGCCCGCGCGGATCCTGCCGCTGCCGAAGGACGCCTTCCCCAAGACGAGCCTCGGCAAGATCCAGCGCGCGCTGATGCGCAGACGGCTGGAGGCGGGAGCGTACGACGACGTGACGGCGCACGTCGAGGATCTGGTGCTGCGCCGGCTCGGCGGCTACACCGCCCCCGCCGGCGACACCGAGAGGGTCCTCGCCGGTATCTACGCCGAGATGTTCGACACCGATCCGGACCGTCTGAGCGTCACCGCCAACTTCTTCGACCTGGGCGGCACCTCGCTCGACATCCTGCGTCTGCGCTCCCTGGTCGCCCAGCGCCTCGGCGCGCACGACCTGCAGGTCATCACGGTGCTGCGAGCGCCCACCGTACGGGCGCTGGCCGCGCACCTCGACCGGGCCGAAGACGTGGAGCAGGAGTACGACCCGATCGTCGCGATGCAGACCACGGGCGACAAGACCCCCCTGTTCTGCGTCCACCCCGGTGTCGGAGAGGTCCTCGTCTTCGTCAACCTCGCCAAGTACTTCGTCGGCGACCGGCCCTTCTACGCGCTGCGTGCCCGCGGTTTCAACCCTGGTGAGAAGCCCTTCGAGAGCTTCGCCGAAATGGTCGACACGTACGTCACGGCGATCCGGTCCCGGCAGCCGCACGGCCCCTACGCCGTCGCGGGGTACTCGTACGGCGGTGCCGTCGCCTTCGAGATCGCCAAGGTGCTCGAGGCGCAGGGCGAACGCGTCGACTTCGTCGGCAGTTTCAACCTGCCGCCGCACATCAAGTACCGGATGAACGAACTGGATTTCATCGAGACCGCGACCAACCTGGCGTTCTTCCTGGACCTCATCGACAAGAAGCAGTCTCTCGAACTGCCCGCCCGGCTGCGGTCGTTGCCGGTCGAGGAACAACTCGCCCACTTCATCGACCACGCGCCCGAGGGGCGGCTGGCCGAACTCGACCTGGACCTTGAGAAGTTCAGGGCATGGGCGGAACTCGCCGACAGACTCACCGACCTCGGCCGCGGCTATTCACCCAGCGGACGGGTCCGTTCGATGAGCGTCTTCTACGCCATACCGCTGCGCGGCTCCAAGGAGGACTGGCTGAACAACGAGCTGCGCCGCTGGGACGAGCACGTCACCGGCGAGAACCGGTACATCGACGTGCCCGGCGAGCACTACACGCTGATGGGCCCCGCGCATGTGGCGACCTTCCAGTCGATCCTGCGCAAGGAACTCGACCGCGCCCTCGGCGACGCCTGACCCCACCACCACTGGAGTGATACCGCTTGAACGGCAAGAAGATCCTGGTGACCGGTGCCACCGGACAGGTCGCCGGACCGGTGGCCAAGGCCCTGGCCGACGGCAACGAAGTATGGGCGCTGGGCCGCTTCGGCGCCCCCGCGGCGGAGGCGGAGCTGACCCGGCACGGCATCCGCACCTTCCGCTGGGACATGGACGACACGAGCGCCCGCTCGCTCAAGGGCCTGCCGGAGGACTTCACCCACGTCTTCCACTCCGCGGTACGGCGCGGCGAGGACGGTGACTTCAACACGGCCGTCGAGGTCAACTCCGTCGCCGCGGGACGTCTGATGACGCACTGCCGTACGGCGGAGGCGTTCCTCTACGTCTCCACCGGCGCGCTGTACGCCCGCCAGACCCTCGACCACAAGTACACCGAGAACGACCCTCTGGACGGCAAGGCCGACTGGCTGCCCGCCTATCCCGTCGTCAAGATCGCGGCGGAGGGCACGGTCCGGGCCTTCGCCCGGACCCTGGAGCTGCCGACCGTCATCGCCCGTCTCAACATCGCCTACGGGCCCGGGGGTTACGGCGGCGTACCCATGCTCTACTTCAAACGCATGCTCGCGGGCGAGCCGATCCCGGTCCCCCTCGAGGGCCAGAACTGGACCTCGCTGCTGTACACCGACGACCTCGTGGAACAGGTCCCGCACCTGTGGAACGCGGCGGGCGTGCCGGCGACCCTGACCAACTGGGGCGGCGACGAGTCCGTCGGCATCACCGACTGCGTGCGCTACCTGGAGGAGCTGACCGGGGTGACGGCGAACCTCGTCCCCAGCGAGGTCACCCGCGAGACCTACCAGTTCGACCCGACGCTGCGCCGCTCGCTCACCGGACCGTGCAAGGTCTCCTGGCGAGAGGGCATCCGGCGCACCCTCGCTGCCATGTACCCCGAGTATCTGAAGACCGAAGGAGCGGACCGGACATGACCGGGAGCACCGATCCACTGGCACCCGTCCATGCCGCCTACGCGGCCTTCGCGGCCCGCGACGTGAGCGCGCTGCTGGACGCCTTCGACCCGGACATCGAGTGGGTGCACCCCGAGGGCATGGCCCGGTACGGCCTCGGCGGCACCAAGCACGGGCACGCCGGCGTCAAGGAGTTCCTCACGCACGTCCCCACCGTCCTCGGCGGCATGCGGCTGCACCCGACGGAGTTCGTCCGGGAGGGCGACCGCGTGGTGGTCTTCGGCCACCGGGACATCGTCTCCCTGAGCGGCTACACGGAGACACAGCCGTTCGTGCACTCGTGGGTGCTGCGGGACGGCAAGGCGGTGCGCATGGAGGACATCTTCGACACCGTCGCCTTCCACCGTGTGATCGAGACCTGACCCACGGCATGACGTGGCGCCGCACGATCCCCGGACGGTTCACTCGGGCGGGCGGCGCAGCTCGTCGGCCGCCTCCCGGACGGCCGGGAGCAGGGCGGCCACCGGTGGGCTGTCCAGGGCGCCCTCGCGCACGACGAGAGTGATCCGGCGGACGGGCCGGATTCCCTCGAGGGTGACGCGGACGACCGGGTGGCCCGGACGGTCCGGAACCAGGTCGGGCACCAACGCGACGCCCCAGCCCAGCGAGACCAGTCCGAAGACCGCCTGCATGTCCCCGATGTCGGAGACGATGTCGGGGACGAAGCCGGCGCCGGCGCACAGGTGCAGGGCCAGCTTCCCGAGCCGGGACCTACGGTCCAGGAGCCACGGCTCTCGCGCGAACTCGGCGAGGGCGCGCGTCCCCTCCGCCCCGGCCAGCGGATGGCCGGGCGCGAGGACCAGACGGATGCGGTCGCTGATCACCTCCTCCTCGTACAGTCCCGGCACCGCGGGCTCGGGCACCTGCGGATAGCCGGATGCCAGGACGGCGTCGAGCCGTCCCAGGCGGACCGTCTGACGTCCCTCGTCGGGGTCCACTCCGTGGAGGGTGATCCGCAGTTCCGGATGCCGTTCGCGCAGCCGGTTCAGCGCCGGCACCAGCAGCGCCGGTCCCTCGTGCAGCGGTACGCCGACCCTCAGTTCGCCGGTGACCTTGCCGTCCTCCCGGGCGAGGAGTTGCGCCTGAGCCGTTTCGAGTGCGGCGAGGATCCGCTCGGTGTGCTCCACGAGCAGCCGCCCGGAGGCGGTGAGTTCGGCTCGTTTGCTGCCGCGGTCCAGGAGCGCGGTGCCGGTCTCCGCCTCGAGGGCGGAAAGTTGTTGGGAGACCGCCGAACGGGTGTAGTTGAGGGCCTGGGCCGCCGCGGCTATCGATCCCCGGGCCCCCACCTCGCGCAGCAGCACCAGCTTCCGTACGTCCAGCACCGTCATCCCCGCTAACGCATCCGGTTACGAAGTATCACGCCAGATTACGGGACAGAAGCCGGTGCGGTGACTTCAATGGAGTCGGTTCCGTTCAACGCACCGTCCACGCAAGGGGTTTAGCCGTGCCCACACTCCTCCACCTCGACTCCAGCCCCCGCCAGGGCTCTGTCTCCCGCCGGATCTCCGGCGAGTTCGCGGAGGCCTGGCGGAAGGCCAACCCCGAGGCGGCGTACGTCTACCGCGACCTGACCGCCGACCCGGTCCCGCACATCGACGACGCGCAGATCCAGGTCATGCACCGCCTCGAGACGCAGGGCGTCCGTGACCTCGCGGAGGCCCGGGAGGCCGGTGCTTCACCCGAGGAGAAGGCGAGTTGGGCGGTGACCTGGCCGCTGATCGAGGAGCTCCTCGCGGCCGACACGATCCTGCTCGGCGTCCCCATGTACAACTTCTCGGTGTCGTCGGCGTTCAAGGCGTGGTTCGACCGGGTTCTGATCCCGCCGCTGATCCTCGACCCGGTCTCCGGCGAGGGCCCGCTGTCCGGCAAGAGGGTCGTGGTGGCCTCCGCGCGCGGCGGCGCCTACGGTCCCGGCACCCCCCGCCACCACTGCGACCACCAGGAGTCGTACCTGAAGGCGGCCCTCGGCATGGTGGGCCTCGCCTCCGACCTGACCTTCCTGCACGCGGAGCTGACGAAGTCGGCGCACGTGCCCCGGCTCGCGCATCTGAAGGACGTCGCGGCCGGCTCCTACGAGGCGGCGCTCGACAGCGCGCGCGGCCTCGGCGGAGCCTGACGGGTCGCGGGGCGGGGACCGGCCGAGGGGCCCGGGCGACCGCGGCCCGGTCTACCTGAAGCTGAGCCACCTCCCCGAGGAGTCGGTCTCCGCTCTGGAGTCCATCCTGCACTCCACCGAGAT
>NZ_JBSFIK010000052.1:0-60689 GCF_053597535.1 Streptomyces sp. NPDC001348 | reverse complement strand
CACTTCGACAACGAGATCGACATGGCCGGCCTGGCGAAGGTCCCCGGCATCGTCAAGGACGAGGTCAAGCCGCAGGTCCACACCTGGACGTTCCCCGACGGCAAGGTGATCATCGTGCTGTCCGAGGGCCGCCTGCTGAACCTGGGCAACGCCACCGGCCACCCCTCGTTCGTGATGTCCAACTCCTTCGCGGACCAGACCCTGGCCCAGATCGAGCTGTTCACCAAGCAGGCCGAGTACCCGATCGGCGTCTACACGCTGCCCAAGCACCTCGACGAGAAGGTCGCCCGCCTCCACCTGGACGCCCTCGGCGTCAAGCTCACCACGCTGCGCCCGGAGCAGGCCGCCTACATCGGCGTCGAGGTCGACGGCCCCTACAAGCCGGACCACTACCGCTACTGATCCCTCATCCGAGGAGGAAGCCATGAACCGCGACTACCAGGAAGAAGCCCACTGGCCGGTGCTGCACCTGCCCGGGGTGGACGAGGACCCGGCCGAGTCCCACATCGTGCGGGGCATCGACTAGGAGCCGCCCCGGCCGGCCGGGCGCACCGCGGCGTCGAGGAGCGGGCCGAGCTCCCGGGCCACCGTCGTCAGCGCGCGGACGTCCCGCTCGGCCCGGGCCAGGAGGATCGCCCCCTCCAGAGAGCTGATCATGAGCGTGGCGAGGGCTCCGGCCCGGTCCTCGGGCACGCCCATGTCGGCCAGTGCGCGGGCCACCGGTCCGGTCCAGGCGGCGAACGCGGCGGCCGCGGCCTGACGGGTGGACTCGGTGGACTCCGCGCAGTCCACCGTCGCGGCGGCGACCGGGCAGCCGCCCGAGAAGCCGGCGGTCCGGTACTCGTCGGTCCACTGCCGCACCATCTCGGCGAACAGTCCGCTGGGCGTCGGCTCGGGCAGCGCGGCCAGGAAGCGGGCGACACGGTTGCCCGCGTACCGGCCCGCCCAGCCCACCGCCTCGTTGACCAGCTGCTCCTTGCCCCCGGGGAAGTAGTGCTGGAGTGAACCGCGCGGCGCCTCGGCGTGCACGGCGACCTCGCGCATCCCCGTGGCGGCGACCCCCTCGCGCCGGATGAGCTGGGCCGCGCTGAAGACCATCCGCTCCCGCGGTCCCCGTTCGGACACCGTCATCCCCGATCCGTCCCCTTTCCCCGAGCCATGTGCCGGGTGTTCCCGCACCACCCTATGACCGCCGTCATAGATGCGGCTACTATGACCGCTGTCATAACGGGAATCGGCTCGGCGGTGCAGCATGGACGCAGGTTTCGTGGAGGCGGGTTTCATCGGGCTCGGCGTCATGGGACAGCCCATGGCACTCAACCTCGTTCGCGCCGGGACGCCGGTCGTCGTCTTCAACCGCACCCCGGCCCGGTGCGAGCCCCTGCGGGCCGCCGGGGCCCAGATGGCGGCGAGCCCCGCGGAGGTCTTCGAACGGGCGGAGACCGTGATCCTCATGCTGGCCGACGAGACCGCCGTGGACGCGGTCCTGGGGCGGGGCACCCCGGCCTTCGCCGCCCGTCTGGCCGGACGCACCGTGGTCCACATGGGCACGACCTCGCCCGAGTACTCGGCCGGCCTGCGGGACGCCGTCGTGGCCGCGGGCGGGCGCTACGTCGAGGCCCCGGTGTCCGGCTCCAGGGTCCCGGCGGAACAGGGGGAACTGGTGGCGATGCTGGCGGGGGACGACGAGGCCGTGCGGGCCGTACGCCCCCTGCTCGCGCCCCTGTGCCGTGAGACGTTCGACTGCGGTGCCGTCCCGGGCGCGCTGCTGATGAAGCTCTCGGTCAACCTGTTCCTGATCACCCTGGTCACCGGCCTGACCGAGGCCTTCCACTTCGCCGGCCGGCACGGGCTCGACCAGCGCCTGCTCCGGGACGTCCTGGACGCCGGCCCGATGGCCAGCGCCGTCTCGCGGGTGAAGGCGGCCAAGCTGCTGGCCCGTGACTTCACCGTCCAGGCGGCGGCCGCCGACGTACTGAAGAACAACCGGCTGATCGCCGGGGCCGCCCGCGAGGCCGGCCTGGCCTCCCCCCTCCTCGACGTCTGTCACGCCCTCTACGAGGAGACCGTGGCGCGCGGGCACGGCGACGAGGACATGGCGGCCGTGCTGCACGCGCTGGAGGCACGCACGGCGGGCGACCGGGGCAGGCGGATCACGACTGCCCGTCGATGACCGCCCGGGCGTTGCGCACGGCGGTGCGGTTCCGGCGCGTGACGCCGTCCAGCAGGGTGCGGTTCTTCGCGATCAGCCGCTTCTCGATCCTTACGTCCACCTCGTGCACGGCCTTGACGTAACCGGTGCTCCGCTTGCAGTCCGCGTCGGCCTCGGCCGTGCGCCTCTCCTTCCGGGACGCCTCCTCGGCGGCGAACCAGTCCGCCTGGTACTGGGCGTCCTTCGGGTCCTTGAAGGAGAACCCCTCCTTCTTCATGCACGACGACCATGCCTTGTCCGCCCGCCGGTGCGCCGGATCCTTGGCCGCCTGGCCGTTCGCCTGGCGCATCAGGCGCATGACGGTCAGCTCGTAGCCCTTGAAGCGGATCCCGGCGAACGTGGCCCGCTCCGGTACGGAGCCGTAGACGCGCCGGTCGGCCTGGCCGAGGCAGCCCCCCTCGGGGATCCGGTGACCGTGGGCCCGCCTGGAATCGCCGTGCCGGAAGTCTCCGGTGAGCGCCAGGTACTGGTCCATCGGCCACTTCCGGTCCTGCGTTTCGGGCGAGGGGCTGTGGTAGCCGGTCTTCGCTCCCTGGCGGGGATCGTCGATCCCGTACGGCTTGTCGCCGAGGTCCAGGTCCACCGAGGACAGCCGGATCGCGCCCGGCGCATCGGGCCGGACCGGATCGTCGGCGGGCGGGGCGAACGCCGCGAAGCCGGAGAAGCCGAGCCCGGCCATGCACTTCCTGCCCAGGTCCCACCGTGCCTCGTGGAGCAGCTTCCGCTCGTCGTGGTCGAGGTCGTAGCGGGTCAGCGGGAGCGCGGCGCGGGTGTTGAGGTCCTGGTCGGAGGCCGCCTCGTGGTGGCTGCCGGGCAGGTCGCAGGCGGTCAGTGCGCCGTAGACGGCGAGAAGAAGCACGAGGGGGGTGGATCTTCGCATCGGACCAGTTGAGCAGGCCGGGTTCACGGGTGCAGTGGTGGAGCCCACAGTTCCGCAGGCGGGATGCCGGTGCTCAGGCCGGTCGCCTGGTCGGCCCGCCGTGCCGCTCCTTCTCGCCGCTGTGGCCGAGCGTCGGCCGACCGCCCTTCGTGGCCATCCTGGTCACCATCTCGGCGAGCTGCCCGCAGGCCAGCGCGATCTCCTTCTGGGCCTGGTTCCGCTCCGTGACGGCCGCCGCGAGCACGAGCGCCGTGAGCGCCGCGGACCCGTTGAACGCCTGCAGCGTGACCATTCGGCTGAGCAGGTCGTGACCGGCGAACGGTCCGGCCCCCTTGGTGGCGGCGAGGATCGCGAAGGTCGACACGACCAGGGCGCAGGGCGCGGCCCCGGCCAGCTGGAAGCGGAAGGCCGCCCAGATCAGCAGCGGGAAGCAGAGGAAGAGCAGCGGCGTGGTGCCGGTCTGGATGACACCGACGCCGACGGTGGCCACCGCCAGCAGCAGGCCCTCCACCCAGCGGGACGGCGGGACGTCCCTCGGCCGGTGTGCCGAGCGAAGGACGAGCAGGACCGGCGTCACCAGCAGTACGCCCATCGCGTCCCCGGTCCACCAGACCGACCACGTCGGCCAGAACCTGTCGGCGCTGAGCACGCCGGAGAGCGCCAGTGCCGCGCTGCCCATCGTGGCGCTGACCAGCATTCCGGTGAACGCGCCGAGGAAGATCAGCGCGAGTGTGTCGCGCAGGCGGTCCAGTTCGGTGCGGAATCCCACCCGGCGCAGCAGCAGACAGGCGCAGACGGGCGCGAGGGTGTTTCCCGCCGCGATCCCGAGCACGGCCCAGACCGACGGCCCCAGCGTGACGTTGGCGAGCAGCGCCCCGAGCGCGATCCCGGGCCAGACCCGCAGGCCGAGGACGAGCAGGCTCGCCACGGCGATACCGGTGGGTGGCCACAGCGGGGTGACCTGGCCGCGCACCAGCTGCTGCAGCAGACCCAGCTCGGCCGAACCGTAGTACAGCGCGGCCACGGCGCAGATCTCCAGGACGATCACGCCATCGCGCCGAAGTCGCTCGTTCCGCGCGACTGCCATCGGGCGACCTCCGCATCGACGCCCCACGGACCATCATCCGCCTGATCCCCGGGATCCTCCACGGCACGGCGGAGCGGCGTCAGGGCCCCGGGGCGCGCACGGCCAGGATGGCCATGTCGTCGTGACCGTCGCTGGGATGGTGGTCGGCCAGTGCCCGGACGAAGTCCTGCAGGGGCAGCGTCGTGTACCGGGCGGCGAGGTCGGTGAGCTCGTCCAGGCTCTCGTCGATGGCGTGCGCGGGGTGTTCGATCAGCCCGTCGGTGTAGAAGACGACCGTGGCGCCCGGAGGGAGCGCACGGGAGTGGTTGGGGCGGGGCTGCTCGGGGTCGACCCCGAGCGGCAGTCCGGGTTCGGCGAAGAGGTATTCGGCCCGGCGCCCGGGGGCGAGCAGGAGCGGCGGAACGTGCCCGGCGCTGCTCCAGTGGAGCCGCCAGGCCGCACCCTCGGGTTCGATGCGTGCCAGCGTGGTGGTCGTGACCGGGTTGTCGGTGATGGCCTGCAGCGCGTGGTCGAGCTGGGCGAGGACCGTGCCGGGCGGACTGCTCCCGTCGAACAGCAGGGCGCGCAGCATGTTGCGGGTGGAAGCCATGGCCGCGGCGGCCTTCAGGTCGTGGCCGACCACGTCCCCGATGACGACCGCCACGACGTCGCCGGGCAGCGGGACGGCGTCGTACCAGTCCCCGCCCAGCTGGCTGGGCTCGGCGGCCGGCCGGTAGATGGCGGCGGCCGTGAAGGGCCGCAGATCGGGCAGCGTCGGCAGCAGGAGCCGCTGGAACTGCTCGGCTCCCACGCGTACCTGCTCGAACAGGCGGACGTTCTCGATGGCGATGCCGGCGGCGGTGGCCAGGGCGACGACGACGTTCTCGTCATGGGCGTCGAAGGGCTGCCCGTCACGCCGCTCGGACAGGTACAGGTCGCCGTAGATCTCGCCGCGCACGCTGATGGCGACCCCGAGCAGGGTGCCCATGCGGGGGTGGCCGGGCGGGAACCCGACGGACGACGGATGGGTGCGGATGTGGTCGACCCGCAGGGGTTCGGGGTGGTGGATCAGGTGCCCGAGGACGCCCAGACCGCGCGGCAGGCCGGTCCCGGACAGATCGGCGTACTCCTGCTCCGACAGACCGGCGGTGATGAACTGCTCCAGGCGCTCGCCGGGCGCGTCGAGGACGCCGAGTGCCCCGTAACGGGCACCGACCAGGTCCATGGCGGTGGTCACGATGCGGTGCAGCACCGCGGGCAGCTCCACCTCCCGGCTGATGGTCACCACCGCGTCCAGCAGGCCCTGCAGCCGGTCCATGGCGGCCAGCATCGCGTGCAGCTGCGCGTCGATCCGGGCCACCTCCGCGCGCAGGCGCAGGTGCAGCTCGGGAAGGTCCGGTTCCTTCGACGCCGGCCACGCCTCCCTTCCCGTCATCACGGTCGCCCGGTGCTGGGATGTCGGGTCTCGGTCACCACAGGGGACTCCGGCAGAACAGGCAAAACGGTCAATGCGTGAGATTCAGCATGCCACACCGGGGTGACGCCGGACACCGGCTGCGATCTTCTGCCCCGGGCCTCCGGTCAGGAGGAGCCGGCCGTCCCCCGGAACGCCTCCAGAATCCGTTCCGCGGCCGATGTCGCGGTCAGTGAGCCGTCCCGTACCGCCTGTTCCAGCGCCGGTGCGACCTCCCGTACCGCCGGGTCGGCGTGCAGGCGGCCCAGCAGTTCGTCGCGGACCATCGACCACGTCCAGTCGACCTGCTGGCCCCGCCGTTTGGCGGTGAGCCGCCCGGTGGAGTCCAGCAGGGTGCGGTGCTGTTCCAGCCGCTCCCACACCACGTCCAGGCCGGTCGACTCACGCGCGCTGCAGCTGAGCACCGGCGGCGTCCAGAACGCGTCCTTGCCGTGCATCAGCCGCAGCGCACCCGCCAGTTCACGGGCCGCGGCCCGGGCGTCGCGCTCGTGCGGGCCGTCCGCCTTGTTGACGGCGATCACGTCGGCCAGTTCCAGCACGCCCTTCTTGATGCCCTGCAGCTGGTCACCGGTGCGGGCCAGGGTGAGCAGCAGAAAGGAGTCGACCATGTTCGCGACCGCGGTCTCGGACTGGCCGACACCGACGGTCTCCACCAGGATCACGTCGTAGCCGGCGGCCTCCATCACCACCATCGACTCGCGGGTGGCCTTCGCCACGCCGCCCAGCGTGCCCGCGCTGGGGGAGGGGCGCACGAACGCGTTCGGATCCACCGCCAGGCGCTCCATCCGGGTCTTGTCACCCAGGATCGAGCCGCCGGTGCGGGTCGAGGACGGGTCCACGGCGAGCACCGCCACCCGGTGCCCCAGCGAGGTCAGCTGCGTGCCGAAGGCGTCGATGAACGTCGACTTGCCCACGCCCGGCACCCCGCTCACGCCGATCCGCCGCGCCCGGCCGCTGTGCGGGAGCAGCTCGGTGAGCAACTCCTGCGCCAGCGCCCGGTGCTGCGGCCGGGTGGACTCGACGAGCGTGATCGCGCGGGCCACGATCGCCCGCTTCCCGTCGAGCACACCCTTCACGTACGTGTCGAGATCGATCGCTGCCATGGGGCCTACAGCTCGTGGCCGAGGTCGGCCGCCAGCCGCTGCACCAGGTCGTGGGCCGCGTCCGGGATCACCGTCCCGGGCAGGAACACGGCCGCCGCGCCCATCTCCAGCAGCACCGGCACGTCCTGCGGCGGGATCACCCCGCCGACCACGATGGTGATGTCCTCCCGGCCCTCCTCGGCGAGCTTCTCGCGCAGCGCCGGCACGAGGGTGAGGTGACCCGCGGCCAGCGAGGACACGCCGACCACGTGCACGTCCGCCTCGACCGCCTGGCGGGCGACCTCCTCCGGGGTCTGGAACAGCGGGCCGACGTCGACGTCGAAGCCGAGGTCGGCGAAGGCGGTGGCGATCACCTTCTGGCCGCGGTCGTGGCCGTCCTGGCCCATCTTGGCGACCAGGATGCGCGGCCGGCGCCCCTCGGCCTCCTCGAAGGCGTCCACCAGGGCACGGGTGCGGTCCACGTTCGGGGACTCCCCAGCTTCGTTGCGGTACACCCCGGAGATCGTACGGATCTGGCTCGCGTGCCGGCCGTACACCTTCTCCAGGGCGTCGGAGATCTCACCGACGGTCGCCTTGGCGCGGGCCGCGTGCACCGCGAGCTCCAGCAGGTTGCCGTCGCCGTCGGCGGCCCGGGTGAGCGCGTCGAGGGCGTCCCGGCAGGCGGTCTCGTCCCGCTCCGCGCGCAGCCGCCGCAGCTTCTCGATCTGCTGGGCCCGCACGGAGGAGTTGTCGACCTTCAGGACCTCGATCGCCTCGTCGCTGTCGACGCGGTACTTGTTCACGCCGATCACCGGCTGCCGTCCCGAGTCGATCCGGGCCTGGGTCCGGGCCGCCGCCTCCTCCACACGCAGCTTCGGGATGCCCGCGTCGATGGCCTGCGCCATGCCGCCCGCCTGCTCGACCTCCTGGATGTGCTGCCAGGCCTTGCGGGCGAGGTCGTAGGTCAGCTTCTCCACGTACGCGCTGCCGCCCCACGGGTCGATGACCCGGGTGGTGCCGGACTCCTGCTGGATGAGCAGCTGGGTGTTGCGGGCGATGCGCGCCGAGAAGTCGGTGGGCAGCGCGAGGGCCTCGTCGAGGGCGTTGGTGTGCAGCGACTGGGTGTGGCCCTGGGTCGCCGCCATCGCCTCCACACAGGTGCGCGTGACGTTGTTGAACACGTCCTGCGCGGTCAGCGACCAGCCCGAGGTCTGCGAATGGGTGCGCAGGGAGAGGGACTTGGAGTTCTTCGGCTCGAACTGCGCGACCAGCTTGGCCCACAGCAGACGGGCCGCCCGGAGCTTCGCGATCTCCATGAAGAAGTTCATGCCGATCGCCCAGAAGAACGACAGCCGCGGCGCGAACGCGTCCACGTCCAGACCCGCATCCCGGCCCGCCCGGATGTACTCCACCCCGTCGGCGAGGGTGTACGCCAGCTCCAGGTCGGCCGTCGCACCGGCCTCCTGGATGTGGTAGCCGGAGATGGAGATGGAGTTGTAGCGGGGCATCCGCTGCGAGGTGTACGCGAAGATGTCGGAGATGATCCGCATCGACGGCTTCGGCGGATAGATGTAGGTGTTGCGGACCATGAACTCCTTGAGGATGTCGTTCTGGATGGTCCCGGCCAACTTCTCGGGCGGTACGCCCTGTTCCTCCGCCGCCACGATGTACAGCGCCAGGATCGGCAGCACGGCGCCGTTCATCGTCATCGACACGGTCATCTTGTCGAGCGGAATGCCGTCGAACAGCTGCCGCATGTCGTAGATCGAGTCGATCGCCACACCCGCCATGCCGACGTCACCGGTCACCCGCGGGTGGTCGCTGTCGTAACCCCGGTGCGTGGGCAGGTCGAACGCGACCGACAGGCCCTTCTGACCGGCCGCCAGGTTCCGCCGGTAGAACGCGTTGGACTCCTCGGCGGTGGAGAAACCCGCGTACTGGCGGATCGTCCAGGGCTGGTTGACGTACATCGTCGGGTACGGGCCGCGCAGGTACGGCGCGATGCCCGGGTACGTCCCCAGGAAGTCCAGGCCCTCCAGGTCACGCCCGGTGTACAGCGGCTTGACCCCGATGCCCTCCGGGGTCTCCCACAGCGGTTCCTCGCTCCCGGTCGCCCGCCTGACGGCCGTACGCCACTCCTCGGCACTGCCGTCGACGGCCGGCGTCCCCAGCTCGATGCCGGAGAAGTCGGGGATTCCCATCAGGACACTCCCATGCGGTCGAGGGTCGCGGACAGCACGGCGACGGCGTCGCAGCCCGCGAACACGTAACTGTCGACGCCCGCGTACTCGGCGGGACGCCCCGCGAGGAACACATGCCGGGCGCCCGAGGCCTTGAGGAACTCCGCGGTCCGCTCGGCCTGCTCCTCGTACAGCGCGTCACTGGAGCACAGCACCGCCTCGGTGGCGCCGCTGTCCTCGAAGCGGCCCTCGGTGACCGGCTCGATGCCGCCCGCCTGGAAGAGGTTGGCGGCGAAGGTCGAGCGTGCGGTGTACGCGGCGGCCGGACCGATCGTCGCCAGGAAGATCCGGGGACGGCAGCCGGTCGCCGCGAGGTGGGCGTCGGAACGGGCGCGCAGTTCCTCGTACGCCTCGTCACGGCGCACCCGCGGCAGCCCGCCGGACGGCGGCTCCGGGGCGGGCTCGCGCTCCACCGGCTTCTCCGCCAGCAGCGGGAACTCGCTGACGCCGGTGATCGGTTCACGCCGCTTGGCGAGCTTCTTGGAACGCTCCGCCCACGTCGTCGCCAGGTCCGTGCGGATCCGGCCGGAGCGCAGGGCGGCCGCCGGGCCCCCGTCGCCCTCGACCGAGCGGAAGTACGCCCAGCTCGCCTCGGCCAGTTCGCCGGTCAGCCGCTCCACGTACCAGGAGCCGCCCGCCGGGTCGATCACCCGGGCCAGGTGGGACTCCTCGACCAGGATCGTGGAGGTGTTGCGGGCGATACGGCGGGAGAACGCGTCCGGCAGGCCGAGCGCGTGGTCGAACGGCAGCACGGTGACGGTGTCGGCGCCGCCGACCCCGGCGGCCAGTGTGGCCACGGTGGTGCGCAGCATGTTCACCCACGGGTCGCGGCGGGTCATCATCACCGGCGAGGTCACGGCGTGCTGCACCTGCGCGCCCGCGCCCGGCGCCCCGCACACCTCGGCCACCCGCGCCCACAGCCGGCGGGCCGCGCGCAGCTTGGCGATGGTCAGGAACTGGTCGGCGGTGGCCGCGTACCGGAACTCCAGCTGTCCCAAGGCCTGTTCGACGGTGAGGCCTGCCCCGGTCAGCTCCCGCAGACAGGCCACGCCGGTCGCCAGGGACAGGCCCAGCTCCTGCGCGGCCGAGCCGCCTGCCTCGTGGTACGGCAGCGCGTCCACGGTCAGCGCGCGCAGCCCGGGATACGACTCGGCGCAGCGGACGGCGAGCGCGGCGACCGGCGCGAAGTCCAGGGGGGAGCCGGTGCGGGCCTCGTACCCGAGCGGATCGGCGCCCAGGCCGCCGCGCACCGCCTTCGGGTCCACGCCCCGCTCCTCGTACAGCCGCAGCAGCGCCTCGGCCGCGGCCGCCACGTCCCGGCCGGCGTCGAGCACGACCGGCGCCAGGTCGAGGTGGACGCCGTCGAGCACCTTGCCGAGCGAGGCCACCGGGATGCCGCCCTCGCCGAGCACCAGCCAGAGCGAGGTGACGCCGTTCTCCAGGTCGGTCAGGACCGCGCCGTCCCCGGCCGCCGCGTACCGCTGGCGTACGTCCCAGCCGCCGGCGGTGCCGCCCTCGGCGCGGCCGCCGCGTACGAACGGGGCGAAGCCGGGCAGGCCGGGGTCGGGCGCGCCGTCGCGCGCGGTGTACAGCGGCCGGGTGCGCAGCCCGTCCTCCAGCGTCGTGGACAGGGCGTCCTCAGCTGCCGCGCCCGAGACTTCCTTGCCCGACTTGCGCAGCACGCCCTCGACCAGGGCTTGCCACTGCTCGTGTGTCGCGTCAGGGAACTCGGCGGCCAGTGAGAGCCCGTCGTCAGGCAGGACCGTCATGGCTCGGATGCTAGGGCAGGGGGCTTAAGCGAGAGCAGAGCAGGGGTTGTGACGTTGCCCTCGCGTCGACTGTGACCTGTGCCTCGTCGGTGCAGGGAAGCCGGTTTCCCGAGGTCAGGTGGCTTCCTCCGCGAGGTTGGGCACCAGCGAGCCGAGGGCCGCGCGCTGGGCCGGGCCGATGGTCTCGGCGAGGGCCCGGCTGACGGTCTCGGAGAGCCGGGCGGAGGCCTCCCGCAGTCGCCCCCGGCCCTTTTCGGTGAGGGCGACCTCGATACCCCGTTTGTCGCCGCACACGGACTTGCGGGTGACGAGACCGGAGTGCTGCAGGCAGGCGATCTGGTAGGTGAGGCGGGTCTTGGGGCGGCCCAGGAGGTCGGCGACACGGGTCATCCGCAGGCCTTCCGGCTGCTCGGCGAGCAGGCACAGGATCAGGAACTCGTCATGGGAGACGTCGAGGGTCTCCTTCACCACCGAGCGCAGCCGCTGCTCCACCGCGCCCGTCGCCGCGAGCAGGACCATCCAGGCGCGCAACTCGTCGGGGAGCAGCCCGCCGCCGTGCGAGAAGGGGCACTCGGGCTGGTCGGCGGGGTCGTCGAAAGGCTCGGACATACGGTCGAGTCTAACCGTTGTCCAATTTTGAATTATCGACTAGCGTGAGCTCATCCAAATTTGGACCACCGCGTGACCGCTGTGATGACAGGAGTACGACCATGACCGTCGCCGTCGAAACAGGCCTCTGGGAGCTCGAACCGACCGCCTCCACCGTCGCCGTACGGCAGAAGACCTTCTGGGGCCTGGTCACCGTCAAGGGCACGCTCGCCGCGACCGGCGGGCGGGGGGAGGTCCGGCCCGACGGCTCCGCGACCGGCACGGTGACCCTGGACGCCGCCTCCGTGGACACGGGCCACGCCAAGCGCGACACCCATCTGCGGTCGGCCGACTTCTTCGACGCCGACCACCACCCGGAGATCACCTTCGCGGTCCGCGGCGCCGACCACCTCGACGGCGACACCGTGCGGGTCACCGGGCAGCTGACCGTGCGGGGCATCAGCAGGCCGGTGTCCTTCACCGCGCGCCTGGCCGCCGCGGACGCCGAAGCGCTCACCCTGGAGGCGGAGTTCACGGTGGACCGCGACACGTTCGGCATGGGCTGGAACCAGTTGGGCATGATGCGCGGCCTGACCACGGTGACCGCCGCGCTCCGGTTCACCAGGGCCGGGGCCTGACCGCGGGTGCTCAGCCGTCCTTGCCGGTCCCGGCCAGCCGCACATCCTGGCTGGACAGCGTCTGCGGGGTCGCCGTGAAGGCGCGCAGCCGGATGCGGGTGGCCCGGCGGGGAACGGTGAACCGCCCGTGAGGTGCCCGGAGTTCGACCGTCGCCGTGGCGTGGGCGGGGACCGTGGCCGGACCCCGCGCCAGTGTCCAGTACTGGCTCATCCCCTGGCCCGTGGTGAACATGAAGTGCGGGGTCAGGGCATCGTCCCCCCGGTTGGTCACCCGCACCGTCACCGCCGACACCGCCTGCGCCGACACCCGGCGTGCCGACGTGACCTCCATCCGCAGGGGCGGGGTGCCGGTCACCGCCACGGCCGCACAGACCAGGGCCGGGGTGAGCAGCAGCCCGGCCGCCGCGATCCGGGCCGTGCGCCGGTGCGACCCGGACAGCCGCTGGGGCCACGGCTGCCACGCGCCGGCGAAGTCCGACAGGGGCGTGGTGACCGCCGCCGCCAGCCACAACGGGGTCATCATCAGGTAGTAGCCGTCCTGCGAGCGGGTCGCCAGGTAGAAGGCGCACCAGGGCAGGACCGTCGCCGCCGGCCCCAGCCGCCGGACGAACAGCATGAACAGCGCGAGCAGTGCCGCCGCCAGCAGCACGCTCGCGTGGCCGTACCAGTCCAGCCGGTCGCTGCCGTCGGTCAGGTACAGCGAGACACCCACCAGGCCCTGCCCGTGCAGCACCGCGCCCTGTGTCAGCGGCAGCGCGATCCCGGTCAGCCAGGTGCCCGGCTCGTGCACGGCGAAGTACGTGTTGATCAGCAGCCAGACGGTGGCCGCGATCCCGGCGATCCGCAGCACCACCAGCGCCGCCGCCCGGCCGCCCAGTTCGCCGCGGCGCACCGCGTAGATCCCGGCCAGCAGGAACGGCGCGAGGAACCAGGGCAGTTGCTGCGCGGCGCAGGCGGCCCCCAGGCACGCGGCCCGCGCGATCCCGGCCGCGCCGAGCCGCCCGCCCCGTCCGATCCGCGGCCAGCGCACCACGACGGGGATCAGCAGGACCAGCGCGATGATCGCCGGATAGCCGAGCCGGGCGTACGTCGGCAGGAAGCCGAAGCCCAGACACGCCATCGTCGCCGCCGACCGCCACGGCACCGGCAGCATCCGCCACAGCACGACCGTGCCGACGATCAGCGCGCCCGTGCTCGCCGCGGTCGCGGCGGCGGCGCCGTGCCCCAGCCACAGCAGCGGCGCGGTCAGCAGCGGGGCCAGCGGGGGATAGCCGTAGGTGAAGTCGTAGCCGCCGTCTATCGTCGGGGTGAGGGCCACGTTCTTGTGGCCGGTGAAGAGCCAGGGCCAGGGCTGCCCGTACATCGCGTGCCCGTCGACCAGTTCCCTGGCGGCCTGGGTGGTCAGGGCCGCCTCGTCGCCGCCGCCGTGGTTCATCGCCCAGGTGCACAGGGCGAGGGTCACCGCCGTCACCAGCACCAGCAGGTCCAGCCGCGCCAGTGAGCGGGACCGGCGCACCGTCAGCGCCAGCACGCCGGTCGCCAGGATCGACGCGTAGCAGACGGAGATGACGGCCGCGACCAGCAGGCGGTGCGTGGCCGCCTGCGTCCACACCGTCCGGGTGCCGATGAAGAGGCTCACATCGGCGAGGACGGTCAGCACACGGTGCCACTGCGCGGGTGGGTCCGGGGCGACGGACACCGCCGACTGGATCCGCCGGCCGGGCGTCACTCGTTGCGTTTCTGCCAAGTGCACGAGAGCGGACGGTAATCGGAGGCGGTGAGCGAGGCGTCCGCGGAGGTGAAGAGTCCGGTGTGAGGGCGGTAAGAAGCCCCGATCCGGCAGGAACCGGGGGGAGTGGTCGTCGCCCGGTCATTTCGCATATGTCCGGCAATGCGGTACGCCGGGGCGGGCGAGGCGGTCGCGCTTCGTGTCGCTGTTGGGCCGAACGGGTGACTTGGCGTAAGAATTGACCGGTGCAGGCAATGAGTGCGAGTCAGGTCGGGGGCAACCGGTGAACCATTACGACGTCACCGATGAACAGTGGGAGGGGCTCGCCCAGGTCGTGCCATTGAGGGGCCGCGACGCCTGGCCGTCCGCGGTGAACCACCGCTCCCTGCCGGAGGCGGAGACCGAGACCCGCCGCCGGTTCGTGGTGCTGCGCGTCAACGTGTTCGCGGACGCGCGCGACGTGGCCGAGACGGTCATGGCGGGCGCACCCGTCCTGCTCGACCTGTCCGGTGCCGAGACGGACGTCGCCAAGCGCGTCCTCGACTTCAGCACCGGCGTGGTCTTCGGCCTGGGCAGCGGCATGCACCGCGTCGACCGGAACGTGTTCCTCCTCACCCCGCCCGGCACCGAGGTCAGCGGGCTGATGGAGGGCGTGGGGGTGTCGGGCTGAGGGTTTCACCCCGCCCGTCCCCCGATCGTAGGAAGGTCCACGGGAGGTAACGGTTCGCCGCACCGGCGCGGCCCTACGGTCCGGACGTGTCCGCATTCCCCACGCCTTCCGTGTCCTCCGTGTCCTCCGTGTCCTCCGTGTCCTCCGTGTCCTCCGTGTCCTCCGTGTCCTCCGTGCCGGCCGTGCCGGCCGTGCCGGCCGTGCCGGCCGAGCCGGCCGAGCCGGCCGGGCCTGCCGGGCCTGCCGAGTCCGCCGTGTCCGTCGAGTCTGCCGGGCCTTCCGTGTCCGCTGGGGTCGTCGGGCCGGTGGCGTCCGCCGTGTCCGTCGAGTCTGCCGGGCCTTCCGTGTCCGCTGGGGTCGTCGGGCCGGTGGCGTCCGTCGAGTCCGTCGAGTCTGCCGAGTCGTCCCGGCCTGCCGCGTCCGCCGAGGCCGCCCGGCCCGTGCCCTCCGCCCGGTCTGGCAGGGCCGCTCGGTCCGCCGGGCCTGACGTGCGTGCTGAGGCCGCGCGGCCCGCCAGGTCCGCGGCATCCGCCGGGCCTGGCGAGTCCGTGGCGTCCACCCCGTTCGCACAGCCCACCGGCCCAGCCGACCCCGCCGCGTCCACCCGGCCCGTCGGCCCCGGTGCGTCCGCCCGCCCCGCCGGGCCCGGTCCGGTCGGGCGGCCGCACCTCACCGAGCTGCGGCTCTCCGCGTTCGCGGGGCACCGGCGGGCCGGGTTCCCGCTCGGGCCGCTCACTCTCTTCGCCGGGCCCAGCGGCAGCGGCAAGTCGACCGCGCTGCGGGCCTACGAGGCGTTGGCCCGGCTCGGGAGCGGCGCCACCCTCCCGGAGGCCTTCCGGGACCCGGACGCCTGTGTGCCGGAGGGGGCCCGCCCCGACGCCCAGCGGCGCCGCGGCTTCCGCATCGGCTGCACGGCCGACGGCGCCGAGGGCCCGGTCCGGCTCGACGTCGCGGTACAGGCGGAACCCGAACTGCGCATCGTGGGGGAACGGCTGACGGCCGGCGGGCTGGTGCTGCTCGAGACGGCGCTGCGCGATCCGGGACGCAGGACGGTGCAGGCCGCCTGGCACACGGCGGGCTCCGCGCCGGTGACCCGCGCCCCGCTCCCCGACGACCGGCTCGGCACGACGCTCCTGCCGCTGCGGGTGGCCGGCCGGACGGACGGACAGCGCCGGGTGCTCGCCGCCGCCGAGCAGATGGTCGTCGCCCTGCGCTCCGTCTTCGCCTGCGACCCCCGGCCCGACCGGATGCGCACCGCGGTCCCCATGGGCCCCGGACGGCTCCTTTCCCACTGCGACAACCTCGCCGACGTACTGTGGCGCACCCGCGCGGAGTGCGGCCGGCGGCACGCCCGGCTGGTCGCTGCGGTGCGCGCAGGATGCGCCGGCCCGGTCCGCGACCTGCTCGCCGAACCGCTGGGCGACGGAACCGTCCGCGCGGTGCTGGACCGGGGTGACGGCCTCGTCACGGAACTCGGCCGGCTCGGCGACGGCGAGCTCAGGTTCCTGGCGCTGGCCCTGGTCCTGCTCACCGGCCCCGGCGTCCTGGACGTCGACCCGCCCGGCGAGGTCCCCGCGGCCCTGCGCACGCTCACCGTCCTCGCCGACGGACTGGACCGGGCACTGGACGCCGGACAGCGGGCGGAGCTGCTGCGGCTCGCGGCGTGGACGAGCGGGGCCGGGCACATCCGACTCCTCGGGACGGTCGGGGACGCGTCGTGGGCCGCTGGGGCGGAGGGCGTGACGGTGGTACACCTGAAGCCGTGACGGACCCCCTGGACGTGGCGAAACTGCAGCACCGGCTGGCCGAGTTCGCGGCCGCCCGGAACTGGCAGCCGTACCACACCCCCAAGAACCTCGTGGCCGCCCTCAGCGTGGAGGCCTCCGAACTGGTGGAGATCTTCCAGTGGCTGACCCCCGAGGAGTCGGCCCGCGTCATGGACGACCCCGGTACCGCACACCGCGTCACCGACGAGGTCGCCGACGTGCTCGCCTATCTGCTCCAGCTCTGCGAGGTGCTCGGCATCGACCCGCTGACCGCCCTGGCCGCCAAGATCGACCGGAACGAGCGGAGGTTCCCGGCACCGGGCGACGGGGGCGCGTAGGGCCAAGCCCGGCCCGTCCGGACGGAACGTCCAACGAGGTCCACGACGTGCCGCCGGACACCGTGCCATCCGACGGAATGTCATCTTCCGCTATTACGTTCTGTAGCCAAAAAGCGCTTCGAATCCGAATTGTTGTCCGAAGATTTCCGTCTTCCTCTGGCTTTTCGTCTCAACCCACTTCACTCTGGGTAGTGAACAAGGTGAGTACGGGCGGACGGACGTGTGAGAGCACGTCGGACGGACGGGGGCAGCGCATGGACGCGGTGCGACTCATCGTGATGAGCAGGCGCGCCTTGGCGGTCGGCGGCGAGGCGGCGCAGATCCTGACGGAGGTGTGGCAGGCGCAGGCCCTCGCCCAGGCGGTCGGCAGCCGTCTGGCGGTCTCCGGTCCGCCCGAACTGCGGGGCGAGGCCCTGGGACTGACCGAGCTGGCGGGCCGGGGCTGCGGAGTCCTGGACGCGTACGCGCTGGACCCCGCCGACCTGCTGGCCGCACGGCTCACCGAGCTGGACGACGCCAGGGAGGCCCTGCTCTGCCTCGGCGGCCTGCTCGGCGAGGTCGGCATCGCACTCGTCGGCATCGCCAGCGCCGCGGCCGACGAGGCGACGTACTGGCAGTGCATGGAGGCCATCGACGCGGCGGACGAGTCCCGGGACCGCGTCCTGGAGATGCTCAGAAAACTGGCCGCGAGGGAGGCGGCGCTGCCGGAGCGGGAGGCGGGCTGACGCGGCGACCGGACACCGGCGCCTTCTCCGGGGGGCCGGCCCGGTGTGGTGTGACGTTGTGCGGGGGCAGTAAGTTGATCTTCTGAGGCCCGTTCTCCGGGGGTGTGGCTCCGTGGCGCGTTGTTGCATCAACCGTCAGATCATGGAGTTGCGGTTCGGTCGGACCCGGGCCGAGCTCACGACGAAGGCGTACGCCGAGGCCAGAGCGCTGAACCAACGCCGCTGACTCGGACCCGGCAGACTGCCCGGACCGTTCACGAGGCCAGGTCTGGGTGGTTGACAAGATCCCGCCCGATCGGATCGATCGAGCGGGATCCCGGCGCTTCAGGGGCGCCCACGAGCGGCATCCGAACGCGAGCGCCGGCTGAGGCGATTGCTCGGCAGATCCCGGCCATCTCTTCCGGCTACAGGGCGGCCTGATTCGAGGTGGCCTGGAGGGAGCCGAGTAGGTTGAGGGCCTGGGCGCTGGGGCTGCCGGGTTCGGCCTGGTAGATGACAAGTTGCTGGCCCGGAGCGTCGCGTACGTCAAAGGCCTGGTAGGTGAGGGCCAGGGGCCCGACGTCCGGGTGGAGGAAATGCTTGGCGTCCTGGGTCTTGCCACGCACGGCGTGGGAGTTCCACAAGCGGGTGAAGTCCGCGCTGTGCTCGGTGAGGGCGCGGACGAGTTCCCGCAGCCGTGGGTTGTCCGGGTCGAGGCCGGCCGCCTGACGCAGGTGGCTCACGGTGGCCTGCGCCGTGCGGCTCCACCGGGTGTAGAACTGTCGGCCTGCCGGATCGAGGAAGGTCATGCGGGCCAGATTGTCCGGCTGCTCGAAGGGTGAGTGCAGGGCCCCGGCCAGGGCGTTGCCCGCCAGGACGTCCAAGGTCCGGTTGATGACGAACGCCGGGGCGCCCGGGTAGCCGTCCATCAGCTGGCGAAGGGCGGGACTGACGCGGTCCGTGGTGTGGGTGAACTGGTTGCTCGGCGCTGTCCCGGCCAGCTGGTGCAGGTGCGCGTGGGCGTCGGGGTCCAGGCGCAGGGCGCGGCCGAGCGCGTCGAGTACTTGGGCCGAGGGGTGGCGTTCGCGCCCCTGTTCCAGGCGGGTGTAGTAATCCGCGTTCACCCCGGCCAGGACCGCGACCTCTTCACGGCGCAGTCCGGTGACCCTGCGCACGCCGTAGCTCGCCATGCCGACGTCCTGCGGCCGTAGGCCCGCCCTGCGTGCGCGTAGGAACTTTCCCAGGAGGTTGTCGGTCATGTCCTCAGGCTAGGGCGCAGGGGCGGTGTGCTGCCTGGGTGCGGTGCACCCAGGCAGCACACGTCCTGGTCGGCGGCATCCGACCTGTCCAGACTCGGTCGGGCAGGACAGATCCGCACCCATGGACGAGGGGAGTCCGTCATGACAGGGAACACGGAGGAGAGCCATGCCGACGTAGTCGGCATGTGGGTGACCGCGGACGGTCACATCCGCCAGGAGTTGCGGGCGGACGGCCGGTACGACGAGGGCCGCGGTAACCGGCGTAGCGCGTACACGGGCCGCTACACCGTGACCGGCAGCCACATCGACTACGTCGACGACTCCGGGTTCCACGCGACGGGCGACATCCGCGATGGCGTGCTCTACCACGAGCACCTCGTGCTCTACCGAGAGGAAAAGCAGGCATGACGGACACAGCCAAGGTCGTGGCAGTCACCGGAGCGAGCAGCGGGATCGGCGAGGCGACCGCCCGCCGACTTGCTGCAGACGGCCACCGTTTGCTCCTTGGAGCGCGGCGCACCGATCGTCTCGATGCGCTGACCAGGGAGATCACCACCGCAGGCGGTACTGCGGCGTTCCAGCGGCTGGACGTCACGGATGCCGACGACGTCCGGGCCTTCGTGTCCGCCGGCCGCGAGCGCTACGGCCGAGTGGACGTGGTGGTCAACAACGCCGGAGTGATGCCCCTCTCGCCGTTGGAAGCGCTGAAGACCGACGAGTGGGACCGCATGATCGACGTCAACGTGCGGGGAGTCCTGCACGGTATCGCCGCCGCCCTGCCCGCGATGCGAGCTCAGGGCGGCGGGCACTTTGTGAACATCGCCTCCGTCGGTGCCTACGAGGTCTCTCCCACCGCCGCCGTCTACTGCGCCACCAAATTCGCCGTCCGCGCGATCTCCGAGGGACTGCGCCAGGAGTCCACCGGGAACATTCGGGTCACCCTCGTGTCCCCGGGCGTGACCGAGTCCGAACTCGGCGACAGCATCTCCGACCCTGCTGCCAGGGAGGCCATGAAGATCTACCGCGCCGTGGCACTGCCCGCCTCCGCCATCGCGGAGGCCATTGCCTACGCCATCTCCCAGCCTTCGCAGGTCGACGTCAACGAACTCGTCGTCCGTCCCGCCGCAAGCGCCCAATAGCGGCTCATCGCAGTAGAGGGTGTAGTCGGGATCTGTCCGTTTTCGAGGTCGTCGGCACGGATTTCAGGCTCGGCTGCACTCCTGTCCGAGCGCGACGAGACATGCGGAACGAGCTGTGCACCCTCGTTGGTCGCCAGCGGTTGCCGCCCTGGGCTCGTGCGTGACGCTACCTTCTGCCCTGCGGTCTCCACTCGCCCCGCGCCACACGCTTACCCCCGGAGAAGGCGGCGCACCACCCCCGGGCAGGACTGAACGGCCCGCCGCCGTGCAGGATGGGTGCATGGACCTTCGAATCTTCACCGAGCCCCAGCAGGGGGCCACCTACGACACCTTGCTCGCCGTCGCCAAGGCCACCGAGGAGCTCGGCTTCGACGCGTTTTTCCGCTCGGACCACTACCTCCACATGGGCGACGTGGACGGCCTGCCCGGACCCACCGACGCCTGGATCACCCTGGCCGGGCTCGCCCGTGAGACCAAGCGCATCCGGCTCGGCACACTGATGACGGCCGGCACCTTCCGGCTGCCCGGCGTCCTCGCCATCCAGGTCGCCCAGGTCGACCAGATGTCCGGCGGCCGGGTCGAACTCGGCCTCGGCGCGGGCTGGTACGAGGACGAGCACAAGGCGTACGGCATCCCGTTCCCGAAGGAGAAGATCGGCCGCCTCGAGGAGCAGCTGGCGATCGTCACCGGGCTGTGGCAGACCAAGCTCGGGGACACCTTCGACTTCCACGGCAAGTACTACGACCTCACCGACTCGCCCGCGCTGCCCAAGCCCGCCCAGCAGCGCGTCCCGGTGCTGATCGGCGGCCAGGGCGCCACCCGCACCCCGAAGTTGGCCGCCCGGTACGCCGACGAGTTCAACATGCCGTTCGGATCGGTCGAGGACGGCGAGCGGCAGTTCGGCCGGGTCCGCGACGCCGCCGAGGCGGCCGGCCGCGCCGACGAGCTGACCTACTCCAACGCCCTCGTCGTCTGCGTCGGCAAGGACGACCAGGAGGTCGCCCGCCGGGCCGCCGCGATCGGCCGCGAGGTGGACGAGCTGAAGGCCAACGGCCTCGCCGGCACCCCCGCCGAGGTCGTCGACAAGATCGGCCGTTACGCCGAGATCGGCTCCCGGCGTATCTACCTTCAGATCCTCGACCTCTCGGACCTGGACCACCTCGAGCTGATCTCCGCGCAGGTGCAGTCGCAGCTCGGGTGAGGCCCGCCCACCGCGTCCGCGCGGGCTGAGGGGCGCCGGTCGCCCGCGCCCCGGGCCACGGCTCTGTTTCCGGCCCGGGGCGGGCTCACCGGAGCGTGCCGGCCGGGCGACCGCCATGACGGGGCGGCAGCCGGCTTCGCACACGTGGTCCCGGCGGTCAGCCGGACGGGCCGCGACGGGTGCGCAGCGCCAGTACCAGGCAGATCGTGGGCGCGGCGATGGCGAGCGAGGCGGGCAGAGGTGCCCACGACCTGCCCGCGACCGGCGCCCGGGCGGCGAGCGGTACCACCGCGGTCGCGGCGGCGGCCGCCAGTGGTGGCGAGGAACGCGGAACCGGAGGCGGCAGTGTCGGGGTGGTAACGAATTCCGGCGGCCGGTCACCGAAATGATTCGTCACCCCTGGACCGGGGCAGAGAAGGATCTGACCCGTCAGGGGGGCGGGAATTTCACCGATGGGGCGGCACGCAGGGTTCGGGGCCCGTGGACGCCGCCAAGTCGCGCCTGCTTCCGGCGCGATCGGGGGAAGCAAAGGGTGGGGGACAATGATGTTTCGCCGCATGCGAATCCTGGCTGCCGTAATTCAACTCGGGGCCGCCGTGCCGGCATTCGCGGGCTGCTCCGCGCCCGCTCTGCACGCCAGGGCCGTTGCCGCCAAGGCGCCGGAGACCGACTGGGGGCGCCCCTACTTCACCGACGGATTCAGCGGCACATCCCTCAACTCCGCCGACTGGAACATCTACGACGACACCGGCCCCGTCAGACCTTCCAAGCCGCAGCGGATCAGGTCGGCGACCCGGGTGAGTCACGGCATGCTCGAATTCGTCGGTCATGTGGATCCTGTGCACGGAGACGTCTCCGGAGGCGTGCAGAGCAGGAAATTCCTCACCTACGGCCGGTGGGAGGTGCGCATGCGCGCCGACGTGGGGAACGGCTATGACCCCGTGTCCCTTCTGTGGCCCAAGGGGAAGTGGCCGGACAAGGGCGAGATCGACATGGTCGAGATTCCCAACGGAAAACGGAACACCGAGATCGAGTTCCTGCACTACGGGTCGGACAACCACCAGAAGGGAATTCATCTCAAGGTCGACTTCACCAAGTGGCACACCGTGGCCGTCGACTGGCTGCCCGACCGCATCACCTACTACGTCGACGGCAAGGCCACATGGACGGTGAAGCGGCAGCGAGACCCGAAGAAGAACCTGGTCCCGGGCACGCCGTTCGCCCTCTCCCTGCAGAACGACGAGGGATGTTCGGGCTACTGCCGGCGTGACGCCACCACGCCGAAGAACGTCCTGATGTACGTGGACTGGGTGAAGGTCTACAAGGTTCCGGCCCGCGTACTGGCGAAGTGCCGGGACACCCTGGTGGCTCCCAAGTCACCCCCGAGCACCACCTTCCCGGTCAGCGCGTCGGTCTACTGTCCGGTGGCCGCGGGAAACAAGGTCGTCCTCGTCTCCGACATCAAGAACGCCGACGGACACGGCCACCGGGAGTACTACCTCTCGAAACAGCCCGTCTCGACGGAGAATCCCGATCCGCAGACCTGGCGGGTGACAGCCACGGCCGGGGTCACCCGGACCTATTACCTGATCAGCGTCTCCCCGGCTCTTCTCAAGCGCATCCAGGACCCCTCCAACACCTTTGCCGACGGTGGGCACCACAGTCTGCTGGGAGCGCCGGTCGTCTCCAACCAGCAGGTCAACAAGACACCTTCCTGATCGCCCGCCTGAACGGGAAATCCGGTGACGGGGAGTCAAAGGGGGGAAACGTGCAGCATTCCATGATCGTGCTGGTCTTCGCGGCAGCGTTTATCATCGTCGTCCTGGCGATCGTCGGCGTGGTCATCGTCGCTGACAATATGAACTTCAACATCCGGCTGCCACCACCCCTCAGGGGGAGAATCGATCTCAAGAGGTCCGACTCGATGCGGAGCTGGCCGCGGATACTCCTCGCGGTCTGCGTACTCCTCTTCGTACTCGTCCTCATTTTCGTACTCGTCATCATCCTCACCGGCAGCTCCATCGCCGGGATTTTCGATTTCTCCGGTGACCGTAATTCCGCGGCTCCCACAAACACTCCACCCACCGCACAGCCCACGACGACAACGGAACCGCCGGGCAACTGGTGCGCACGGGCGGCACAATCGAAGGAGTGGAAGCCGGCCGACATCGACCGGCCCCGAGGACTCGGTGCCGACGATCCTCAGGTGACCGCGGTCTGGTACCGCCTGGACCGGCAGCCGCACGAAAAACTGACCGTCCAGATAGTGGCCCGGATCTCCACCCGCGCCGGCTTCATCCGCACGGCCCGCCTCTGGAGCGTGCACCGCAATGTCGATCAGGTCCCCGGTGACGCCTACTGGCCGCAGAAGGAGTTCTCCGAGTACGGGGACAACACGTGCTGGCGGACCGAACCGTCGGCACTCGGAGCGGCGGCCTACGAGAACGCCGGCTACGTGTGGCCGTACGCCATCGTCATGACGCCCCCAGCGGCGGACACGAGGTTCACGAACTACCTGGAACAGCAGAAGAACAAGGCCCCCGAGGACAAGCAGAACGGCATCCCCAGCACCTCCTACGCCCGGCTGGGCACCACCGACGTGGCCCGGTTCTCCGTGGACACCAGGGGCACGTCCTAGCCTCGCGCACCGACGGGTAATCCAGTACCGCCGTGGGCGCACCGACGCCCATACTCGGTCATGTGTTCCTGACGATCTCGACTACCGGCAACGATCAGCACCCGGCCACTGACCTGGGGTTCCTCCTCCACAAGCACCCTGACAACCCGTACTCGGCCAAGCTCTCCCACGGCACGGCGCACGTCCTCTACCCCGAGGCGGACGCCGAGCGCTGCACGGCGGCGCTGCTGCTGGAGGTGGACGCGGTGGCGCTGGTGCGGCGCGGCAAGGGCAAGGGGCGCGGCGGGGCTCCCGACGCGGCGCTCGGCCAGTACGTCAACGACCGGCCGTACGCCGCCTCCTCACTGCTCGCGGTGGCGCTCAGCAGTGTCTTCTCCAGCGCGCTGCGCGGCGTGTGCAACGCCCGGCCCGAGCGGGCCGCCGAGCCGCTTCCGCTCAGGATCGAGGTGCCCGCGCTGCCCGCCCGGGGCGGCCCCGACCTCGTACGGCGCCTCTTCGAGCCGCTCGGCTGGGCGGTGACCGCCGAACCCGTCGCCCTGGACACCGAGTTCCCGCAGTGGGGGGACTCGCGGTACGTGCGCCTCGTGCTGGAGGGCTCCGGGCTGACCCTCGCCGAGGCCCTGCGGCACCTTTACGTGCTGCTCCCCGTCCTCGACGACGCCAAGCACTACTGGGTGTCGTCCGACGAGGTCGACAAGCTGCTGCGGGCGGGGGAGGGCTGGCTGCCCGCCCACCCGGAGCAGAAGCTGATCACCAGCCGGTACCTCTCCCGCCGCTGGTCGCTGACCCGGGAGGCGCTGGAGCGACTGGAGCTGGTGCGGCTCGCCGAGACCGACGACAGCGAGGTCGAGGAGATCGACAACGCCGTCGCCGAGGACACGGAGACGGAGGAGAAGCCCACCCCGCTCGCCGTGCGGCGACGGGACACGATCATCGCGGCGCTGTGCGAGACCGGCGCGGCCCGCGTCCTCGACCTCGGCTGCGGCCAGGGCCAGTTGGTGCAGGCGCTGCTGAAGGACGCGCGGTTCACCGAGATCGTCGGCGTCGACGTGTCGGTGCGCGCGCTGACCATCGCCTCCCGCCGCCTCGGGCTGGACCGCATGGGGGAGCGGCAGGCCTCGCGCGTCAAGCTCTTCCAGAGCTCGCTCGCGTACACCGACAACCGCCTCAAGGGGTACGACGCCGCCGTGCTCAGCGAGGTGATCGAACACGTCGACCTGCCCCGGCTGTCCGCCCTGGAGTACGCGGTGTTCGGCGCGGCCCGCCCCCGCACGGTCCTCGTGACCACCCCGAACGTCGAGTACAACGTCCGCTGGGAGTCCCTCCCGGCCGGCCGGATGCGGCACCGCGACCACCGCTTCGAGTGGACCCGCGAGGAGTTCCGCTCCTGGGCGCGCACGGTGGCCGAACGGCACGGCTACGGCGTGCGGTTCGTGCCCGTCGGGCCGGACGACCCCGAGGTCGGTCCGCCCACCCAGATGGCGGTCTTCGAAATGAGCACCGGCACCGGCGACAAGAAGGAGGCGAAGGCGGCATGACCGAGGCGGCACAGCACAGGGGACGGGTCCTCCCCGTCACCGACCTCTCCCTCGTCGTGCTCGTCGGTGCCTCCGGCTCCGGCAAGTCGACCTTCGCCCGCCGGCACTTCGCGCCGACCGAGGTGATCTCCTCCGACTTCTGCCGGGGCCTGGTCTCCGACGACGAGAACGACCAGAGCGCCACGAAGGACGCCTTCGACGTCCTGCACTACATCGCGGGCAAGCGGCTGGCCGCCGGCCGCCGCACGGTCGTCGACGCCACCAGCGTCCAGCAGGACGCCCGCCGGCAGCTGATCGACCTGGCCAAGAAGTACGACGTGCTGCCCATCGCCATCGTGCTGGACGTCCCCGAGGAGGTCTGCGCCGAGCGCAACGCGTCCCGCTCCGACCGGGCCGGCATGCCGCGCCGGGTCATCCAGCGGCACGTCCGCGAACTCCGCCGCTCCCTGCGGCACCTGGAGCGCGAGGGCTTCCGCAAGGTGCACCTCCTGCGGGGCGCCGAGGACGTCGAGCACGCCACCGTCGTCAGCGAGAAGCGCTTCAACGACCTCACCCACCTGACCGGCCCCTTCGACATCATCGGCGACATCCACGGCTGCTCGCGCGAACTCGAGTCGCTGCTCGAGAAGCTGGGGTACACGGACGGCGTCCACCCGGAGGGCCGCACGGCCGTCTTCGTCGGCGACCTCGTCGACCGTGGCCCGGACAGCCCGGGTGTGCTGCGCCGCGTGATGTCGATGGTGCGGTCGGGCAACGCGCTGTGCGTGCCGGGCAACCACGAGAACAAGTACGGACGGTACCTGAAGGGCCGCAAGGTCCAGCACACGCACGGACTCGCCGAGACCATCGAGCAGATGGACGGCGAGAGCGAGGAGTTCAAGCAGGAGGTACGGGAGTTCATCGACGGTCTCGTCAGCCACTACGTCCTGGACGGCGGCCGGCTCGTGGTCTGCCACGCGGGTCTGCCGGAGAAGTACCACGGCCGTACCTCCGGCCGGGTCCGGTCGCACGCCCTGTACGGGGAGACGACCGGCGAGACCGACGAGTTCGGGCTGCCGGTGCGCTACCCGTGGGCGGAGGACTACCGGGGCCGGGCTGCGGTCGTCTACGGTCACACCCCGGTCCCCGAGGCCACCTGGCTCAACAACACCATCTGCCTGGACACCGGCGCCGTCTTCGGCGGCAAGCTGACCGCGCTGCGCTGGCCGGAGCGCGAACTGGCCGACGTACCGGCCGAGCGGGTCTGGTACGAGCCGGCCAGGCCGCTGCGGACCGAGGCGCCGGGCGGACACGACGGGCGGCCACTCGGCCTCGGCGACGTGCAGGGCCGCCGGGTGGTCGAGACCCGGCACGCGGGCCGGGTGTCCGTCCGCGAGGAGAACGCTGCCGCGGCGCTGGAGGTGATGAGCCGGTTCGCCGTCGACCCGCGGCTGCTGCCGTACCTGCCGCCGACCATGGCTCCGACGGCCACCAGCCGGGTGGAGGCCCGCGGCGGAGCCGCTGACGGGCACTATCTGGAGCACCCGTCGGAGGCCTTCGCGCAGTACGCGGCGGACGGCGTCGAGCGGGTCGTGTGCGAGGAGAAGCACATGGGCTCCCGGGCGGTGGCGCTGGTGTGCCGGGACGCGGACGCGGCGCGCAGCAGGTTCGGTGTGGACGGTCCCACGGGCTCGCTCTACACCCGCACCGGGCGGCCCTTCTTCGACGACCAGGAGGTCACCGAGGAGATCCTCGGCCGGCTCCGCACGGCGATCGACGCGGCCGGCCTCTGGGACGAACTCGCCACCGACTGGCTGCTGCTGGACGCCGAACTGATGCCGTGGTCGCTGAAGGCCTCCGGGCTGCTGCGGTCGCAGTACGCGGCCGTGGGCGCCGCCTCCGGCGCGGTGTTCCCGCCCGCCCTGGCCGCTCTGCGGGGTGCGGCGGCGCGCGGTGTCGACGTCGCCGACCTGCTCGCCCGGCAGCGCGAACGTGCCGAGGCCGCAGCCGCGTTCACCGACGCCTACCGGCGCTACTGCTGGACGACCGAGGGCCTGCACGGCGTACGCCTGGCGCCGTTCCAGCTCCTGGCCGTCCAGGGCCGCAGCCTCGCCGCCCTGCCGCACGACGAGCAACTCGCCCTGCTGGACCGGCTGGTGGAGTACGACGGCAGTGGTCTGCTGCAGACGACCCGTCGGCTCTACGTCGACACCGGTGACCCCGGGTCGGTGCGGGCGGGCGTCGACTGGTGGCTGGAGATGACCGGCCGCGGTGGTGAGGGCATGGTCGTCAAGCCGCTGGGCGCCCTGGTCCGCAGCCCGGAGGGCCGGCTGGTCCAGCCCGGTGTCAAGTGCCGGGGACGGGAGTACCTGCGGATCATCTACGGTCCCGAGTACACACGCCCCGACAACCTCGCGCGCCTGCGCACCCGTTTCCTGAACCACAAGCGGTCGCTGGCGATCCGCGAGTACGCGCTGGGCCTGGAGGCCCTGGACCGGCTCGCGGACGGTGAGCCGCTGTGGCGGGTGCACGAGGCGGTGTTCGGGGTGCTCGCGCTGGAGTCGGAGCCGGTGGACCCCCGGCTGTGAGCACGGTCAGCTCCGGCCGGCGCGCCGCAGTTCACGGGTGACGGCCTGTTCGTTCCGGCCGAGGAGCGCCTTCTCCATGCTGTGGTCGTCCGAGCGGGAGAAGCGCTCACCCCGTGCGACGTCCTCCTTGCTCAGCACGCGTCCACACCACTCGCCCTGGTCGCCCGTGTGATCGTCGAAGGGCACGGCGGCGCCCTCCCCGAGGAGGACCCACCCGTCGGCGGTCCAGTGGAGGGCGAGGAGATAGGTGTGTCCGGTCTCCAGCCGTGGAGCGTCCGTGGCCGTCCTCTTCAGGCGGTTGCCGCTCGTGTACACCCGCCATCCCGGGGCGGTCATGTCGAAGCTCTTGTCCAGCGTTTTCGCGGGGTGCCGGCTGGACCAGAGGAGGTCGTCCGTGCGGAACGTCACCATGCGGTCGACGTCGTAGCGAACGGGACCCCTCCTGTAGTCACGCCGGTTGGTCTCCCGCTCCCGTACCGGAGTGGCCACGGCGACGTGGTCGGCGTAGGTGATCCAGTCCTTGGCGGTCTGGGACGGGTACGGGTCACTGCCGACCCCGCAGCCGACCACCGTGGTCAGACCGGTTCCGCCGACCAGGACACCGGCGGCGATCCCGGCGACGGCCAGGACGGCGGCGACGGGCCGGCTGACGAGAGACCTGCCCAAAGAAATTCTTGGCATGACGGAACACCCTCCCCGTGGCGACACGGTTCCCCCGGTCGCTGATGACGTGCGCGCCGACGGAGTGGTCATGATCCGCCCGGCGCGGCGATCACTATAGGTACGTGCCGGTCAAGTGGATCAAGGGTCAGCTTTGTCCCGGAACACACTTGTGACACACAGACGTCCGTCCATAATGTGGACTCCCGTACGCGCAAGGCTGTTCGAAATCACACGTCCCTGGGGAGTGGACATGGAGATCAAGAAGGTCGTCGTGCGGGAGGACCGAAGTACCAGCCGCCGGCCGGCGATCCTGGAGAAACGGCCGACCCGTTGACCGGGGGACGGGCATGAGAGTGCACCTCGTGACGATGCCCTGGCATCCGATCGACCTTCCCTCACTGCAACTGGGCCTGCTGCACCGACTGGTGCGGCAGGCCCGCCCGTGTGACGAGGTGACGGAGTTCCACGGCTCGCTGCGCTGGGCGGAGTTCCTGCTGGAACGCTCCGGCGGACGGCTGCGGCCCGCGGACTACGTGGAGGTCGGCAGCGACTCGATCTTCCACGGCCTGGGCGACTGGGTCTTCTCGGGCGTCCTGTACGACGATTCCGGCTGGGGGGTCACATCGCTGCGGGACTACGCCGCCGAGCGGGGTGTCTTCATCGACACCGCCCTCGCCATGCGGCCGTTCGCGACCGGGTTCATCGCCCGGTGCGCGACCGAGGTGCTGGCGGCCGAGCCCGACGTCGTCGGGTTCACCACCACCTTCATGCAGAACGTCGCCTCGCTGGCCCTGGCGCGGGAGCTCAAGCGCCAACGCCCGGGGCTGACCGTCGTGTTCGGTGGCAGCAACTGCGACGGACCCATGGGGCACGCCCTGCACCGCAACCACCCGTTCGTCGACCACGTGGTGCGAGGCGAGGGCGAGTACGCCTTCCCGGCCCTCCTGCGCCACCTGGACGAGGGCACACCGCCGGTGGACGTCCCCGGCCTGTGCTGGTGGGACGGCCACACGTCCCGGGCCAACCCGGAGAGCCGGCGCACGGTGGCACCGGCCGACATACCCACGCCGGACTACGACCAGTGGCAGACCGCCCTCGAGACGTCCCCGGTCGTGGAGTACGTGCACCCGAAGCTGGTCGTGGAGGGGGCGCGGGGCTGCTGGTGGGGCGAGAAGCACCACTGCACGTTCTGCGGGCTCAACGGCTCGTCCATGGCCTTCCGCGCCAAGCCGGGGGAACGGCTGTGGGAGGAGATCGACCGTCTCGTCCGCCGCCACCGCATCCTCGACGTCGTCACCGTCGACAACATCATCGACATGGCGTACTTCCGGGACTTCCTGCCCCGCGTCGTCGACAGCGGCTGGGACCTGCGGCTGCACTACGAGGTCAAGTCCAACCTCACCCGCGACCAGCTCGGCCTGCTCGGCCGCTCGGGCACGGTGCACATCCAGCCCGGCATCGAGAGCCTGGGCAGCCGGGTCCTCGACCTGATGGACAAGGGTGTCACCGGTGCCCGCAACGTGCGCACTCTCAGGGAGTGCGAGAACCACTCGCTCACCTGCTCCTGGAACCTCCTCTACGGCTTCCCCGGGGAGACCGCCGAGGACTACGACCCGGTGATCGACCAGCTCCCCGCCCTCGTCCACCTCCAGCCGCCGAGCGGCGCCCACCGCATCCAGCTGGAGCGGTTCAGCCCGCACTTCACCGACCCGGACCTCGGTTTCGGCAAGCGCCGCCCGGCCGCGATGTACGGCCACGTCTACGACCTGCCGGAGGAGGAACTCGCCGACCTGGTCTACCTGTTCGACACCGAGGACGCGGGCATCGGCGGCCCGGTCGAGCGGCGCCTGAAGGAGGCGGTCGCCCAGTGGCGGGCCGGGCACCCGCACTCCCGGCTGGAATACGAAGAATACGAAGAGGACGGGGCGGACGCCGAGGGCGAGGGAGCCCTCCTGGTCCACGACCGCCGGCACGGCCGCCCGCACACCACCCACCGCTTCGCCGGCTGGGCCGCGGCCGCCCTGCGCCACCTCGAGGACGGCCGCACCGAGCCGGCACTGCACCGGCTGCTGACGGACGACGGCCACGACGTCCCCACCGGCACGCTCACGGCCTGGCTGCACCGCGTCCTCGCCCTCGGCCTGCTGTTCCGCGACGGCCGGACGTACGTCTCCCTGCCCACCCGGGACGCCCCGGTCCGTCTGCCCGACGGTGCGGCGGTGACCGGATGACCGGGCTGCCCGCCGTCGTCCCGCACCGCGCCACCGGGCGCCGGGTCGAGGTGACCGGGCCGTTGCGGCTGGGCGCGGGAGGCCGGGAGACGGCGGAGGCGGTGCGGTTCCTGCGCGAGTGCCAGGGACTGGGGCTCACCGTCGCCTGGGAGGCGGCCGACGCGCAGCTCCCCTGCGACGTCCGGCACCTGCGCCACCTGCCGCCTCCGGCACCACACCGCGACGAACCGGAAGAGCTGACCGCCTGGCGGGCCGGCCACCGCCACGGACTGCTCTACCACCGGCGCGGCCCGGACTTCGTCAGCGTGCTGGACCGCAGACAACCCGGCGCCGCCGCCCGGATCACCCTCGACCATCCCGACCTGCTCGCCGCCTTCCACACACTGCTGGTCCCCGCACCCCTGGAGACACTGACCCCAGGGCAGCGGGCGGCCGCCGGACTGCTCGCCGCCGAGCGGCTGGCGCTGGTCACCGACGGGTGGGCGGTGACCCTGCCGCCCCGCATCCGCCGCTGGCCCGTCCCCTGCACCGCCGTCTGACCGGAGTCAGCCGGTCAGACGCAGCCGCCGCTCGCACACACCCACCCGGACCGTCTGGCCACAGGTGAGCTCCAGCGCGTCGCTCTCGATGCCATCGCCGAACGCGACGAGGCGGTCGGACTCGACGGTGACCGTCAGGGCGGCGGATGCCCTCAGCTCCCCGGCGACCAGGGACGTCCCTGTGGCGGGTGACGGCCAGGCCTCCCGGACGAACCACACCAGACGGTCCTCGGCCGGCGCGGGCAGGGCCAGGCGGCTGCCCCGTTCCTGCCACACCGACCGCAGCCAACCGGTGGCCCCCGTCCCCGTACCCACCAGCACCCCGGAGGAGGCCTGGGCCTCGACGACACCCCCGTCGCCGTCGAGGCCCAGGCGGTAGCGGGCCGTCTGATGGCCGGCCGCACCGAGGTAGATCTCGTTGAGCGCGACCAGCCGCTGCGTGTCGTCGGCGACGGCCTCGACCATCGTGAGCTCCTCGGTGCCGGTGCCCCGGGCGCAGACGGCGGGCAGCAGGCCGGCCGCGTCCTCGGGCCGGTGCCGCACCAGCACGCCCGGATTGCGGCCGGGGTCGGTGTCGATGCCCACCACCGGCTGACCCGTCAGGTACTTGGCGACGTTCGCCACCAGCCCGTCCTGGCCGACCACCACGACCACGTCCTCGGGGGCGAAGAGGAACCGGTCCAGGTCGCCTCGCTCGACCGTGGTCCGGCGCCAGGTCAGCGGCACCGCCGAGGCGACCTCGGCCAGCGCCCGCCGGGTCCGGTGGTGGCGGTCGGCCACCTCCTCGACGGCGCGGCCGCGGGAGGCGAGGAAGAAGGCGGCCTGCCCGTGCGTGCCGTGCCGGGCCAGCAGCTCCTCGTACTCGGTGGTGCGGTGGACCAGCACGGCGCGCGGGGCGAGGCTCACGCCGGCTCCCCGGTCCCCAGCTTCGCGAGCAGGCCCGTGAGTACGTCCGGCGAGACCGTCACACTGTCGATCCGCGGCAGGTTCTCGGCCAGGCGGGCCCCGGTGAGCGCGTGCAGCGTCGCCACGTCCGCCTCGGCGTGCACCCGCAGCCACGCGGCCTGCGCCTCGGCCCGCGCCGCACCGACCTCCCGTGCGCCCTCGGCCTCGGCGCGGGCCAGCCGTACCGACCGCGCGGCCTCCGCCTCCGCGAGCTTCACCGTGCGCGTCGCCTCCGCCTGGGCCCGTACCGCGTCCGCCGCCGCGTGCTCCTCGGCCTCGCGGCGGGCGTTGGTGCCGCGCTGCTCGACGAGCTGCTCCTCGCGGCGGGCGAGTTCGATCTGGCTGGCGAGTTCGTTCTCGGCGATCGCCCGTTCCCGCTCGACGGCCACCGCCCGCCGTTCGTAGGTCGCCCGGTCGGCCTCCTGCTGGATCTGCTCGCGCGCCGGCGTCCGCAGCGCCCGCTCCACCTCCGGCTCGGGCCGCAGCGCCACGACCCGGACGGCGACGACCTCGATGCCGGTCGACGGCAGCCGGGGTTCCGCGCCCAGGCCCGCCGCTATCCGCTCGCGCACCGCCGCCACACCGTCCACCAGCGCGGCCGCCAGGGGGGTGCGGGCCAGCACGTCCAACGCGTGCTGCTGTGCCGTCTCCGTCAGCAGGGTGCCCAGCTGCTCCAGCGGGGCGCCGCGCCAGACTCCCGTGTCGGGGTCGATGGAGAAGTCCAGGCGGGCGGCGGCCACGGCCGGGTCGCTGATCCGGTAGGTCACCGTCGCCTGCACCGCCACGTCCTGGAAGTCGGCCGTGCGGGCGTGGAAGGTCATCGCCAGCTCGCGGTCGTCGACCGGCACCTCGGACAGTGCCGCGGTCAGCGAGCGGTACCAGAAGCTGAGCCCCGGGCCGTCGTGCACCAGCGTGCCGGAGCGGTGGTGCCGGATGTGCGCCGTCGGGGCGCCGCGCAGGTGGCGCCAGCCCAGGCGCCGGGTGATGTCGGCCATGGAACCCTCTCACTCTTTCTCGTCATAGAGACGATAATTGGAGGGTTCCCTTGTCGTCAATGGGACGAGAACAAGAATCTGCAATAGCAGGATGAAAAGGGAAGGCGGTGGTCAGGATGGAGGCATGGCATTCCATGTCGACTCCGAGGCCGGGCGGCTGCGCCGCGTCATCCTCCACCGGCCGGATCTCGAGCTCAAGAGGCTCACCCCGAGCAACAAGGACGCCCTTCTCTTCGACGACGTGCTGTGGGTGCGCCGGGCGCGCGCCGAGCACGACGGGTTCGCCGACGTGCTGCGCGACCGCGGGGTCACCGTCCACCTCTTCGGCGACCTGCTCGCCGAGACCCTGGACGTCCCCGAGGCCAGATCGCTCGTCCTGGACCGGGTCTTCGACGAGAAGGAGTACGGCCCCCTCGCCACCGACCACCTCCGCGCCGTCTTCGAGACGATGCCCGCGCAGGAACTGACCGAGGCCCTGGTGGGCGGCATGACCAAACGGGAGTTCCTCGAGGCGCACGCGGAGCCGACCTCCGTCCGCTTCCATGTGATGGAAATGGACGACTTTCTGCTGCGCCCGCTGCCCAACCACCTCTTCACCCGTGACACCTCCGCCTGGATCTACGACGGGGTCGCCATCAACGCCATGCGGCTGCCCGCCCGGCAGCGGGAGACGGTGCACTTCGAGGCGATCTACCGGCACCATCCGCTGTTCCGCGAGGAGCCGTTCCGCGTCTGGTCGCGGGGGCAGGCCGACCACCCGTCCACCATCGAGGGCGGTGACGTCCTGGTGATCGGCAACGGCGCGGTCCTCATCGGGATGAGCGAGCGCACCACCCCGCAGGCCGTGGAGATGCTCGCGCACAAGCTGTTCGCGGCGGGCTCCGCGCGCACCATCGTGGCGCTGGACATGCCGAAGCGGCGGGCCTTCATGCACCTGGACACCGTCATGACCATGGTCGACGGCGACACCTTCACCCAGTACGCCGGGCTCGGCATGCTCCGCTCGTACACCATCGAACCGGGCGTCGACGACAAGGAGCTCAAGGTCACCGACCATCCGGCCGAGCACATGCACCGGGCGATCGCCGCCGCCCTCGGCCTGAGCGAGATCCGGGTGCTCACCGCCACCCAGGACGTGCACGCGGCCGAGCGCGAGCAGTGGGACGACGGCTGCAACGTGCTCGCGGTGGAACCGGGCGTCGTCGTGGCCTACGAGCGCAACTCCACCACCAACACGCACCTGCGCAAACAGGGCATCGAGGTGATCGAGATCCCCGGCAGCGAACTGGGGCGGGGCAGGGGCGGGCCACGCTGCATGAGCTGCCCCGTGGAGCGGGCGGCTGTATAGGACGCGCAGGACGCGCAGGACGCGCAGGCCGCACGGGACCGCCCAGGACCGCAGAGGGACTGTATAGAAATGTGGAGCATCGTATAGACTTCCATTGTCCCGTTTCCCCCGTCCCCCCGGAGCGCCCCCATGGCGACAGTCCCGACCGCCCTCGCCGGCCGCCACTTCCTCAAGGAGCTGGACTTCACCGCGGAGGAGTTCCGCGGCCTGGTCGCGCTGGCCGCCGAGCTGAAGGCCGCCAAGAAGGCCGGGGACGAGACGCGGTACCTGCGGGGGAAGAACATCGCGCTGATCTTCGAGAAGACCTCGACCCGCACCCGCTGCGCGTTCGAGGTCGCCGCCGCGGACCAGGGCGCGTCGACGACGTACCTCGACCCGTCGGGCTCGCAGATCGGGCACAAGGAGTCCGTGAAGGACACCGCGCGCGTGCTCGGCCGGATGTACGACGGCATCGAGTACCGCGGGGACAGCCAGGAGAAGGTCGAGCAGCTCGCCGCGTACGCCGGAGTGCCCGTCTACAACGGCCTGACCGACGACTGGCACCCCACGCAGATGCTCGCCGACGTGCTCACCATGACCGAGCACTGCGCCAAGCCGCTCGGCGGGACCGCCTTCGCCTACCTCGGTGACGCCCGCTTCAACATGGGCAACTCCTACCTGGTCACCGGCGCCCTGCTCGGCATGGACGTGCGGATCGTCGCGCCGCGGGACTACTGGCCCGCCGAGGACGTCGTCACCCACGCCCGCAAGCTCGCCGAGGTCAGCGGCGCCCGCGTCACCCTGACCGAGGAGATCCGCGAGGGCGTCGAGGGCGCCGACTTCGTCGCCACCGACGTCTGGGTCTCCATGGGCGAGCCCAAGGAGGTATGGGCGGAGCGCATCGCCGCGCTGTCGCCGTACGCGGTGACCATGGACGTACTGCGTGCCACCGGCAACCCCGGCGTGAAGTTCCTGCACTGCCTCCCCGCCTTCCACGACCTCGGCACCAAGGTCGGCCGGGAGATCCACGAGACCTACGGCCTGACCTCCCTGGAGGTGACGGACGAGGTCTTCGAGTCGGAGCACTCGGTCGTCTTCGACGAGGCCGAGAACCGGCTGCACACGATCAAGGCGGTCCTCGTCGCCACCCTCGCCTGATCCGCTCCACCAGGCCTTGCCCCACCCGCCTCACCAGGCTTTATCCTGACCGGCGGCCCGGAACCACCCCTTCCGGGGCCGCCGCAACGACCGACCCCGGTCGCCCCGCACCACCAGAAACGAGCACCACCCGCATGCCCGCTCCCCGCATCAAGCCCCCCGCGCTCCTCGTCGCCGAGTCCGGCGCCGACCGTGAAGGCCACGGCCTCAGGCGCACCATGGGTCTCTTCCAGCTGATCTGTTTCGGCGTCGGCGCGATCGTCGGCACCGGCATCTTCGTCGGCCTGTCCGACTCGGTCGCCCAGGCCGGCCCGGCCGTCGTCGTCTCCTTCGTCCTCGCCGCGATCACCTGCGTCTTCACCGCCCTCTCCTTCGCCGAGCTGGGCGGCGCGATCCCGGTCTCCGGATCGTCGTACTCCTTCGCCTACGCCGGCCTCGGCGAGTCCACCGCCTTCCTGGTCGGCTGGTGCCTGCTGCTGGAGTACGGCATCTCCATCTCGGCCGTCGCCGTCGGCTGGAGCCAGTACGTCAACGAACTGCTGCACAGCCTCACCGGATGGCGGCTGCCCGCCGCGCTCAGCGCGGGACCGGGCGACGGCGGGGTGGTCAACCTGCCCGCGGTGATCGTCATCGCCATGGGCTGCGCACTGCTCGTCCGCGGGGTCCGGGAGAGCGCCGGGGCCACCGCCGCCATGGCCGCCGTCAAGCTCGCCATCCTGGTCGCCTTCTGCGCGATCGGCTTCAGCGCCTTCAAGGACGGCAACCTCACCCCGTTCGCGCCCGCCGGCCTCGGCGGCATCGGCGCCGGCACCACGGCCGCGTTCTTCTCCTACATCGGCTTCGACGCGATCACCACCGCCGGCGAGGAGGCGAAGAACCCCCGCCGGGACATCCCGCTCGCGATCCTCGTCTGCATGGGCGTGGTCACCCTGCTGTACTGCGCGGTCGCCCTGGCCGCGACCGGCGCCATCGGCGGCGGCCAGGTGGCCGGCCGGCCCGCCGCCCTGTCGTACGTGGTCGACGAGGTCACCGGGTCGGCGATCGGCGGCGGTGTGATCGCCTTCGGCGCGGTCGTCGCCATCGCCTCCGTGGTGCTCGCGGTCATGTACGGCCAGACCCGCATCCTGATGTCGATGTCCCGGGACGGGCTGATCCCGCGCGTCTTCGAGAAGGTCTCGCCGAAGACCGCCACCCCGGTCGCCGGCACCCTGATCGTCGCCTTCGTGTTCGCGGTCCCCGCGGCCTTCGCCTCGCTGGACGCCGTGATGAACCTGTGCACCATCGGCACGCTCGCCATCATGGCCGTCGTCAACGTCTCGGTGATCGCCCTGCGCCGCCGCGAGCCGGGCCTCGCCCGCACCTTCCGGGTGCCGCTGTACCCGGTCGTCCCGCTGCTCGGCGTCGGCTTCTGCCTGTACCTGATGTACGAGACGGGCTGGGCGACCTGGATCCAGTTCGCGGTGTTCCTGGCCGTGGGCCTCGGGGTGTACGCCGGCTACGGGCGCCGCAACTCCCGGCTGGCCGGCGCGGAGGTCACAGCGGACGCCGCTGAGCGGGCACCACAGGCAGTCTGAACCACACCGCCTTGCCCGCCCCGGTGGGCCGGTGCCCGCACGAGGAGCTCAGGGCCTGGATCAGCAGCAGGCCCCGCCCGCCCTCGTCCCAGGGATCGGGCGCCTCGACCACCGCCCGGGCGAGGTTCCCGGGCGGTGCCGGGTCCGGGTCATGGACCTCGACCCGGCAGCCGGTCGAGGCCACCTCCACCACCAGCTCGATCGGGCCGGTGCCCGCGGTGTGCTCCACCGCGTTGGCGACCAGCTCCGCCGTGAGCAGCTCCGCGGTGTCGCAGTCGGCCGCGTGCTCCTGCTCGGCCAGCGCCGTGCGGACCAGCGCGCGGGCCACGGGCACCGCGGCGGCGGTGTGCGGCAGCGCGATGCGCCAGGAGGCGGGGGCTGAGTGGCGTTCGTACAAGGCGGGTCCGTTCATGGAGCAGGCTGTCCTGCTTTCAACCGTATGAATGGTACGGGCCCGGCCCGAGGCTCCTGAGGCGGGCACCGCATCCGGAGCCCTCGGCCCCGGTACCGGGCGGCTTACCCACGTGGGCGGCTCGCCTCGCGTTCCCGGCCCCGCTGTTACCGGAGTGTCGACGTCCCGTGACCGACGTGACCGGACCCGGGTGGACGCTCCAAGGCTGTCGCGTACTCGTGACGACAGTCACAAATGAGTGATAGCTTCTTGGGGTAGAGCCAGCAGAGCTACGTGAGGCACCGCCGCCCTCCAGGAGGCCGCACGTCATGAGTCCCTTCACCGGCTCCGCCGCCCGCACCCCGCGCTGGGAGCATCTGCGCGTCGGCCTCGCCGACGGGGTCGCCACCGTGACCCTCGCCCGCCCCGAGAAGCTCAACGCCCTCACCTTCGGCGCCTACGCCGACCTGCGCGACCTGCTCGCCGAGCTGTCCCGCGAGCGGTCGGTACGGGCCCTGGTGCTGGCCGGCGAGGGGCGCGGCTTCTGCTCCGGCGGCGACGTCGACGAGATCATCGGCGCCACCCTCGCCATGGACACCGCCCAGCTGCTCGACTTCAACCGGATGACCGGGCAGGTCGTCCGCGCCGTCCGCGAGTGCCCGTTCCCCGTGATCGCGGCCGTGCACGGCGTGGCGGCGGGAGCCGGAGCCGTGCTCGCGCTGGCCGCCGACTTCCGGGTCGCCGATCCGTCGGCCCGCTTCGCCTTCCTCTTCACCCGGGTCGGCCTGTCCGGCGGCGACATGGGCGCGGCCTACCTGCTGCCCAGGGTCGTCGGCCTCGGTCACGCCACCCGGCTGCTGATGCTGGGCGAGCCCGTGCGGGCGCCGGAGGCCGAGCGGATCGGCCTGATCAGCGAGCTGACCGAGGAGGGCGGCGCGGACCGGGCCGCCGCCGAGCTGGCCCGCCGCCTGGCCGACGGCCCGGCACTGGCCCACGACCGGACCAAGGCGCTGCTCACCGCGGAGCTGGACATGCCGCTGTCGGCGGCGGTCGAGCTGGACGCCTCGACACAGGCGCTGCTGATGAACGGCGAGGACTACGCCGAGTTCCACGCGGCGTTCACCGAGAAGCGGCCGCCCAAGTGGCGGGGGAGGTGACATGAGAGTCGCCGTGATCGGTGGCGGACCCGGCGGCCTGTACGCCGCGGCGCTGCTCAAGCGCCTCGACCCGGCCCGCGAGATCACCCTCTGGGAACGCAACGCCCCCGACGACACCTTCGGCTTCGGCGTCGTCCTCTCCGACGAGACCCTCGGCGGCATCGAGCACGCCGACCCGGTGGTCTACGCGGCCCTGCGGAAGGACTTCGTACGCTGGGACGACATCGACATCGTGCACCGGGGCGTACGGCACCGGTCGGGCGGCCATGGATTCGCCGCGCTCGGCAGGAAGCGGCTCCTGGAGATCCTGCACCAGCGGTGTGACGACCTCGGCGTCGAACTGCGCTTCCGCAGCGAGGCCCCCGACCCGGCGTCCCTCTCGAGGGCGTACGACCTCGTCATCGCCGCCGACGGCGTCCACAGCACCACCCGCGAGGCCCACGCCCCGGTGTTCCGGCCCCATGTGGCCACCCACCGGTGCCGCTACACATGGCTCGCCGCCGACTTCCCCTTCGACGCCTTCCGCTTCGAGATCGCCGAGACCGAACACGGCGTGATGCAGCTGCACGGCTACCCGTACGCCCGCCCGTCACCCGACCACCACCCCTCAACGGGGCCCTTCGGGCCACAGCATCCGTCCGGCGCCTCCACCGTGATCGTGGAGATGCGCGAGGAGGTGTGGCGGGCCGCCGGGTTCGACGAGCTGGGTGAGCAGGAATCCCTCGAGCGCTGCGCCAAGATCTTCGCCGACGCGCTCGGCGGACGTCCGCTGCGCTCCAACAGGTCCGCCTGGACCACCTTCCGTACGGTCGTCAACGACCGCTGGGTACACGGCAACGTCGTCCTCCTCGGCGACGCCGCCCACACCGCGCACTTCTCCATCGGCTCCGGCACCAAACTCGCCGTCGAGGACGCCCTCGCCCTGGCCGCCTGCCTGGCGGAGCAGCCCACCCCGGCCGAGGCGCTGGCCGCGTACGAGGCGGAGCGCAGGCCGGTGGTCGCCTCGACCCAGCGGGCCGCCCGCGCCAGCCTCGAATGGTTCGAGAACCTCCCGCTGTACCTCGGCCAGCCGCCTCACCGGTTCGCCTTCAACCTGCTCACCCGCAGCCGCCGCGTCACCCACGACAACCTGCGGCTGCGTGACCCCCGCTGCACCGAGGCCGTGGAGCGCGAGTTCGGCTGCCCGCCCGGTACGCCCCCGATGTTCACCCCGTTCCGGCTGCGCGGCCTGACCCTGCGCAACCGCGTCGTCGTCTCGCCCATGGACATGTACTCGGCGACGGACGGCGTCCCCGGTGACTTCCACCTCGTGCATCTCGGCTCCCGGGCACTCGGCGGCGCCGGGCTGGTGATGACCGAGATGGTGTGCGTGAGCGAGGAGGGCCGGATCACCCCCGGCTGCACGGGGCTCTGGACCGGCAGGCAGACCGAGGCCTGGCGGCGGATCACCGACTTCGTGCACACCCGGGCGCCCGGCACGGCGGTCGGCGTGCAGCTCGGCCATGCCGGCCGCAAGGGCTCGACGCGGTTGATGTGGGAGGGCATCGACGAGCCGCTGCCCGAGGGCAACTGGCCGCTCGTGGCCGCCTCACCACTGCCGTACAGGCCGGGCAGCCAGGTCCCGCGCGAGCTGTCCCGCGCCCAGCTCACGGACATCCGCGAGCAGTTCGCCGCCGCCGCCTGTCGGGCCGCCCGCGCCGGTTTCGACCTGCTGGAACTGCACTGCGCCCACGGCTATCTGCTCTCCGGGTTCCTCTCCCCGCTCACCAACCTGCGGACCGACGCCTACGGGGGCTCGCCGGGGAAACGGCTCCGCTTCCCCCTGGAGGTCTTCGACGCCGTACGCGCGGTGTGGCCGGAGGAGAAGCCCATGACCGTGCGGATCTCCGCCACGGACTGGGCCGAGGGCGGCAACACCGCCGAGGACGCCGTGGAGATCGCCCGCGCCTTCGCCGCGCACGGCGCCGACGCGATCGACGTGTCGACCGGCCAGGTGGTCGCCGGGGAACACCCCGAGTACGGGCGGTCGTACCAGACGCCGTTCGCCGACCGCATCCGGAACTCGGCGGGCGTCCCGGTGATCGCGGTCGGTGCGATCTCCTCCTGGGACGACGTGAACTCCCTGATCCTCGCGGGCCGTACGGATCTGTGCGCGCTGGCCCGGCCGCACCTCTACGACCCGCACTGGACGCTGCACGCGGCGGCCGAGCAGGGCTACGAGGGCCCGGGCGTCGTCTGGCCCGCGCCGTACCGGGCGGGCAGCCGCCGCCCGCAGACCGGCCGCACGGACGCCCCCAAGCCCCGGCTCACCTTGCGGAGCTGACCTCCGCCCGTCCTCAGGTCCGGCGCTGGTCGGACAGGGACTGGCTCACACCGGCCACGAACCCGGCCCCCGCGTCCCGCAGCCGCTCGTGCAGCCCCCGGAACACCGCGGCCGAGCGCACCCCCGGCCAGTCGGCGGGCAGCAGCCGGGCGGGCAGCCCGGGGTCGGTGTAGGGCAGGTGGCGCCAGGAGTCCAGGGCGAGGAGGTAGTCGCGGTACGCCTCCTCCGGCGGGGTGTCCGCGCGCCGCTCCCAGGCGTGCAGCACAGGCGCGTGCACGTCGAGGAACGCCTCGTGCGCCTTGGCGATCGCCGTCAGGTCCCACCAGCGGGCGACCGCCTCCACGGTGGGCGCGAAACCCAGGTGCTCACCGCGGAAGAAGTCGACGTACGGATCGAGGCCGAGGCGGGCCAGGGTGTGCCGGGTCTCCTCGTGCAGCCGGGCCGGCGCGATCCACACACCGGGGGCCGCCGTGCCGAAGCCCAGGCCGGCCAGCCGGGAACGCAGGACGTGCCGTTTCTGCCGCTCCGACTCCGGCACCGAGAACACGGCGAGCACCCAGCCCTCGTCCCGGGGGGCCGCCGTGGCGTAGATGCGCCGGTCGCCGTCGTCCAGCAACTGCAGCGCCTCGGGTGAGAGCTCGTACCCGGCCGCGCCCTCGGCGGTACGGGCCGGCACCAGCAGTCCGCGCCGTTTCAGCCGGGAGACCGACGAGCGCACGGAGGGCGCGTCCACGCCGACCGCGGCCAGCAGTCTGATCAGCTCGGCGACGGGCATCGGGCCGGGCATGAAGCGGCCGTACGCGCCGTAGAGCGTGACGATGAGGGATCGGGGGGCGTGCTGGTCGGACACGTTGATCATTTTAAGTCTTCGACATCACTGCTGGTCACCTTGGTCACGCAGACGGAAGCGCTGGAGCTTGCCGGTCGCGGTGCGCGGCAGCGCGTCGAGGAGGACGAACTCGCGCGGGCACTTGTACGGTGCCAGCTCCGACCGGAGATGGGCGCGCAGCGCCTCGGTGTCCCGGTCCGCGCCCTCCTTCAGTACGGCGTACGCCACCACGACCTGCCCGCGCGCCTCGTCGGGCCGTCCGACGACCGCAGCCTCCACCACGTCCGGGTGACGCAGCAGCGCGTCCTCCACCTCCGGGCCGGCGATGTTGTACCCGGCGGAGATGATCATGTCGTCGGCGCGAGCCACATAGCGGAGGTACCCGTCGCACTCCCTGACATACGTGTCCCCGGTGAGGTTCCAGCCGCCGCGCACGTACTCCCGTTGCCGGGGATCGGCCAGGTAGCGGCAGCCGACCGGACCGCGCACCGCCAGCAGACCGGGCTCGCCGTCGGGCACCGGGTCGCCGTGCTCGTCCTGCACCCGCGCCTGCCACCCGGGCACCGGCAGGCCGGTCGTGCCGGGCCGGATGTGCTCGTCGGCGGCGGAGACGAAGATGTGCAGCAGCTCGGTCGCGCCGATGCCGTTGATCACCCGCAGCCCGGTGCGCTCGTGCCAGGCCCGCCAGGTCGCGGCGGGCAGGTTCTCCCCGGCGGAGACGCAGCGCCGCAGGGACGACAGGTCGTGGCCGGCGGTTGCCTCGAGTTCCCCGAGCATCGCCCGGTACGCGGTCGGCGCCGTGAACAGCACCGACACCCGGTGCTCGGCGATCGCGGGCAACAGCTGTCTCGGACCGGCCTGTTCGAGGAGCAGGGCACTGGCCCCGGCCCGCAGCGGGAAGATCACCAGGCCGCCGAGGCCGAAGGTGAAGCCCAGCGGGGGACTGCCGGTGAAGACGTCGTCCGCCCGGGGCCCGAGCACATGCCGGGAGAAGGTGTCCGCGATCGCCAGCACGTCCCGGTGGAAGTGCATGCACCCCTTGGGGCGACCGGTGGTGCCCGAGGTGAACGCGATCAGCGCCACGTCGTCGGACGCCGTGTCCACCGTCCGGTACGGGGTGCCGGGTGACGCGAGGGCCAGGAGGTCGTCCGGCGCGTCACCGCCGTACGTCGTGATCCGCAGGCCCGGTACGTCGGCCTTGACCAGGTCGTCCACGGCCCGGACGTCGCACAGGGCGTGCCCCACCCGCGCGATCCCGCACATCGTCGCCAGCTCGTGCGGGCGCTGCTGGGCCAGCACGGTCACGGCGACCGCGCCCGCCTTCAGCACCGCCAGCCAGCAGGCCGCGAGCCAGGGTGTGGTCGGGCCGCGCAGCAGGACCCGGTTGCCGGGGACCACCCCCAGGTCGCGGGTGAGCACGTGGGCCACATGGTCGACGCGGGCGCGCAGGTCGCCGTACGTCCAGGACGGTCCGGTGGGCGTGTGGAACACCGGGCGCCCCGGGTCGGCGTGGTCCAGCAGTTCGGCCGCGCAGTTCAGCCGGTCCGGGTAGCGCAGCTCCGGCAGGTCGAAGCGCAGCTCGGGCCATTCGCCGGGCGGCGGGAGGTGGTCGCGCGCGAAGGTGTCGACGTGTGCCGAGACATGCATGGCGGTTCGCCCCCTTGCCGGACTGGCGCTGATGGTGGGCTCGCGCAAGGAGCGTATCGTCTTGGTGACGGCAGTCAACCGGACGCGATACCGTCGGGGCGCGGGGGAGCCACGGGGGAGAAACGGGAGAGGAGACCGGCGAGTTGTCCGCATTCTCGCTCGAACCGGAACAGGCCGCCCGGTGCGCCGAACTGCGCACCCTGGCCGCCGAACGACTGCGCCCGATCGCCGACAAGGGTGAGCCGGGCCGCGTCAACCGCCCGCTCGTCGCCGAACTCGGCCGACTGGGCCTGACGGCCCGGCTGTTCACCTCCGGCGCGCTGGACCTGTGCCTCGTGCGGGAGTCCCTGGCGTACGCCTGCACCGAGGCCGAGACCGCCCTCGCCCTCCAGGGCCTGGGCGCCCACCCCGTCCACGTCCACGGCACCCCGGCCCAACGCGGGCACTGGCTGCCCCGGGTGGCCGACGGCAGCGCCGTGGCCGCCTTCGCACTGAGCGAGCCGGGAGCGGGATCGGACGCGGCGGCGCTCTCCCTCACGGCCGAACCCGACGGCCCCGGGCGCTGGCGGCTCACCGGGGAGAAGTGCTGGATCTCCAACGCCCCCGAAGCCGACTTCTACACCGTGTTCGCACGCACCACCCCCGAAGCGGGCGCCCGCGGGGTGACCGCCTTCCTGGTCCCCGCCGAGCGCCCCGGCCTCACCGGCTCCGCCCTGGAGATGCTCTCCCCGCACCCCATCGGCAGCCTCGTCTTCGACGCCGTACCCGTCACCGCGGACGACGTCCTCGGCGGGACGGACCGCGGCTTCCGGGTGGCCATGGGCACCCTCAACCTCTTCCGGCCCAGCGTCGGCGCCTTCGCCGTCGGCATGGCGCAGGCCGCGCTGGACGCCACCCTCGCCCACACCGCGCGGCGCGACGCCTTCGGCGGCAGGCTGAGCGACCTGCAGACCGTCGCCCACCGGGTCGCCGAGATGGCGCTGCGCACCGACGCGGCACGCCTGATGGTGTACGCGGCGGCCACCGCGTACGACGCGGGAGCCCCGGACGTCCCCAAGCGCTCGGCCATGGCGAAGCTGCTCGCCACCGAGACCGCGCAGTACGTCGTCGACGCGGCGGTCCAGCTGCACGGCGCCCGCGCCCTGCGCCGCGGCCACCTCCTCGAACACCTCTACCGCGAGGTGCGCGCCCCACGTGTCTACGAGGGCGCCAGCGAGGTGCAGCGCGGCATCATCGCCAAGGAGCTGTACGCCCATGGGGAGGCCCGATGACCGCCGAGCGTGTCAACCCGCCCGAGCTCTCCCCGCCGACCGGCTTCTCCCACGCCGTCGTCGCCACCGGCGGCCGGATCGTCTTCCTCGCCGGCCAGACCGCGCTCGACCCCGACGGCAAGGTCCTCGGCGACACCCTCCCCGAACAGTTCGAGCAGGCCCTCGGCAACCTCCTCACCGCCCTGCACGCGGCCGGCGGCACACCCGCCGCTCTCGCCCGCGTCACCGTCTACACCACCGACGTCGCCGCCTACCGAGCCCACGCGCCCGAACTCGGCCGCATCTGGCGCGGGTCGGCGGGCCGCGACTATCCGGCGATGGCCGTGGTGGAGGTGGTCCGGCTGTGGGACGAGAAGGCGATGGTCGAGCTCGACGGGTTCGCCGTACTGCCGTGACCCCGGGGCGGGCCGCCGGCACGCGGGACGCGCCACCGATTGAGTGACGATCACACCGGGAGCGCCCCGCGGGCGGTACAGGTGGAGGCCGCACCCCATGATCCGGGAGGTACTCCATGCCCCTGCGTCCCGTCCTCGGCGCCACCGCCGGCGCCGCCGCCCTTCTGTTCGCGGCCGTCACCCCCGCGACCGCCGGCCCGTCCGAGACCCTCACCGTCGACCGCACGGGCCGCGTCGCCTCGGACGGCACCGTCACCCTCTCCGGCACCTACCGCTGCAGCGTCACCGGCACGAGTCCGGTCTACGTCGGCGCCTCCCTGAGGCAGGACGGCTCCGGGGTCCGGCACGGCATCGGCGGGAGCCGCGCCCAGTGCGACGGCGCCGAGCACCACTGGGAGAACTCCGGCCGGGTCACCCAGGACCGGTTCGAGCCCGGCGCGGCGCGCGTCGAGGCCACCGTCGTGGAGCTGCGCCCGGATGACGGCATCCCGGTGCCGCACTTCCACGCCGACCGCGAACAGGACGTGACCCTGCTCCGGCCCTGACCGCACGCGCCAGGTGGCCGCCACCGCAACTCCGGGCCCGTCACAAGTGGTGCGCGGGTGAATGTTGCGGAGGCGAACCCGCCGGATTCGGTGCCCCCCACCTCTGTACAGCGCCCGTGACCTGCAGGAACGCTCAGGTCGCGGGTCGGTGTGCGGCAGCTCCGCGGCACACGGCCCACTCGGCGGACGGTAGCGTTCCGCCTAGGGGACATCCGACCGGGTCGGCGTCCTGTCCCCGCGGAAGGCCGAAGCACCGACAGCTCAGGGCAGACAGTGACCTGGACAACCGACGACAACGAGTGGGCTCCGCGCTCTTCGGGCGGGATTCGCACCATCCCCTCGCGGCCGTCGGCGGTCCTCGCCCGGTTCGTTCCGCCCGCGGGCCTGTCGATGTCCGTGGCGGGCGTCGTGCTGTTCGGGCTGGTCGGCGCGAGCGCCCCCAACTACAGCACACTGAGGGCGGCGACGGGCCTCCTCCGGCTGCCCCCCATACCCGGCGTCCTCAGCATGGCGGCCACGCTGGCAGCCATAACGCTGTCCTGCCTCGGAACGCTCCTGACCCTCAAGGCGCACCGGGACGGCTGGAGCCCCGACCCCCGGCGCCTCTTCCACCTCGGCGCCCTCGCCACGGTCGTCCTGGCCAACGTCACCCCCGTCGGCTCCTCCGACACGGCCAGCTACGCCGCCTACGGCCGCATCACCGCGCTCGGCGGCGATCCGTATCTGACCACCCCCGCCCAGCTGGGCGGCGGCTACGCCGACCTCGTGGGCGCCGCCTGGCGGGACGCGCCCTCGGTGTACGGGCCGGTCGCGACCTGGTGGCAGTCCGCCGCGGCGTTCGTCGGCGGCGACCGGCCCTGGCTGACGATCTCGGTCCTGATGCTCGCCAACGCGGCCGCGTTCCTGGGCACCGGCTACCTGCTGATGCGCACCGCCGACGATCCCGTCCGGGCCGGGCTGCTGTGGACCGCCAACCCGCTCCTGATCGGCCTGATGGTCGTCGGCGGGCACCTGGACACCATCGTCGCCTGTCTGGCCGTCTGTGCGGTCGGCCTCGCCACCCGGACCACCGGACGGCACCACGACGCGACGGTCGGCGTGCTCGTCGGCCTGGCCTGCGGGGTCAAGATCAGCGCCGCCCTGCTCGGCGTCGGGCTGGCCTGGCCGTTGCTGAACTCCGGCGCCTGGCGACGGGCCCTGCGGCAGCTTTCGGCCGCCGCACTGACACTGGCCGGCGTCTACAGCGTCTATGGAGCGCACGCGTTCGCCCCGCTCTCCGCGGCCACGCACCAGATCTCCAGACCCTCGGTGTGGGAGGTGTTCGACCGGTTCGGCACCGCCTCGCTGGGACCCGGTGCCGCCTCGACCGTCATCCGCCTGCTGTGGCCCGTCCTCATGCTGGCGCTCGCCGCGACACTGCGCCACCGGGTGCCGGCGGACACCCCCGCTGCCGCCGCCGTGACGTTCGCGCTCGCCTTCGCGTGGATCCTCACGGCACCGTGGTCGATGCCCTGGTACGCGGCTTTCGCCTGGGCGCTCGCGGCCATGTACCGCCAGGGCCGGGCCACCGCGTACCTCGTGGTGGTCACCGCGGTCATGGCCCTGTTCCACAGCGGTGGCGGGCACGGCTGGAGCGGGTGATGGACGCCCGCGATACATGATCATGCGTCGGTCACGCCTCGGCGGCCGCGTGGACGCGCCGCCCCTCCACGAAGGTCTGCAGTATGCGGGTGGCGGCGATCTCCTCGGGCGGGCCCTGCTGCTGGAGGCGTTGGTGGGGCGGGCTCCGGGGGCCGGACAGGGCGATCATCCGCGGGCCGGCGTGGAGAGCACCGCCCGTACGGTCTTGCCGCCAGGCGGGTGGGGGACGAAGTCCCAGTGGTCGGCGAGTGCGGCGACGAGCGTCAGACCGCGCCCGCCGAGGGGGAGCGCATCGGGGTCGCCGGTGCCCGTCGCGATCCGCGGGCGGAGATCCCCGCGGGCGTCGGTGACCTCCACACGGAGACGGCCCGCCGATGGGTCGAAGGCGAGCGTGAGCCGGAAACAGCGGCCGGGGACACGGCCATGGGTCACGGCGTTGGCGGCGAGCTCCGCGACCACGGCCTCGGCGCGCTCCGTGAGGTCCTGCGGGACGCCCCAGGAGCCCAGCTCGGTCACGGCGAGCAGCCGGGCGAGCCGGGCGCCGCGCCGTGTGACGGACAGCAGCTGCGTGAAGGTGCGGGGCGGCGCGTTGAGCTGCGCAGACGCTTGGTTCATGGCGTCAGCGTGGCGGTTGGCGGAGGGGCGGGGGGAGTGCGGCGCCCCGTACGCGGAGTGAGCGTACGGGCACTCTGGGTGGACAGTACGCAAGGCGTTGCGACACGCTGATCGGTGCACAAAGGGGCCGAGAGGACGAGTCGTCGCGGTCCCGTACGGAGAAAGGGCGGCGGATGGACATCGTCGAAGGGGGCGCGGCCGGGGCCGAGCGCGGAACCGGAAGCGTCGGCGTGCGGTCGGCTCCGGCGGGGGACTGGGAGCGGGAACCCCACCCGTCCGACAGTCTGCGCACGTTCGGCGCGGTCGTCCAGGCGTTACGCGAACACGCGGGACTCAGCCGGGTCGACCTCAGTACCCGGGTCCAGTACTCCAAACACACCGTGGAGTCGGTGGAGTTGGGCCGCCGGATGCCGGACCAGGCGTTCGTGGAGCGCGCCGAGGAGGCCCTCGGCAACACCGGCGCGCTGCGTAAGGCCGCCCGGCACCTCACCCGGGGTGAGGCGGGCCTCGCGGCCTGGTTCCGGCGCTGGGCCCGGCTGGAACGGGAGGCGGTGAGCCTGTGCACGTACGAATGCCGGTTGGTGCCGGGGCTGTTGCAGTCGGAGGCGTACGCACGGGCGGTGTTCGAGGGCACGATCCCGCTGCGCACCGACGAGGAGTTGGAGGCACAGCTCACCGCGCGCATGGAACGGCAGGCGATGATGCGGGAGCGCCCCACCGTGCCGTTCAGCTTCATCGTCGAGGAGCACGTGTTCCGGCGGCGGTTCGGTGACGCCGAGGTGATGCGTGAGCTGCTGGACCATGTGCTGGAGCGGAGCGCTCCGCGCAACGTGACGCTTCAGGTGGTGCCGCTGGAGGCGGGGTTGCACGCGTGCCTGGATGGGCCCGTGCAGGTTCTGGAGACCCCGGAGGGGCGACGGCTCGCGTACTCCGAGGGCCAGGAGAACGGACGGCTCATCTCCGACCCGAAACAGGTGAGTGTGCTCTGCCAGCGCTATGAAACACTGCGCTCGCAGGCCCTGAGCCCCAACGAATCGCGGGCCCTGCTGGAGCGACTGCGAGGAGAGCTATGAGCAGCGGTACGACGGAACTCGCCTGGTTCAAGTCCAGCTACAGCGGCAGCCAGGGCGACAGTTGCGTGGAGGTCGCGATCGCCGAACAGGCCGTCCACGTAAGGGACTCCAAGGACGTGTCCCGCCCCGCCCTCGCGGTGGGCCGGGAGGGCTGGGGACGGTTCGTGCGGTTCGCTTCGGAACGCTGAGCGGTGGCGTGCCGGGATGCGGCCGGCACGCCCGGGCGCTGGCCACCCATTGACTGCCTGACACCGGCTGTTCGCGCTTGGATGGAGTCCATGAGCATCGATGAGCACGAGCGGCTGATGCGCACCAACCAGGAGAACTGGGACGCGCGCACCCCGGTGCACGTGGCCAGCCGGTTCTACGGCCTCGACCAGGCCCTTGACCCCGCCCGCTGGTTCGCCCCCTTCGAGTGGGACGATCTCGGGGACCTTGACGGACGTGACGTCCTGCACCTCCAGTGCCATCTCGGCACAGAGACGATCGCCTTCGCACAACGAGGAGCGCGGGCCACGGGGCTCGACTTCTCCTCGGCGTCCGTGGTGGCGGCCCGCGCCGTCGCGGAGCAGGCGGGGCTCGACGTGACGTACGTACAGGCGAACGTCTACGACGCCGTCGAGACTCTCGGTGAGCAGCGCTTCGACGTCGTCTACACCGGCAAGGGAGCCCTGTGCTATCTCCCTGACCTCCCCCGGTGGGCGCATACCGTCAGCCGCCTGCTGCGTCCTGGCGGCCGGTTGTACGTCGTCGAATTCCATCCGCTCCTCAACGCCCTCGGCCTGAAGCCCGCACCGGGTGAGGGACCCGAGCTACTGCTGCGCCACGACTACCTCGGCGGCCGTGGACCCGTTCACCGCGATGCGACGTACACGTACACCGACGGACCCGCGATCGAGGGCGTGCGGGACAGCTACGAATGGATGCACGGCATCGACGAGGCCGTCAACGCGGTGACAGAGGCGGGGATGACCATCCGGCGACTGCGGGAGCACGACGAGCTGCCGTGGCCGCGCTGGCCGCACATGGTCCGTACACCGTCCGGCTGGTGGCGGCTGCCCGAGCCCCGGATCCCCCTGCTGTACAGCCTGCTGGCGGTCCACTGACGCGGGTCACCCATCACTGGTGGGCGGAGTCGAGGTGCCAGACGACGGCCTTGTCCAGCTTCACCGAGCCGTTCTCGGCGAACACCTGCACGCCTTGGCCTGCGGGGTCGGGGAAGATCTGATCGGTGATCACGGCCTCGCCACTGCCGCCGAAGACCTCGACGGACGACCAGTCGACGAGGATCCGAAGACTCACCTTGCCGTCCTTCGCCTTCAGCGGTGCTGTCTGGACGCCGGGGAAGGTGCTGTTGAAGTCGACTGCGCCGGAGTGGCTGCGGTCGACGTACAGCTCCTGTGTCGTGGTGTCGTAGCCGATGACGGTCTCCTCGCCGTTCGCACCCGTGCGCACCTTCAGGCCGAAGCGTTCGGCGTCCTTGAGGGAGAAGGTCGCCTCGATGTCGAGGGCCTTGCCCTCGGCCGCTGCGCCGATCAGGGGCTTGGAGGTGTCCTTGACAGTGGTGCCGACCGCGGACGCAGAGGGTCCCTGCCGCAGTGACGTGACGCTGTTCACGGGCCGGCTGGTCAGCCGGATGCGGCCGTCGACGGTGCGCAGGGCCATCTCCCGGGGGATGCTCTGGGCGCCGCGCCAGGGTGAGGTGGGGATGGCGCCGCTGTAGTCCCAGTTGTTCATCCAGCCGATCATGTACCGCTTGCCGCCCGGCGCGTTCTCCCAGGAAACGGCCGCGTAGTAATCCTTGCCGTAGTCGGCCCAGTTGGCGCGCTGGACGACGGACTTCGCGGGAGCGTCGGCTTCGGTGAACCGGTCGGCGAGGATGTGGCCCCAGCCGGTGGTGTTCATGTCGACGATCTGGATCCGCGCCTTCTTGCCGGCGTAGGGGCGCATGTCGAAGGAGGTCCAGTCCAGGGTCTCGCTGTTGGCGCCGGTGGCGCTGCGGACGACCTTGCCGTCGACGATCAGATTGACGGACGTCTCCTGGGAGACAGGATGGGCCTGGGCGTCCGAGAGCATGATGTGGTCGACGTTGAGGTGGCCCCAGCCGCCGCTGTTGTCGTCGACGACCTTGATCTGAGCCTTCTTGCCGACGAGGTCCTTGACGTCCCAGGAGGCCCAGTCGAGTGCCTCGCGGTCCTGTCCGGTGGTGCTGCGGACCACCTGGCCGTCGACGAGGAGTTCGACGGCGGTCGGGTTGTCGGAGCCGACGGGGTGGTTGCCGCCGCCGACCAGGAAGTTGACGTAGTCCTTGTCTATGGTGAACTCGGGTGAGGTGAGGGCGCCGGTGGTGGAGTCGCCGTTCCGGTAGCTGTTGACCAGGCCGCTTCCCAGGAAGCCGGAGACTTCCTGCTGGCTGGGAAGGGTGCCGGTGGCCGGTGCGGTGCCGAAGGCGTCCCCGGTGGCCGTCCAACCACCGTAGGTGCCGCCCTCGAAGTCGGCGAGGACCGGACCCGCGGGTGGCGGGCCCTGCTCCATGACGGTTCCGTCCACGTGCGGGTGCCGACCACCGCCGACCTTGAAGTTCAGGTACTTGCTGTCGACGGTGAAGGAGGGCGAGGTCAGGGCGCCGGTGGTGCCGTCGCCCGAGTGGAAGCTGTTGGCGAGGCCCTTGCCGTCGTAGCCGGAGACGGTCCCCTGTCCGTCCAGCGTCCCGGCTGCCGGCGCCGTGCCGAAGGCGGTGCCGGTGGTCGTCCACGACCCGAAGTCCGTGCTCTCGAAGTCCTGCACCACCGTGCCGGTGGGAGGGGTGTAGGCGCCCTCGTCCTCGGGGGTGAACTTCTTGCCGTCGTAGTCGCCGACGAAGTACTGGGCGGCCGAACCGCCCGCGATACCACCGGGGTTGATGTTGACGATCAGGACCCACTTGACCTTGTTCGGGTCCCCGTCGACCGCGAGGGGGAACAGGTCGGGGCACTCCCACACGCCGCCCGTCGCGCCGGCCGGCCCGAACTCGCTCTGCAACTCCCAGTCCTTGAGGTTCTTCGACGAGTAGAACCGCACCTTGTGCTCGGCGGACAGCGACACCGTCATGAGCCAGCTCTTCGTCGGCTCGTACCACTGGACCTTGGGGTCGCGGAAGTCCTTGGAACCGATGTCGATGACGGTATTGCCCTGGTACTTGGTCCAGGTACGGCCGCGGTCGGTGCTGTAGGCGATCGACTGTGCCTGGATGCCTGTGCTCTTGTTGTGACTGGTGTAGATCGCGACCATGGGCGGGTTCGTCTTCGTGCCGAACCCGGTGGTGTTGTCCCAGTCGACGACCGCGCTGCCGGAGAACACCATCTCGTTGTCGTCGTACGACAGGGCGAGTGGCAACTGCTTCCAGTGCACGAGGTCCGTGCTCACCGCGTGGCCCCAGGACATGTCACCCCAGGAGTTGCCGTTGGGGTTGTACTGGTAGAAGAGGTGATACTCGCCCTCGTAGTACACAAGGCCGTTGGGGTCGTTCATCCAGTTCTTCTCCGGGGTGAAGTGGAACTGGGGCCGGTAGGTCTCGGAGTACGGCGGGATGTCGGCGGCGAGCTCCTGAGGGGTGAGCGGAGTGGCGGACAGGGCGCAGACGGTCGCCACCGCCGCCAGCATCCGCACGCAGGCCTCCCGGGACACATGTCCAGAGCTCATGGTGCCTCCTGTGCTGTGGCTCCACTGTGCCGAGCCTGGAACTCGGCGCGGACCGACCGGAAGTGACACCCGGTCGGCGTCCACGCAGCCGACCAGGAGTGTCATCGTTGACTGGTGTCAACGATGACATCGAGTGGCCCGATGATGCGCGGGATCCCGCCACGCGTCAACGGTTCAGGCGGAATTGCCCGGCGCGGCCCGCCCAGCCCGGCCGAACCGAATCAAACGATCACGTGCGGAAAGCGGAAGGCGCCTGGCTGGTGGTCGTGCCTCGCCGCACGACCACCACCGGGGCCTGATCGTCGGCAGTCGAACCAGTTCCACGCCGTCCCGTGATTGCCCTGTCGGGAAGTTGCCTGCCTGTCAGCTCCCCGGAACCGGAAGTTCATCGACGAGGGCGAGAGGTGGGGGGAGTGCCTCGCGAGAAGGGGGGTAACCGCGCATTCGATCGCTTCCGGTTCTGTTCCATTCGACCACCCTCTTGGGGAAGGACGACGCATGCGCAGAGCACGAAGAGTGCTGCTCCGGGTGGCCACGGCTTTAGTGGCCATCGCGGCGCTGGGCGGTGTGGCGACACCGGCTTCCGCCGACACACCGGCCTCGTCCCGGACGGGAACGCGGCAGTACGGCGCGGACGACGACTACACCGCCGTCTGGTCCCGCGCGGACGCGTTGAAGCTCCGGCAGGACAAGACCAACACCGCCCCCCGTGTGTCGCCCGACTTTCCGGTGATCAGCGACAAGGTGTGGCAGTGGGACACCTGGCCGCTGACAAGGCTCGACACGAAGACCGCCACCTACAAGGGCTGGCACGTCATCTTCGCGCTGACGGCCCCGCGCTCGGTCCCCTTCGGTGACCGGCACTGGTACGCGAAGATCGGCTACTACTACTCGCGTGACGCCAAGAGCTGGAAGTACGGCGGCGACCTGTTCCAGCCCGGCACCGCGTTCGGCTCACGTCAGTGGGCCGGCTCGGCGGCGCTCGTCGGCGACAAGGTGTACTCCTTCTACACTGCCTCCGGACGCGACAACGGTGGGGTCGACCCCAACGATCCCCTGCAGCGCCTGGCGATGGCGAGCGGCCGGATCCACGCGGACAGGACCCACGTGTGGTTCGACGGGTTCCGCAACCACCGCATCATCGCCGAGGCCGACGGCAAGCTGTACCAGACCATGCAACAGTCCCAGGCGGGCCCGATCATCTACGCCTTCCGCGACCCGTTCGTCTTCCGGGACCCGAGGGACCGCAAGATCCACATCTTGTTCGAGGGCAATACGGCCGGTGTCGCCGGCAGCTACCGGTGCACCAGGCGCGACATAGGTGACGTCCCGCCCGGCCATGAGGTGCCGGAGAACGCGAAGTACTACACGGGCAACATCGGGCTGGCCACGGCTGACAGCGACAGCATGGGCAAGTGGCGGCTGCAGCCCCCGCTGCTGTCGGCCAACTGTGTGAACCAGCAGACCGAACGGCCTCACCTGGTCATCCGCCACGGCAAGTACTACCTGTTCACCATCAGCCACAAGTTCACGTTCGCGCCGGGGCTGAGCGGCTGGGACGGCCTCTACGGGTTCGCCGGTCCGTCCCTGCGCAGCGACTACAAGCCGCTCAATGACAGCGCACTGGTCCTGGGCAACCCGGAGGACGCCCCGACGCAGCAGTACTCGCACTACGTGATGCCCAACGGGCTGGTGGAGAGCTTCATCGACACGGTCCCGACCGCCGACGGCGGGACCCGCTTCGGCGGCACCCTGGCCCGCACGCTCCTGCTGTCCCTGAAAGGCGACAGGACCAGCCTCGTCAAGCAGTTGGACTACGGCTTCATCCCGTAACCGATCCACAGTCCAGCAACCCGCGTGGCGGGCCACGTCCATCGTGGCCCGCCACGGCCGTTCGAAGCACCGAATCCCGCAGCTTTCAGATGTCCCGGAAGATCTCGATCTGCGCCCCGATCGAGTTCAGCCGTTCGGCGAGGTCCCTCGGCGGCACGCCAGCGGGTCGGGCCCTCGACCAGGACGCGGTGCGGGGCGAGCAACTGGAGCCGTCCGCCGAGGCGGTTGGGGTCGGTCAGGTAGATCGCGCGGTTGTCGTAGACCCAGTCGTGGATCAGTGTCTGGCCCCGGGCGGACGCGGCGATCGCCGTGAAGAACGGGACGTTGTCGATGTTCAGGCCGGGGAACGGCATGGGCTGGATCTTGTCGACCGCCGGCCGTCTGAGCATCGAACCCGTTCGGCCAGATCGGGGCTTCACCAAGCAGGAGTGGAAGCAGCTGAAGAAGTATTACCCGGAGATATCGGACCCCACAATGGGGCCTGACCTGTATGGACTGCCTGGGGAAGTGATCGACAAAATGCGCAAGGTCGTCATTCCCGGGTCTGGTAAAATTGTTCAGGATTTCGGGTGAAAGTAGGAGATGTGCTGCACGGGATCGAGGGTGTGGAGCGAGAATTCGCCCGGGTTTCCGGACGGCCCGAAAGTGACCCTGACACCCCTGTCCTCGCCCATGTCGCGGTGAAACCGAATGGTGATCCCGAGGCGTACGCCAACAGGTGGCGCGGTGTCTTCGCCGCGGTGTTCGCCCTTGCCGCGCACGCGGACTTCGACGAGGACGAGCTGCGTGTGGACACCCTTCCCGGCTGGTTCGTGCAGATTTGCGAGGGCGGTGCTGCCGCCGACCCGTTCGCCGTCGACGGACGGGAGCGTTACACCGAGCGGACCGGTGACGGGCCCTGGGAGATCCAGGACTGGCTCTCCCGCTTCGACCCCGAACTGGAGGCGAGGGGCTGGGCATTCTGGGATCTCACGCACTCTGCCGACGGCAGTGGGCGGCTGAACGTATGGCTGGACACGTGGGGCGAGCCGTTCTCCTGGGAGGAACTGCGCTGGCTCCTGTACACCTGTGGCGCGGAGTCCCTCGCCGACCCGGTGGTGACCAAGTCCGATTCCTGGGCGCAGGAACAGTCCGCATGAGCGACACGACGCCCTCGCACCAGGTCCGGGCGGTCTTCGACGACGAGGTCATCACCGTCTACCAGGCGTATGCCGACAGCATCGCCGCGCCCGCCCTTCGGGCTGGCACCTTCGTCGATCCGTTCAAACGGGCGCGCATGACGTGGATCAAGCCGTCGTTCCTCTGGATGATGTACCGCTGCGGTTGGGCGACCAAGCCCGGCCAGGAGCGGGTCCTCGCCATCGACATCACGAGAGAGGGTTTCGAGTGGGCCCTCGCGAACGCCTGCCTCAGCCATTTCGACCGCACCCGCTTCGCCACGGAAGCGGCTTGGCGGGAAGCGCTGCGGACCAGTCCCGTCCGGGTCCAATGGGATCCCGAGCGTGACTTCGGGCTGAATCCGCTGCCCCATCGTGCCATCCAGATCGGGCTGTCGGGCGAGGCCGTGGACCGGTACGTGGACGACTGGATCACGTCGATCCGGGATGTGACGCCACTCGCCCAAGCGGTGCATGCGGCGGTCGTCGCAGGTGACGAAGACGCGGCACGGGGGCTTCTTCCCGCTGAACGACCGTACCCGCTGACCGACGACCTCGTGGGCCGGATCGGCCGACGATGAGTGAGCGGGACAGGTCGCCGTCGTCGGGCGGCCTTTCCGCTCGGTCCGTACGTGTCCTCAAGGTGGGCCCATGGTCCCGGGAAAGTCCCGGAGGCGCCGCCACGTCCCCTCCACACCCGCGTTTCACAGGTCATCAGGGGACTGGCGACGCGTTTTCCGAGGATCCTCAGATGTCCCGGAAGATCTCGATCTGCGCCCCGATCGAGTTCAGCCGTTCGGCGAGGTCCTCGTACCCCCGGTTGATGACGTACACGTTGCGCAGCACCGACGTGCCCTCGGCGGCCATCATCGCCAGCAGGACGACCACGGCGGGCCGCAGCGCGGGCGGGCACATCATCTCGGCGGCGCGCCAGCGGGTCGGGCCCTCCACCAGGACGCGGTGCGGGTCGAGCAACTGGAGCCGTCCACCGAGGCGGTTGAGGTCGGTCAGGTAGATCGCGCGGTTGTCGTAGACCCAGTCGTGAATCAGCGTCTGGCCCTGGGCGGACGCGGCGATCGCCGCGAAGAACGGGACGTTGTCGATGTTCAGCCCGGGGAACGGCATGGGGTGGATCTTGTCGATCGGCGCCTCCAGCTTGGAGGGCCGGACGGTGAGGTCCACCAGCCGGGTGCGGGCGTTGTCGGCGACGTACTCCGGGCTGCGGTCGTGGTCGAGGCCCATCTCCTCCAGGACGGCCAGCTCGATCTCCAGGAACTCGATCGGCACCCGACGCACCGTCAGCTCCGACTCGGTGACCACGGCGGCGGCCACCAGGCTCATCGCCTCGACCGGGTCCTCCGAGGGGGAGTAGTCCACGTCGACGTCGATGTCCGGTACACCGTGCACGGTGAGTGTGGTGGTGCCGATGCCCTCGACCTTGACTCCCAGCGCCTCCAGGAAGAAGCAGAGGTCCTGGACCATGTAGTTGGAGGAGGCGTTGCGGATGACCGTGACGCCGTCGTGCCGGGCGGCGGCCAGCAGCGCGTTCTCGGTGACGGTGTCTCCGCGTTCGGTCAGCACGATCGGCCGGACCGGCCGCACCGAGCGGTCCACCACCGCGTGGTACTGACCCTCGGTCGCCGCGATGTCCAGCCCGAACCTGCGCAGCGCGATCATGTGCGGCTCGATCGTCCGCGTGCCCAGGTCGCAGCCGCCGGCGTACGGCAGCTTGAAGCGGTCCATGCGGTGCAGCAGGGGGCCGAAGAACATGATGATGGACCGGGTGCGGACCGCCGCCTCCGCGTCGATCGCCGCGATGTCCAGCTCGGCCGGCGGCACCAGTTCCAGGTCGACACCGTCGTTGATCCAGCGGCTGCGGACCCCGATGGAGTTGAGCACCTCCAGAAGGCGGTACACCTCCTCGATGCGCGCCACCCGGCGCAGCACCGTGCGCCCCTTGTTGAGCAGCGAGGCGCACAGCAGCGCTACGCAGGCGTTCTTGCTGGTCTTGACGTCGATGGCGCCCGAGAGCCGGCGTCCGCCGACCACGCGCAGATGCATCGGGCCCGCGTAGCCCAGCGACACGATCTCGCTGTCCAGGGCTTCACCGATTCGGGCGATCATCTCAAGGCTGATGTTCTGGTTGCCGCGCTCGATGCGATTGACGGCGCTCTGGCTGGTGCCGAGCGCCTCCGCGAGCTGTGCCTGCGTCCAGCCTCGGTGGTGCCGCGCGTCACGGATGAGCTTGCCGATGCGTACGAGGTAGTCGTCTGCCATGGGGTTGAGGTTATCTCAGATATGAGATGGCGCCCGTTGGGGGGTCCGTTCGGGTGATGTCCCGTCAATCACCCCTGGTCGAGCGGGTGCGACGCCACCCGAAAGGACCCGGCAAATCCATGGATGTCGTATTACGTCCGGTACTGCTGTGGGTGTGGCGCGGGCCGTGCCTGCCGCCGGTCGTGATGGACCAGGAGTGCCGGTTGATGTTCAGCCGGACGCCGGGCAGGATCCGGAAGCTCTTGCGGAACGTGAGCGGCATGTCTGCCTCCTTCTGTGCTCACCGGTCTGAGTGCCGCTCAACCCGGATACCCCGCCTGTGTCGCCGGAAGCCGGTCTCAGGCGTCGTCTTCCGGCGTGCCGGGCGAGAGCAGCTGACAGCTGTCGAAGTTCATGCACCCGCAGACGAGGCAGTCGGCGACGGCGTTGCGCAGGGCTTGCGTCTCCTGGATGAACCGGTCCAGTTCGGGGATCTTGCGCTCGGCGAGAGTGCGCCATTGCCTGGTGGCGCCTCGGTTGGCGTCGGTGTCCAGCAACTGGCGGATCTCGGCGAGGGTGAATCCGGCCCGCTGCGCCATTTTGATCAGGGCGATCCGCCGCAGGGTGTTGGCCGGATAGACGCGCCGGCCTGTGACGCGCCGGGCGGGTGGCAGCAGGCCGACGCTCTCGTAGTAGCGCAACGCCGAGGGCCGCATCCCGACCTGCCGCGCGAGATCACCGATGCCCAGTTCTCGCACTGCTCCCCCTTGACTTCAAGCGCGCTTGAACCACGAGTCTGACGCGGTGCCTCTTTCCACGACAACCCGCTTGTTGCCGCCGACGTATCGGCCGTTGTTCGCCCACGCCGGGTTCCGGCGGATCTTGCCGGCCCTGGCGGCCTCCGACCTCGGTGACGGGATGAGTGTGGTCGCCGTGGCGTGGTTGGCCGTCGTGATCGCGCCTCCTGGCCGGTCGGGGCTGGTCGTCGGTGCCGCGGTCGCCGCCCATGCCCTTCCGGGGGCCGCTGGAGCGCTGGTCTTCGGCCGTTGGCTGAGGCGCCTGGCTCCTCGGCGGTTACTGGCCGCGGACAGTTGGCTCCGTGCGTCGCTTCTCGGGTGCGTGCCGTTGGCCTGGGCGGCCGGAGTGTTGCACCCGGTCGTCTATGTCGTACTGCTGGCCGGGTCGTCGGTGCTGCATGCCTGGGGTGGTGCCGGGAAGTACGCCCTGCTCTCCCGGATGCTTCCGCCGGATCAGCGCCTGGCGGCGAACGCGCTGGTCAGTTCGAGTTCCTCGGCGTCCGTCATCGTGGGGCCCGCACTCGCCGGATTCCTGGCGGCGGCCGTCGGGCCGGCCTGGATCATCGGCCTCGACGCCTTGTCCTTCGCCGTCCTCGCCGTCCAGGTCGGTCGGACGGCCGACGTGGCCGAGGCGGTGGAGGCACCTGCGCCGGCCGGCACCGGCCGATCGGCCGCCGGCCTGCACTTGCTGCGCAGGCAGCCCGAGCTTCTCGGGGTTCTCGCGTTGACGTGGTTCTTCAACTTCCTCTACGGGCCGGTGGAGGTCGCGCTTCCCTTGCACGTCACCGATGACCTTCATTCGGGCGCGAGCCTTCTCGGGTTGTACTGGACCCTGTTCGGGTCGGGTGCCGTCCTTGGCGGACTGACGGCCGGTGCTTTGGGCAGGCTTCCGCTGTGGCCGGTCACCCTGGGCATCGTCGCGGGCTGGGGTCTGGTGCTCGTGCCCTTCGGCCTGGGTGTGTCGGCCGGAATCTCCCTGGTGTGCTTTGCGCTCGGCGGCATGATCTACGGACCCTTCACCGCACTGTCCTACACCTTGTTCCAGGACCGCACCCCGGCGGCTTGGCTGACCACGGTCCTGGCCGTCCGGGGTGCCGCCCTTCTCACCGCCTCCCCGGTGGGCACCGCGCTCGGCGGCCCTCTCAGCGCCGCCATGGGGCCCCGGCAGGTGCTGGCCGCCTCGGGGCTCGCAACCATCACTCTCGCCGTCGTCGCCGCCGGAGTACGGACCTGGGGGAAGCGCCGGGCGTATGCGAGACCTGTCGCTGAGGAGACTTGAGCGGCCTCGACCTTCGGTTCCGTGACGTCGGCGAGGTGCCGGCGGGAAGGCCACTGTCACGGAGACAGGGTGACAGCGGGTGTCCTGTCTCAACGAAGTGAGTCGATCCTCGACCGCTGACCTGGTCGGACTATTTTCGTTGAGACCGTTAGATCGGCCGAAGACCGTAGTGAGCACTGGTTGTCGGGATCATCCGCGACACTGTGTCCATGCATTCGACCATCCGTGACTGCGTGCCAGGCGCGATGCCCGCCACGTATCGAGAACGCCGAGCCGCTCTGAAGAAGCGGGCGGTAGTCCGTCTGCGCAAGGGGCCCATCAGGCCGCCCTTCCCTCAATACATGCAAAATATGAGCCAAAGGGTGCTGAAGGAGGCGGTCTCAGCTGATGGTCGCTGGTTGCGAGGAAGCCGCATCTACCTGGTGGAGTTTCAGGGTGTCGACCAGTATGTGAAGGTGGGGCGGGTTGGCTCCGGCCGTTCACCCGCCGGCCCGGATCAGTGGCTGAAGCGCATCCGGCACCACGAGAGCATCGCTGCCGTGCACGGCTGCGCCCTGGTTGATGCATGGGTGTCCGTTCCGATTCAGCAGCCGGAGAGGGTTGAAGCGAATCTGTTGCAGGAAATCCGTGCTGTCCCTGGCGTGAACTGTGTGAGTCGGGAGTACTTTCAGGGGCTGCCGTTCGAGCAAGCAGTGGAAGTAACCGAATCACGGTCGGACTGGGGGTGGGCGATACTCGAGGCCACCTCTCTCTTGGGCTGATCCAGGGCGGGTGCAGGGCGGTTTCAAGTTCCGGGATTGGGTGGATCGTCCGCGTTGAGCGGGAGTTGACGCGGCAACAGCACAGGCACGAGACCGGTGATCATCAGG
>NZ_JBSFIK010000051.1:15318-63984 GCF_053597535.1 Streptomyces sp. NPDC001348 | reverse complement strand
GCTGGCCGGCTCCCGGCTCCGGGTCCTGCCGCTCACCGGCGTCGACGCGGAACCGGTGCTCGCGGCGGGTGCCGAGTCCGGCATCGACGTGAGCGTCAGGCGTCGGTGTGCAGCAGGCGGTACGCGGCGCCCGTGAGTGCCAGTGCGGTCCAAGCGAGGAGGACGAGGAGCCCGGCGGCGGGCGGCAGGCTCGTCGAGTCGTGGGTCAGCGCGAACATCGACTCACCGGCGTTGCTGGGCAGGAACTCGCTGATGTCGTCCTGCCAGGAGCTGGGCAGCAGGGAGACCAGGCCGGGCAGCAGCATCAGCGAGGCGACCAGGACGGCGATACCGCCGGCCACCGAGCGCAGCAGCGCTCCCAGGGCGACGCCGATCACGGCGACCAGGCCCAGGTAGAGGCCCGCGCCCAGCAGAGCGCGGACGACACCCGGGTGGGACAGCGACAGGGCCGCGGGCGTGCCGGAGACCACGCCCGCACCGATCGGGAACGCGGTGAACACCCCGGCGGTGGCGACGACCAGGGCGACCAGGCCGAGCACCGCGGCCTTCGACCACAGCACCGGCAGGCGGCGGGGGACCGCCGCGAGTGTCGAGCGGATCGTGCCCGTGGAGTACTCGCCGGCGGTGGCCAGCACGCCCAGTACGCCCAGGGCGAGCTGGGCGAAGTTGGTGCCGAAGACGGAGAGGCTCAGGGCGGTGGCGTGCGCGTCGTAGGGGCGCATCTGCCTGCCCGAGGTGTAGTCGGCCTGGTAGTGCACGGCGGCGATCACACCGAAGCCCACCAGGAACAGCAGGCCCAGCCCCAGAGTGATCCAGGTGGAGCGCAGGGACCACAGTTTGGCCCACTCCGAGCGCAGCACGCGGCGTGCGGTGACCCGGTACGGCGGGCGCGGCGCGGGGGCGGGTGCGGGTGCCGGCGTGGGGCTCCCGGTCAGGGCGGTCTGGCTCATGCGGTGCTCCGGGGGGTGTCGAGGGTGGTGGCGCCCTGGTATTCGACGGCGTCGCCGGTCAGGTCCATGAACGCCTGTTCCAGGGAGACGGTCCTGGAGCTGAGCTCGGACAACGGGATGCCGTGCTCGGCGGCCCGGAGGCCGATGGCGCGCGCCGACAGACCGGTGACCTGCAGTTCCTCGGAGCCGACCGCGCCGGTGATCTCCACTCCGGGGCCGGAGAGGATCTCGCGCAGACGGTCGGCCCGGTCGGAGGCGACCGTCACGGTGTCGCCCCCGGCCCGGCGTACCAGGTCCCGCACCGTGGTGTCGGCCAGCAGGCGTCCGCGGCCGATGACGATCAGATGGTCGGCGACCTGGGCCATCTCACTCATCAGGTGCGAGGAGACGAAGACGGTACGGCCCTCGGACGCGAGCCGGGTGAGCAGGGTGCGGATCCACCGCACGCCTTCGGGGTCGAGCCCGTTGACCGGCTCGTCGAGCATGAGGGTCGCGGGGTCGCCCAGCAGGGCGGCGGCGATGCCCAGGCGCTGGCCCATGCCGAGGGAGAAGGCGCCGGCGCGCCGCTTGGCCACGGCCCGCAGACCGGTGAGCTCGATGACCTCCTCCACCCGGCGGCGTGGGATGCCGTGGGTGTGGGCCTGGGCCATCAGGTGGTCGAAGGCGGAGCGGCCCGGGTGGACGGACCCGGCCTCCAGGAGGGTGCCGACCTCCTGCAGCGGCGCCCGGTGTTCGGCGTACCGCCTGCCGTTCACGGTCACGCTGCCGCTGGTGGGTGCGTCCAGTCCGACGATCATGCGCATGGTGGTGGACTTGCCCGCGCCGTTGGGGCCCAGGAAGCCGGTGACCGTACCGGGTCTGACCACGAAGTCGAGTTCCTCGACCGCCGCCTTCTCCCCGTACCGTTTCGTCAGCTGTCGCGCCTCGATCATCGCCGCTCCCTCGCGCCGCTGTGGGATCCTTCCGGTTCAACGCAACGCCAGGAGCGGGGTGGCCGCAAACGGTGTTAGGCGGGCGGTGTCACGGCCCCGACAGACCGGTCAGCACACGGTCCGGGGTGAGCGGCAGTTCGCGGAAGCGGACGCCGGTGGCGTGGTGGACCGCGTTGCCGACGGCGGCGGCGGTGCCGACGATGCCGATCTCGCCGATGCCCTTGCTGCCCATGGGGTTGAGGTGGGGGTCGTCCTCGTCGATCCAGTGGGCCTCGATGTCGGGGACGTCGGCGTGTGCGGGCACGTGGTAGGAGGCGAGGTCGGACTCGGTGAAGTCGCCGAAGGCCGCGTCCAGGGTGCTGCCCTCGGTCAGCGCCATGCCGAGTCCCATGGTCATGCCGCCGACGAACTGGGACCGGGCGGTGCGGGCGTTGAGGATCCGCCCGGCCGCGTAGACGCCGAGCAGCCGGCGCACCCTGACCTCGCCGGTGACGGTGTCCACGGTGACCTCGGCGAAGTGGGCGCCGAAGGCGTGGCGGGCGTACGGACTGTCGGCGTCGGCCCGGCCTGAGGTGTCGGCCCGCTCGACCAGGCCGGTGCCGGGCAGCGGCCCGGTGTGGCCGGCCAGGCGCTCGGCGAGCCGGGTGCACGCCTCATGCACGGCCCAGCCCCAGGAGGCGGTGCCGGAGGAGCCGCCGGCCAGCGAGGCGGACGGCAGGTCGCTGTTGCCGACCTCGGTGCGCACCCGGTCGAGCGGCACCCGGAGGGCGTCCGCCGCGACCTGGGCGAGGACGGTGCGGGCGCCGGTGCCGATGTCGGCGGCGTTCACCCGTACCAGGAAGGTTCCGTCGGGCAGCGCGTGGGCCGAGGCGGTGGAGGGGAAGACCACGACGGGGTAGGTCGCCGCGGCCACACCCGTGCCGATGAGCAGCGGGCCCTCGGACCGGGCCCCGGAGTGCGGGTCGCGGTGGGCCCAGTCGAAGCGGCGGGCGCCCTCGCGCAGGCACTGAACGAGGTGCCGGCTGCTGAACGGCTTGCCGCTGTCGGGCTCGGCGTCCGGCTCGTTGCGGATCCGCAGCTCCACGGGGTCCTCGCCGAGCGCGTCGGCGAGCTCGTCCATCGCGGACTCCAGGGCGTACATGCCGGGCGCCTCGCCGGGGGCCCGCATCCAGGAGGGGCCGGGCACGTCCAGCGGGACGACCCGGTGGGCGGTGAGCATATGGGGGGCGGCGTACATGACCCGGGCGGGGACCGCCGCCGACTCCACGAACTCCCGTACGCGGGAGGTGTACGTGGTCACCTCGTGCAGCAGCGTGGTGAGGCGGCCGTCGGCGGTGGCGCCGAGACGCAGCCGGTGCAGGGTGGGGGCGCGGTGGCCGACCACGGCCGCCAGGTACTTGCGCGGGAGGTTGACGGTCACGGGGCGGCCGGTGTGGCGTGCGGCCAGGGCGGCGAGGACCACGTCGGGGCGCGGGGTGCCCTTGGATCCGAAGCCCCCGCCGACGTGTTCGGCGACGACGGAGACGTGGTCCTCCGGCATGTCGAACATCCCTGCGAGCACCGAGCGGACGGTGGTGCCGCCCTGGCTGGAGGTGTACAGGGTGAGGCGGTCCCGGGCCCGGTCCCAGTGGGCGGTGGTGGCGTGCGGCTCCATGGGGTGGTTGTGCAGGGGCGGCACGGTGTACTGGGTGTCCACGCGGACCGGGGCGGCCGCGAAGGCACCGTGGGGGTGGCCGTGTTCGGTCCGGGCGGGCTGGCCGTTGGCCTCCTCGGGCTCGTAGCCGCCGGGGTGCTCCGGCCGGAGGGTGACGTCGTGCTCCTCGGCGTCGTACGTGATCCGGACCGCCCGTGCGCCGGCGCGGGCCGCCTCCGGGGTGTCGGCGACGACCAGGGCGACGAACCAGCCGCGGTGCGGCACCCGGGGGTTCTGCAGCACGGCGAGGGTGGCGTCCTCGGGTTCGGTGAGCCGGGATGCGTTCTCGTGGGTGAGCACGGCCAGCACGCCCGGGACCTCGCGGGCGGCGGCGTCGTCGACCGCGATGACCCGGCCGCGGGCCACGGTGGCGGGCACGGGCCAGGCGTGGACGCGGCCGGGCAGGTGGTGTTCGGCGGCGTAGCGGGCCCGGCCGGTGACCTTCTCCCGGCCTTCCCGGCGCTCGGCCGGGGCGCCCAGGGCGGTGCCGGTGCGGGCCATGGTGTCCTCCTGTGGCATCCGGTTCAGCTCCCCACGGGCGTCGGCGCAAGCCGGTTCAGGACGTCCAGGGCCAGGTTGTGGGCGAGGGGCACCTTGTAGGCGTTGTCGCGCAGGGGCTCGGCGGCGTCGAGTTCCAGGTCGACGGCGCCTTCGAAGGCGGGCGGGGTGGCGGCCGCTCCCAGCAGGGCCTCCTCCGCCAGCCGGGCCCGCCACGGCCGGTGCGCCAGCCCGCCGAAGGCCAGGCCGACCTGGGTGACCCTGCCGTCGGCGACCCGCAGCACTACGGCGACGGAGGCGAGGGCGAAGGCGTACGAGGCCCGGTCGCGGGCCTTGCGGTAGGCGGAGGGGGCCCCGGCGGTGGCGGCCGGGAGGACCACGCCGGTGATCAGCTCGCCGGGCCGGATCTCGGTGTCGCGTTCGGGGTGGTCGCCGGGCAGCCGGTGGAAGTCGGCCACCGGCAGGCTGCGGGTGCCCTCGGTGCCGTACAGCTCGACGCGGGCGTCGAGGGCGGCCAGGGCGACGGCCATGTCGGAGGGGTGGGTGGCGATGCACTGCGGGGAGTGGCCGAGGACCGCGTGGTCGCGGTGCACGCCGTCGCGGGCGCCGCAGCCGGTGCCGGGGACGCGTTTGTTGCAGGGCTTGGACAGGTCCTGGAAGTAGGGGCAGCGGGTGCGCTGCAGCAGGTTGCCGCCGGTGGTGGCGGCGTTGCGCAGCTGGCCGGAGGCTCCCGCGAGCAGCGCCTGGGACAGTACGGGGTAGCGGTCGCGGACCAGGGGGTGGGCGGCGAGGTCGCTGTTGCGGACGGTGGCGCCGACGCGCAGGGAGCCGTCGTCGAGCTCCTCCACGGTGTCCAGGGGCAGCCGGCTGACGTCGACCAGGACGGCGGGACCGGCCACCCCGAGTTTCATCAGGTCCACGAGGTTGGTGCCACCGCCGAGGTACTGGGCGCCGGAGTGCGCGGCGTACGCCTCGGCCGCTTCCTCGACGCTGCGGGCCCGTACGTATCCGAAGGGCTTCACCGGTTCACGTCCTCCACGGCGTCGACGATGCGCGGGTAGGCCCCGCAGCGGCAGAGGTTTCCGCTGAGCCGCTCGCGGATCTCGGCCCGGTCCAGCGGTACGGGGCGGCCGGAGGGGGCCGCCGGGTCGGTGACGTGCGAGGGGTGACCGGCGGCGGCCTCGGCGAGGACGCCCAGGGCGGAGCAGATCTGGCCCGGTGTGCAGTACCCGCACTGGAAGGCGTCGCGGTCCAGGAAGGCCCGTTGCAGGGGGTGCGGTTCCTCCCCGTCGCCCGCGAGGCCCTCGACGGTGGTCACCTCGCTGCCGTCGAGACAGACGGCGAGCAGCAGGCAGCCGTTGACCCGGCGCCCGTCGACCAGGACCGTGCAGGCCCCGCACTGGCCGTGGTCGCAGCCCTTCTTGGCCCCGGTGAGGCCGAGGTCCTCGCGCAGCAGGTCGAGCAGGGCGCGCCGGTGGTCGACCAGCAGGGTGTGGGGTTTTCCGTTCACCCGGAGGGTGACTTCGGAACGGTACGGGGCCGGGGGTGCCGTCTCGTCCTGTTTCTCGCCGTACGTGTCGCTGCCCATGGCGTGGATGACCTTCCGGACGCGCCGTGCTGCCGTGGTTGACCGCGTATCCAGGCTGCGGCAGCTGACACCTTCCGGCACCCCGGGGGCGCCCGGGGGCCCCGGGGTGCGGGGGTCAGCCGGTCTGCGCGGACCCGCCCGACTTCGCCAGCCGGTCGGTGACGTCCGCGGTGTCCGACGCGGGCGGCGCCACGACGCTCGCCCTGGTACCGAAGTCGGTGAACCGCAGGACGGTGGTGCTGGTCACCTGGGTGTTCTCCTGACCCGGCGTCTTCCCCTTCAGGGGATGCAGGGCCAGTCGTACGCTCTCGCCCGGTCGGCCACCGGTCACGCCCCGGCGGCCACCTCGGTCCCGGTCTCGGCGTCCCGCTTCTCGAACTGGGTGCGGTAGAGCTGCGCGTACCGGCCGCCGGCGGCCAGGAGTTCCTCGTGCGTACCGCGTTCCACGATGTGGCCGGCCTCGACGACCAGGATCAGGTCGGCCGTGCGGACGGTGGACAGCCGGTGGGCGATCACCAGGGCGGTGCGGTCCCTGAGGGCCTCGGTCAGGGCCTCCTGCACGGCCGCCTCGGCGGTGTTGTCCAGGTGGGCGGTGGCCTCGTCGAGGATGACGACGCGCTGGCGGGCCAGCAGCAGCCGGGCGATGGTCATGCGCTGCCGTTCGCCGCCGGACAGGCGGTAGCCGCGCTCGCCGACCACCGTGTCCAGACCGTCGGGAAGGGACCGTACGACCTCGTCGAGGCGGGCGCGGCCGAGCGCGTCCCACAGTTCGTCGTCGCTCGCCCCGGGACGGGCCAGCAGCAGGTTGGCGCGGACGGTGTCGTGGAAGAGGTGGCCGTCCTGGGTGACCATGCCGACGGTGGCCCGCAGGGAGGCCGCGGTCAGGTCGCGGATGTCGACCCCGCCGACGCGGACGGCACCCTCGTCGACGTCGTACAGGCGTGGCAGCAGCTGTGCGACGGTCGACTTGCCGGCACCGGAGGAGCCGACGAGGGCCACCGTCTGCCCGGGCTCGGCACGGAAGGTGACGCCGTGCAGCACCTCGGCACCGCCGCGGCCGTCGAGCGCGGCGACCTCCTCCAGGGAGGCGAGGGAGACCTTGTCGGCGGACGGGTAGCCGAAGCGGACTTCGTCGAACTCCACCGCCACCGGCCCCTCGGGCACCTCACGGGCGTCCGGCTTCTCCTCGATGAGCGGCTCCAGGTCCAGCACTTCGAACACCCGCTCGAAGCTGACGAGTGCGGACATCACCTCGACGCGGGCCCCGGCGAGCGCGGTGAGCGGCGCGTAGAGCCGGGTCAGCAGCAGGGCCAGCGACACCACCGCGCCGGGCTCCAGGTGGCCGCGCAGCGCGAACCAGCCGCCGAGCCCGTAGACCAGGGCGAGGGCGAGGGAGGACACCAGGGTCAGGGCTGTGATGAACGCCGACTGGGCGGTGGCCGTGCGGACACCGATGTCCCGCACCCGCGCGGCGCGGTCCATGAACGCCGCGGACTCCTCCTCCGGGCGGCCGAACAGCTTGATCAGGGTGGCGCCGGGGGCGGAGAAACGCTCGGTCATCCGGGTGCCCATCGCGGCGTTGAGGGCGGCCGCCTCCCGCTGCATCCGGGCCATCCGGCTGCCCATCCGGCGGGCGGGCACCACGAACACCGGCAGCAGCACCAGCGCGAGCAGGGTGATCTGCCAGGACAGGGTGAGCATGACGGCGAGGGTGAGCAGCAGCGTGACGATGTTGCTGACGACTCCGGACAGGGTGTTGCTGAAGGCGCGCTGGGCGCCGATGACGTCGTTGTTGAGACGGGAGACGAGCGCTCCCGTACGAGTGCGTGTGAAGAACGCGACCGGCATGCGCTGCACATGATCGAACACAGCCGTTCTCAGATCGAGGATGAGCGCCTCCCCGAGCGTCGCCGAGAGCCGTCTGCCGAGGATCCCGAGGGCGGCCTCGGCGACCGCGATGAGCGCGATCAGCACGGCCAGGCGTACGACCGTGCGCTCGTCGCCGTGCGACACGATCGCGTCCACGACGCGGCCCGCGAGCACGGGGGTCGCCACGGCGAGCAGCGCGGTCACCACCCCGAGCAGTACGAACCAGACGATGCGGCGGCGGTGCGGGCGGGCGAACGCCCCGATGCGGCGCAGTGTCCGGCGGTCGAAGGGGCGTCGTTCCGCTTGCGCGTTCATCACGCTGTGCAACTGTGTCCACGCGGTGGTCTCCATGCTCATGGCACAGACCGTAGGACCTCAAGCTTGATCGAGGTCAATATCCGCCCGACGTCCCCTCCCTCGAAGGACCCGATGACCCCTCCCCCGCAGCTCTCCCCACAGACGCTTCCCGCCCGTAAGCCGTCGGCCCCGTCACCGCCACCCGGCGTTGGCGCGGCCCGGAAACCCTCTCCGGGTGTGACAGCGGTACAACTCCCCGAACTCCGCCAGGGACGACTCCCCCGACGCGTCCCCGTCCGTCAGGCCCTGTGCCTGCTCCCGCTCCTGCTCGTCACCGTCGCCGCGGTGCGGCACCGCTCCGTGCTCGCCGACGGCTTCGGACACCTGCGCACGGCGTCCTGGCCATGGCTTCTCGCGGCGGTCGGCACCACCTGTCTGACCTGGGTCGCCGCCGCCTTCACCCGGCAGGGTGCCGTCGTGCAGCCACTGCCCAGGCGACGGCTGCTGGCCACCCAGTTCGCGGCCGGCGCGGCCAACCACCTGCTGCCGACCGGGCTCGGCGCGAGCGCGGTCAACCTGCGGTTCATGACCGTGTGCGGGGTGCCGCTCGCCCGCTCCTCGGCCGCACTCGCGCTGTACATGATGGCGGAGTGCGTCGGCCGGCTGGTGCTGCTGGCCGGGCTGCTGCTCGCCTTCCCCGACGCGCTCCGGCTGGGCAGCCTGGTGCCGGCCGGAACGGTGGGCCCGCTGCTGCTGGCCGTGGGCGTGGTGCTGCTGGCGGCGGTGGCCGCGCTGGCGTGCGTACGACGGCTGCGCAGGGCCGTGTGCTCGTTCCTGCGGACCGCCCTGGGCGAGGCGCGGTCGGTGCACTCCCGTCCGTGCCGGGCGCTGGCCCTGTGGGGCGGCTCGCTGGCGTTCCCCGCGCTGCAGGCGGCCGGGCTGGCCGCGGTGGGGCGGTCGCTGGGGATGCCGGTGCCGGCCACGCACATGGCGCTGGCCTATCTCGCGGCCACGGCCGCGGTGGCCCTCGTGCCGACGCCGGGCGGCCTCGGCTCCGTCGAGGCGGCGCTGATCGTCGCGCTGGTCGCGGTGGGCGGCCCGGCGGCCGTCGCCACCGCGGTGGTCCTCGCCTACCGGATCATCACGGTGTGGGTACCGCTGGTGCCGGGCGCGCTGACACTGGGGGCGCTGGTGCGGCTGAAGGTCATCTGAGGGCGGGGCCCTCTGCCACCCGGTCGTGAGGGACGACACGGCTCGTTCTCGCTCCGAGGGGCCGCACGCGTGCGAACTGCCGTGCCGGATACGGCAGGATGAAAAGTCGCGCCGGTCGTCGACGTCCAACCGGCCCGGCGCGACCGCACATCCCGCAAACGAGCAGGTGACAACGTGACGATTCTTCACACTGGGCCGTCGGCGAAGCCGTTCGCCGCAGCTTCCCACCCCGGAGGTGACCGGTGAACCGCGCGCTGACCCTGGACGACCTCATCCTCGCGGGCATCGCCCTGGCGGCGGGCCTGCTGGTGGCCTTCTCCTCCCGCACGCTGCTGCGCTGGCTGGCGAAGCACGCCAAGCGGACCAAGTGGAGCGGCGACGACGTGGCCGTGGACGCGCTGCGCACGGTGGTGCCGTGGGCGGCGATCGCGGCGGGCGCGGCCGGTGCGGCGGCGGCGCTGCCGCTGACCCGGACCGTCCAGCACCACACCAACCAGTGCCTGCAGGTGCTGCTCATCTTCGTGGTGACGCTGTCCGCGGCACGGGTGATCGCCGGTCTGGTGCAGAGCGTCACGCAGTCCCGCTCGGGCGTCGCAGGCTCGGCCACGATCTTCGTCAACATCACCCGGGTGCTGGTCCTGGCGATCGGCTTCCTGGTGGTGCTGCAGACGCTGGGCATCTCGATAGCGCCCCTGCTGACCGCCCTCGGCGTGGGCGGTCTGGCGGTCGCCCTGGCCCTGCAGGACACCCTCGCGAACCTCTTCGCGGGCATCCACATCCTCGCTTCCAAGACGGTGCAGCCCGGCGACTACATCCGGCTGAACACCGGTGAGGAGGGCTACGTCGTCGACATCAACTGGCGGCAGACGACGGTCCGCCAGCTGTCCAACAACCTGGTCGTCGTCCCCAACGGGGAGCTGGCGAAGAGCAACATGACCAACTACACCCGTCCCGAGCAGCAGCTGACCGTCCTGGTGCAGGTCGGGGTGAGCTACGACAGCGACCTCGACCACGTCGAGCGGGTGACCACGGAGGTCATCGCCGAGACGATGACCGAGGTCGCCGGCGCCGTCGCGGACCACGAGCCCGCCATCCGCTTCCACACCTTCGGCGACTCCCGCATCGGCTTCACCGTCATCCTCGGCGTCGGCGAGTTCAGCGACCAGTACCGGATCAAGCACGAGTTCATCAAGCGTCTGCACCGGCGCTACCGCGAAGAGGGCATCCGCATCCCCGCCCCCACCCGGACGGTCGCACTGCAGCAGGGCTCGGTGGTCATCCCGCACCAGCGCAGCGGGGAGGACGTGCCGTCGGGGGCGAACGCCTCCTGACACCGGTCGCCCGTGGCCGCCGCGGCACCGGGAGGCGAGCGGGTCCGTGCCCGGCGGCCGGTTCGCGAAGCCGGCCGCCGCACTACCCTCGAAGCAGCATGAACCGCCCGCCCGAATCCCCCGACCCCGCGCCCCGCTCGCTCGACCAGCGGCTGGACGCGATCTCGCGGCAGCCGTTCCGGGCCCGGTTCCGGCTGCGCGGGCGGGAGCTGGCCACCGCCGAGCTGAAGGGCCCGGCCACGATGCGGTGGCACGCCTACGACCTGGTCGCCGAGCGGGTGGCCCCGGCCGAGCCCGTCAAGGACGGCAAGCAGACCCCGTACCGCGGGCATCCGGTGTTCGTCGCCCAGCACGCGACCGCCACCTGCTGCCGGAACTGTCTGCGGCGCTGGCACGGCATCCCCAAGGGCCGGGAGCTCAGCCGCGCCGAACTGGTCTACGTCGTGGACGTGATCTGCCGGTGGATCGAGCGCGAGGTGGCGGGTGGGGACGGCCCGGACCGGGGCCGCCGCCGCTGAGGGATTCCGAGTCCCGGACCCCTGTCGAGCCCGGGGCGGCCACGAGATATCTTGATGTCGAGCAATGTTGCAGACGTGGAGCGGAGCACCCGGTGACTGACTCGACCATCATCTACACCTACACAGACGAGGCCCCGGCCCTGGCGACGCATTCGTTCCTGCCGGTGATCAAGGCCTACGCCTCGCAGGCCGGTGTCGACGTGGAGACTCGCGACATCTCGCTGGCCGGGCGCATCATCGCCGTCTTCCCGGAGTACCTGAAGGAGGACCAGCGCATCCCCGACGCCCTGGCGGAGCTGGGCGAGCTGGCCAAGACGCCCGAGGCCAACATCATCAAGCTGCCGAACATCTCGGCGTCGATCCCGCAGCTCAAGGCCGCGGTCGCCGAGCTGCAGGCCAAGGGCTACGCGCTGCCGGACTACCCGGACGACCCCAAGACCGACGAGGAGCGCGAGATCCGCGCCCGGTACGACAAGATCAAGGGTTCCGCCGTGAACCCGGTGCTGCGCGAGGGCAACTCCGACCGTCGCGCCCCGGCGTCGGTGAAGAACTACGCCAAGTCCCACCCGCACCGCATGGGCGCCTGGACCGCCGAGTCCAAGACGGACGTGGCGACCATGGGTGTCGACGACTTCCGCTCCACGGAGAAGTCCGTGGTGATCTCCGAGGCCGGCGCGCTGCGCATCGAGCTCAAGGGTGACGACGGCTCCACCACCGTCCTACGCGAGTCCGTGCCGGTCCGCGAGGGCGAGGTCGTCGACGCCTCCGTGATGCGCGTCGCCGCCCTGCGCGAGTTCCTCACGGCGCAGGTCGCCCGTGCCAAGGCGGAGGACGTCCTCTTCTCCGTGCACCTGAAGGCCACGATGATGAAGGTCTCCGACCCGATCGTCTTCGGTCACGTGGTGCGCGCCTTCTTCCCGCAGACGTTCGCGAAGTACGGCGAGACGTTCGCCGCGGCCGGTCTGACCCCGAACGACGGTCTCGGCGGCATCCTCAAGGGCATCGAGTCGCTGCCCGAGGGCGCGGAGATCAAGGCGTCCTTCGAGGCCGAGCTCGCCGAGGGGCCCGCGCTGGCCATGGTCGACTCCGACAAGGGCATCACCAACCTGCACGTCCCCTCCGACGTCATCGTCGACGCCTCCATGCCGGCCATGATCCGCACCTCCGGCCACATGTGGGGTCCCGACGGCCAGGAGGCCGACACCCTCGCCGTCCTGCCCGACTCCTCGTACGCGGGCGTCTACCAGGCCGTGATCGAGGACTGCAAGGCCAACGGCGCCTTCGACCCGTCGACCATGGGCTCGGTCCCGAACGTCGGCCTGATGGCGCAGAAGGCCGAGGAGTACGGCTCCCACGACAAGACGTTCGAGATCCCGGTCACCGGCACGGTCCGCCTGGTCGACCAGGCCGGCAACGTCGTGATCGAGCAGACGGTCTCCGCCGGCGACATCTTCCGCGCCTGCCAGACCAAGGACGCGCCGATCAAGGACTGGGTGAAGCTGGCCGTCACCCGGGCCCGCGCCACCGGCGACCCGGCGGTGTTCTGGCTGGACGAGACCCGCGCCCACGACGCCAACCTGATCGCCAAGGTGAAGCAGTACCTGGCGGAGCACGACACCGAGGGCCTGGACATCCGGATCCTCTCCCCCGTCGAGGCGACCAAGCTGTCGGTGGAGCGCATCCGCCGCGGTGAGAACACCATCTCCGTCACCGGCAACGTGCTGCGCGACTACCTCACCGACCTGTTCCCGATCCTGGAGCTGGGCACCAGCGCCAAGATGCTGTCGGTCGTCCCGCTGATGGCGGGCGGCGGCCTGTTCGAGACGGGCGCCGGCGGCTCCGCGCCGAAGCACGTCCAGCAGCTGGTCAAGGAGAACTACCTGCGGTGGGACTCCCTGGGTGAGTTCTTCGCCCTGGTGCCGTCCTTCGAGCAGTACGCCGAGTTCACCGGCAACGCCCGCGCCAAGGTCCTCGCCGACACCCTCGACCGGGCCACGGCGACCTTCCTCAACGAGGACAAGTCCCCGACCCGTCGCATCGGCGGCATCGACAACCGCGGCAGCCACTTCTACCTGTCCCTGTACTGGGCGCAGGAGCTGGCCGGCCAGACCGACGACGCCGACCTGGCCAAGGCCTTCGCGCCGCTCGCCGAGACGCTCACCGCCAACGAGCAGAAGATCGTCGGCGAGCTGAACGCCGTCCAGGGCTCCTCGGCCGACATCGGCGGCTACTACCAGCCCGACAAGGCCAAGGCGGACGCGGTCATGCGCCCGTCGGCCACCTGGAACGAGGCACTCGCGTCCCTGAGCTGACGCGAGCGGCCCCAGGGCCGGTCACCTCTCCAGCGTCTCCGCCCCGGTCGGCACTGCCCGGCCGGGGCGGAGCCGCGTGCGCGGCCGGGGCGGAAGCGCACGGGGCCCTGCCGACCAGGAATGCCGTCGGCGGACGCGGGTAACCGGCCGGGCATGCTCGCCATCATCGGCTACCAGTCCCATGACACCGCCGCCACCCTCGGGGCTTTCCTCGGCTCGTTGCTGGTCGTCGTCACGGTGGGCCGGCACACCCGTCGCCGGAGGTGACGCGGCTCCCCGTGCCGCGGGCGCGGCTCGGCGTCGATCCCGCATCCTGGTCTCCCCTGCCGCCGACCACGCCCCGGAGCCGTCAGTGCCCAGCCACCCGCCCTCCTTCGAACTCCTGCCGGGCGCGGTCGACTCACCCGTGATCCTCCATGTCCCGCATTCCGCGCGGGAGATACCGGACGCGGTGCGGGAGGGGATCGTGCTGGACGACGTCTCGCTGGAGCGGGAGCTGGACCACATCACCGACGCGCACACGGCCGAGCTCGCCGAGGCCGCCGCCGGGCTGGCCTCGGTGACGCCCTGGCGGTTCGTCAACCGGCTGTCGCGGCTGGTCGTCGACCCGGAGCGGTTCCCGGACGAGCGGGAGGAGATGCTCGCGGTGGGGATGGGCGCGGTGTACACGCGGACCACGCACCGCACCGAGCTGCGGCCCGCCGGCACCGACCCCGAGCCGCTGGTCGAGCGGTACTTCCGGCCGTACGCCCGGGCCATGACGGACGCGGTGGCCGGGCGGCTGGCCGCGACCGGACGGGCCGTGGTGATCGACGTGCACTCGTATCCCCGCGTGGGGCTGCCCTACGAGCTGCACGGCGCGGGCCCCCGGCCCCCGGTGTGCGTGGGTACCGACGCCTTCCACACACCGCCCGAACTCGCGGCGCTGGCCGGGAAGGTGTTCGCGCGGTGCGGGGAGACGGGACTGAACAGCCCGTTCGGCGGCGCGTACGTGCCGCTCGAGTTCTACGGCGGGGACCGGCGGGTGAGCGCGCTGATGGTGGAGATCCGGCGGGACACCTACATGACCGAGCCCGGTGGACCCGCCCTCGGACCCGGACTGTCCCGGCTGGCCTCGGCCCTGGCCGCCCTGGTGGACGGCGCCTCCCGCTGAGGCCGGGCCGGCGGCCACTCCCTGACGGGCCCGCGCCCGTCCTCGGCGACCGCCGACGGCCCGGATCGACTTGCCGGACGGCGGGCGGCGCGGTGGGCTGGAGGTGGGCCGCCCGTGCGGAAGGAGCCGGATCCGATGGCCGAGGAACCGCGCCGGGTGAGCGGGGAGGTGCCCGGAGCCGTGCCCGAGACGTTCGTGTTCGCCTGCGGGGACTGCCGCCACGTCTGGCAGGCCGTCTTCCAGGTGGTGTTCTTCACCGACCCGACCGTGCTCTGCACACAGGAGTACGTGGACGAGGCCGGCCGGGCCCTGCGCTCGCCCCTCACGGACGCGGTCTGCCCCCGGTGCGGCGGACGGAAGGTCCGCGTGACGACCCCGGAACTCGCCGGGGCCGCCGCGGCACCGTCCTCGACGCACCGGGGGCACCGCTTCCGCCTGCGCCGCCACGCGGACGGATCACGGCGACCGGGGAACGGTCCCCCGTGAGTTCGGTGGCCGAGCGCCGGCCCACTGGCCGCCGGCGGAGCCCGGCCCCGGTCAAGACCTGCCCCGGTCAAGACCTGTCCGGGGCAAGCGATATGTGACATAGTACTGGTGTGGCGAAGCGACTGACCTGCGATGTCGTGGTGGTCGGCGCCGGGATGACGGGCGCGGCCTGCGCGCTGTACGCGGCGCGGGCGGGCCTGGATGTCGTCCTCGTCGACCGGGGTCCGGTGGCCGGCGGCACGACCGGTGCGGGCGAGGGCAATCTGCTCGTCTCCGACAAGGAACCGGGACCGGAGCTGGAACTCGCCCTGCTGTCCGCCCGGTTGTGGTCGGAGCTGTCCCGTGAGGACGGCGCGGGGTTCGAGTACGAGGCCAAGGGCGGCGTCGTCGTGGCCGCAACCCCCGGGGATCTCACCGCACTTGCCTCCTTCGCCGACGCCCAGCGGGCCACCGGGGTCACCGCGGTCCCCGTCGGCGCGGACGAGCTTCCCGACCTCGAACCCCAGCTGGCGCCCGGGCTCGCCGGCGCCGTGCACTATCCCGAGGACGCCCAGGTCATGCCGGCCCTGGCCGCCGCCCGTCTGATCCGCGCCTCGGGCGCCCGGCTGCGCACCGGGTGGACGGTGACCGGGGTGCTGCGCACGGCCCGGGGCGCGGTGCTCGGCGTGCGCACCGACCGGGGGGACGTCCACGCGCCCGCCGTGGTGAACGCCGCCGGGAGCTGGGGCGGTGACCTGGCCCGCCTCGCCGGCGTCCACCTTCCCGTCCTCCCCCGGCGCGGCTTCGTGCTGGTCACCGAGCCGCTGCCCCGGCTGGTGCGGCACAAGGTGTACGCCGCGGACTACGTGGCCGACGTAGCCAGCGACTCGGCCGCGCTGCAGACCTCGCCGGTCGTCGAGGGCACGGCCGCCGGGCCCGTCCTCATCGGCGCGAGCCGGGAGCGGGTCGGCTTCGACCGCTCGTTCTCCCTGCCCGTGGTACGGGCGCTCGCGGCCGGGGCCACCCGGCTGTTCCCGTTCCTGGAGCGGGTGCGCGCGATGCGGTCCTACCTCGGCTTCCGTCCGTATCTGCCCGATCACCTGCCCGCGATCGGCCCCGACCCGCGTGTGCCCGGACTCCTCCACGCCTGCGGGCACGAGGGGGCGGGCATCGGACTCGCCACCGGGACAGGGCACTTGATCGCCCAGGTGCTGACCGGGACGCCACCGGAACTGCCCCTCGCGCCCTTCCGGCCCGAGCGCTTCGCGACGAACGGGGTGAACACGGCGTGAATCCGCTGGAGTTGGCCCGGGCCCGGCCCGGCCCCGCCTTCACCGTCACCTTCGACGGCCGCGCGATCGAGGCCCTCCCCGGCCAGACGGTCGCCGCCGCGCTGTGGGCGGCGGGTGTGACCGCATGGCGGACCACCCGGCGCGAGGGGCGCCCCCGCGGGGTGTTCTGCGGCATCGGGGTCTGCTTCGACTGCCTGGTCACGGTCAACGACCGCCCGAACCAACGGGCCTGCCTGGTGCCCGTACGGCCGGGCGACGTGATCGTCACACAGGAGGGAACGGGACACGATGGCCGCGACGGCTGAGCGGGGGCATCTCGCCGTGATCGGCGCGGGCCCGGCGGGGCTCGCCGCGACGCTGGCCGCGGCCGCACGGGGGGTGCGCGTCACCCTCGTGGACGCCGGCCCCGAGGCCGGCGGCCAGTTCTACCGGCAGCCCGCCGCCGCCCTCGGCGCGCGCCGTGCCCGGGCGCTGCACCACCAGTGGCGCACCTGGGAACGGCTGCGGGACGGACTCGCGGAGCAGCGCGGCGCCGGACGGGTCGGCCATCTGACGGACCACCACGTGTGGTGTGTGGAACGCGGGTCCGCCGGCTTCGTCGTGCACGCGCTGCGCGGCCCCGCGCAGGAGGAGCCCGCGACGGTGCGTGCCGACGCGGTCCTGCTGGCCACCGGCGGCTACGAGGTCGTACTCCCCTTCCCGGGCTGGACCCTGCCCGGAGTGGTCACCGCGGGCGGTGCGCAGGCCATGCTCAAGGGCGGGCTGGTGCTGCCGGGGCGGACGGCCGTCGTCGCCGGGACCGGGCCGCTGCTGCTCCCCGTGGCGACCGGCCTCGCGGCGGCGGGCGCGCGCGTGGCCGCCCTGGTGGAGTCCGCCGGCCCCAAAGCCCTCCTGCGCAGGCCTGCGGCGCTCGCCGCACAGCCCGGCAAGCTCGCCGAGGGCGCCGGGTACGCGGCGCGGCTGCTGCGGCACCGCACACCTGTGCTGACCCGCCGCACCGTCGTCCGGGCGCACGGCACGGACCGGCTGGAGGCGGTGACCGTCGCCGCCCTGGACACCGCCGGACGGATCCGGCCCGGAGTCGAGCACCGCATCCCCTGCGACACCCTCGCGGTCGGCCACGGCATGCTGCCGCACACCGACCTCGCCGAGACACTGGGCTGCGCGCTGAACGGGACGGACGTGCACGTCGACGACGAACAGCGCACCGACGTCCCCGGCGTCTGGGCGGCGGGCGAGACCACCGGCATCGGCGGCGCGGCCCTCGCACTCGCCGAGGGACACATCGCGGGCCGCTCGGTCGCCGCCCGTCTGCACGGCCGGGAACCCGACCCCGCGGCCTGGTCGGCGGCGGCCCGGACCCGTACCCGGCTGCGGGCGTTCTTCGCGGCCGTCGACGCGGTGTACGCGCCGCCCGCCCGCTGGCCGGACCGTGTCCCGGACGACACCGTCGCCTGCCGCTGCGAGGAGGTCACCGCCGGCGAGGTCCGCGCGGCCGTCACCGGACTCGGCGCGGGCGACCTGCGCACCGTGAAGCTGCTCACCCGGGCCGGGATGGGCTGGTGCCAGGGCCGTGTGTGCGGGCCCGCGGTCGCGGGGCTCGCCGGATGCGAACTCGCCCCTTCCCGGCGGCCGTTCGCCCGGCCGGTGCCGCTGGGCGTACTGGCCCGAGCTCCCGAAGACCCCATCGGAGAGGAACCCTCATGACCGACCACCGCCCCTGGCACGGCGTCCTCGTCGCCACCGCGCTCCCGCTGGACGACGACCTCAGGGTGGACCACGACAGGTACGCCGAGCACTGCGCCTGGCTCGTCGAGAACGGCTGCGACGGTGTCGTACCGAACGGCTCGCTCGGCGAGTACCAGGTGCTCACCCCCGCGGAGCGCGCCAAGGTGGTCGAGACGGCCGTGGCCGCGATCGGCGGGCAGCGCGTCATGCCGGGCGTCGCCGCCTACGGCTCCGCCGAGGCCCGCCGCTGGGCCGAACAGGCACGGGAGGCGGGGTGCGGTGCGGTGATGCTGCTGCCGCCGAACGCCTACCGTGCCGACGAGCGGTCGGTGCTCGCCCACTACCGGGAGGTCGCGGAGGCGGGGCTGCCGGTCGTCGCGTACAACAACCCGATCGACACCAAGGTCGACCTCGTGCCCGAACTCCTCGCCCGGCTGCACGGCGAGGGCCTGATCCACGCGGTGAAGGAGTTCTCGGGCGACGTCCGCCGGGCCTACCGCATCGCCGAACTCGCCCCGGAGCTGGATCTGCTGATCGGCGCCGACGACGTGCTGCTGGAACTCGCCATCGCGGGTGCCAAGGGCTGGGTGGCCGGCTACCCGAACGCGCTGCCCACCGCCTGCGTCGAGCTCTACCACGCGGCCACCGGCGGCGACCTCGCCACGGCCGAGCGGCTCTACCGGCAGCTGCACCCGCTGCTGCGCTGGGACTCGCGCACCGAGTTCGTGCAGGCGATCAAACTGTCCATGGACGTCGTCGGACGGTACGGCGGTCCCGTGCGGCCGCCGCGCATGCCGCTGCCGCCCGAGCAGGAGGCCACCGTCCGGGCCGCCACCGAGAAGGCCGTCGCGGACGGGCTCGCCCAGTAGGAGGGACATCATGCGCAGCAGGCTGGTCCTGCACGCCGTCGACTCGCACACCGAGGGCATGCCCACCCGGGTGATCACCGGGGGCATCGGCACCATCCCCGGCGCGACCATGAACGAGCGGCGGCTGTACTTCCGTGAACACCGCGACGACATCAAGCAGTTGCTGATGAACGAGCCGCGCGGGCACTCCGCGATGAGCGGCGCGATCCTGCAGCCGCCGACCCGGCCCGACTGCGACTGGGGCGTGGTCTACATCGAGGTCTCCGGCTATCTGCCGATGTGCGGGCACGGCACGATCGGCGTGGCGACCGTGCTGGTGGAGACCGGCATGGTGGAGGTCGTCGAGCCGGTCACCACCATCCGCCTGGACACCCCGGCCGGGCCGGTGGTCGCCGAGGTCGCGGTCGAGGACGGCGCCGCCCGGAACGTCACGTTGCGCAACGTGCCGTCCTTCAGCGTGGGCCTGGACCGCAAGGCCGTGCTCGCCGACGGGCGGACGGTGACGTACGACCTCGCCTACGGCGGCAACTTCTACGCGATCCTGCCGCTGGAGGAGTTCGGTCTGCCCTTCGACCGCGCCCGCAAGGACGACATCCTCGCCGCGGGCCTGTCCCTGATGGAGGCCATCAACGACGAGGCGGAACCGGTCCACCCTCAGGACCCGTCGATCCGCGGCTGCCACCACGTCCACCTGTACGCGCCCGGCGCCACCGCCCGCCACTCCCGGCACGCGATGGCCATCCACCCCGGCTGGTTCGACCGCTCGCCCTGCGGCACCGGAACCAGCGCGCGCATGGCGCAACTGCACGCGCGGGGCGAACTGCCCCTGCACACCGAGTTCGTGAACGAGTCCTTCATCGGCACCCGGTTCACCGGCCGGCTGCTCGGCACGACCGAGGTGGCCGGGATCCCGGCCGTGCTGCCGAGCTTCACGGGCCGCGCCTGGATCACCGGCACGGCCCAGTACCTGCTCGATCCCACCGACCCGTTCCCCGCGGGCTTCGTCCTCTAGACTCCCCCGGTGACGCGTGACATGGCACAGCGGCCGGCCCCGGACGGCGAGGCCCCGGCACTCCCCCGGCTGGGCGGCCGCCGCAGCAGCTACCGGGAGCGGGTCGCCGACGCGCTGCGGGCCGCGCTGATCGCGGGTGAACTGCGGCCCGGCGAGGTGTACTCGGCGCCCTCGCTGGCCACCCGCTTCGGCGTCTCCGCCACGCCGGTGCGGGAGGCGATGCTCGACCTGGCCAAGGAGGGCCTGGTCGACGCCGTCCCCAACAAGGGCTTCCGGGTCACCGCCGTCTCCGACCGGCAGCTCGACGAGTACACCCACGTCCGCGCGCTCATCGAGGTCCCCACCGTGGTGGCCCTCACCGGCACCGCGGACCGCGCCTCGCTGGAGGCGCTGCGCCCGGCCGCCCGGGAGATCGTCACCGCGGCCGCGGCGGGCGACCTCATCGCGTACGTCGAGGCCGACACCCGCTTCCACCTCGGTCTGCTCGCCCTCGCCGGCAACTCCCACCTCGTCGCGGTGGTCGCCGACCTGCGCGCACGCTCCCGGCTGTACGGGCTGACCGCATTGGTGGAGGCGGGCCGCCTGCTGGCCTCCGCCGAGGAACACCTGGAACTCCTCGACGCGTTGCTGGCCCGCGACGAGCGGGCCGTGCGCGAGGTCATGACCCGGCACCTGGGACACGTGCGGGGGTTGTGGGCCGCGCGGGCCGGGGACGGCTGAGCCGCGCCGGGGGTCCTCAGGCCGTGTAGTCGTAGAAGCCGCGGCCGCTCTTGCGTCCGAGGCGGCCCGCGGCCACCATGCGGCGCAGCAGTGCGGGCGGGGCGTAGAGGGGTTCCTTGAACTCCTCGTACATCGATTCCGCGACGGACTGGGCGGTGTCGAGACCGATGAGGTCGAGCAGCCGGAGCGGTCCCATGGGATGGGCGCAGCCGAGTTCCATCCCGCGGTCGATGTCCTCGGCACCGGCGGATCCGGACTCGACCATGCGTACCGCGGCGAGCAGGTAGGGCACCAGGAGCGCGTTGACCACGAACCCGGAGCGGTCGCTCGCCTCGACGATCTCCTTGCCCAGGTGCCCGGAGGCGAAGGCACGGGTGCGGACCACCGTGTCGCTGCTGGTGGTGAGAGCGGGGATGATCTCGACCAGCGTCTGTACCGGTACCGGGTTGAAGAAGTGCATGCCGATGACCTGTTCGGGCCGCTGGGTGCTGACGGCGAGGTCGACTATGGGGATCGACGAGGTGTTGCTGGCCAGAACGGCCCGGGGGTCGGTGAGCACCCGGTCGAGGGTCGTGAAGACGCCGGTCTTGAGGGCGCGGTTCTCGGCGACCGCCTCGATGACGAACTGACGGTCCGCCAGCGCGCCGAGGTCGTCGGCGAAGGCGAGCCGGCCGAGTGCCGCGTCCCGGGCGGCCTCGGTGATCTTTCCACGGCGCAGTCCGCGGTCGAGGGAGGCTTCGACACGTCGGCGGCCGGCTCGTGCGGCCTCCGGGGACGACTCGGCGACCAGGACGTCGACACCGCCGAGGGCGGCGACCTCGGCGATACCGGAGCCCATGAGGCCGCAGCCGACGACGCCGAGGCGGGAGATGGTTTCCATGCGGTGGTCCTTGGTGGGAGTAGGGGTTTGCGGGCGCGGCGGCACGGTGCCCGCGCGCCGGCCCGGGCGCGGCGGCGGGCCCCGGAGGTCCGGCGCGGAGGGGGACGGCCGCGGTGCCGCCGGACGGCGTGGGGAGTTCGCGGGGGCGGTGGGGCCGGTGCCCGCTCGGGGTGCTGCCCACCGGCAGGACGGCGGCCGCCACGGCATGCGGCGGCCTCGCGTGTGCCGGCTGCACCGGCCGGCGCGGTCAGGAGCCCACGGTCGCCTCCGGCCGGGGCTGCCGGTGGGGCTTCAGTGCGCGGCGTGCGATGGCGAAGCGGTGCGTCTCCGACGGGCCGTCGTAGATACGGAAGGGCCGCACGTCCCTGAACAGGCGTGCCAGCGGGGCGTCCGCGGCCGAGACGCCCAGCGCTCCGCAGATCTGCACCGCCCGGTCGACCACCCGGTTCACCGCCTCCGCCACGAAGGTCTTGGACACCGAGGTCAGCTGGGTGGCGGCGGCGGAGCCGGTGTCCAGCTCCCAGGCGGTACGCAGGATCAGCGCGCGGCTCGCCTCGATGTCGATCTCGGAGTCGGCCAGCATCTGCTGCACCATGCCGAGGTCGCCCAGCACCGAGCCGAACGCCGTCCGGCTCCCCGCCCGTTCCAGGGCGATGTCCTGGGCCCGGCGGGCGGCTCCCAGCCAGCGCATGCAGTGCGTCATGCGGGCGGGGCCGAGCCGGACCTGCGCGCCCGCGAAGCCCTGGTCCACCGCGCCGAGCACCTGGTCGTCGCCGACCACGCAGCCCTCGAGGGCGATCTCGCAGTGTCCGCCGAAGAACCCCTCGTCGAGGGTCTCGATGGTGCGGACGACGCGCATGCCGGGCGTGCCGGCGTCGACCAGGAACATGGTGGCGCCGCCCGGATCGCCGGGACTGCCGGAGGTGCGGGCCATCACGATGGCGAAGCCCGCTCCGTCCGCCCCCGTGATGAACCACTTGCGCCCGTCGATGCGCCATCCGCCGGGAACCCGGGTCGCCGTGGTCCGCAGGGACCGCGGATCGGCGCCGGCGCCCGGAGCCGGTTCGGTCATCGCGAAGCAGGACCGGAGCTCGCCGGCGGCGAGGGGGCGCAGATACCGCTCCCGCTGGTCCTCCGTGGCCACCTTCTCCAGCAGGTGCATGTTCCCCTCGTCCGGGGCCGCGCAGTTCAGCGCGAGCGGACCGAGCAGGGAGTAGCCGGCGGCTTCGAACACCACCGCCTGCCCGCGCAGGTCGAGTCCGTGGCCACCCCACCGTTTCGGCACGTGCGGCGCGAACACCCCTGCCTCCCGGGCGCCTTTCTGCAGGGCCTCCCGCAGGGACTCGGGGGCGTCGTGCACGGATCCGCCGCACTCGCGCTCGGCCGGGATCACCACCTCGCGGACGAACTCGGCGGTGGCCTCGGCGAGTCGGGCGACGGCCGGGTCGACATCGAACTGGACAGGCACGGTTCCTCCCGCCGACGGGCGTACGGGCATCGGTGCCCGTCGCGACCTAGAAACTGTACAACGTCTCCAGTATCTTGCCGAGTGATCCGAGCGACACCGGCGACGACGGGAGACAGCCACCATGAGCACCGAGCCGGTCCGGGTGGTCCGCCACCCGGACGGAGTGGTCGAGTTGAGACTGGACGATCCGGGGCGGGGCAACGCCCTGGACCTGCGGACCGCCGAGGCGCTGCGGGACCGCACCGCCGAGGTGGCCGGGGACCCGGGCGGCGCGGTGCTGCTGCGGGCGTCCGGCAACGCCTTCTGCGTGGGCGGCGACCTGCGCGCCTTCGCCGGCCGCGGCCGGGAGACCGGCGCCTATGTGCACGCCGTGGCGAGTGCCGCGCACGCGGCGGTGACAGCCCTGTACGAGCTGCCCGTGCCGGTCGTGACCGCGGTGCGCGGTGCCGCCGCGGGGGGCGGCGTCGGGCTCGCCCTCGTCGGCGACATCGTCCTGGCCGCCAGGTCGGCGCGGTTCCGGCTGGCCTACACGGCGATCGGGCTCACCCCGGACTGCGGCGCGTCGTGGCTTCTGCCGCGCCTGGTGGGTTCCCGACTGGCGGCGGACCTGGTCCTGACCAACCGGGTGCTGACCGGCGAGGACGCCGAGCGGTGCGGCCTTGTCACCCGGGCGGTGGGCGACGAGGAACTGGACGGGGCGGCGTACCGTAGCGCCGCCGAGCTGGCCGCCGGAGCGGGCGAGGCGCTGCGGGCCGCGAAGGCTCTGCTGCGCGGCGACGCCGCGGCCGGGCTGCGCCGCCGTCTCGCGCAGGAGGCGCGGCTGATCGCCGACCTGGCGGACGGCCGTCAGGCGCAGGCCCGCATGGCGTCGTTCCTGGCCGCCCGGGCCCGCGCGGAGAGCGGCGGCGGGCGCACCCCGCCACGCGATCCGGAAACTGTTTCTTGACAACCCCTTCACTAAGGGCGCTGCCGGAGCGTAACCTCCGGGCAACACGGAACCGGGGGAACCCAGGGAAAGCCAGGGAAACCCGAGGAAACCCAAGGAACCCGCGGAAACCGCGGAAACCCAAGGAAAAGGTGCGGCGATGCAATCTGCTGCCACGGCCGGGACGGACGCTCTCGACGAGTCCCTCACCGACGCCGTTGTCGACCTGGTTCTGCGTGGCATGTGGCGCGGCAGGCCGGAGTCCGAGTACGGCGGCCTGGCGGGCGCCGGGCTGGCCATGGTGAAGGGCCCGGTCGTCCTGCCGACCGAGCGCGCCAAGGCGATCGCCGCGCGGCTCCTGCGGGTGCCCGCGGGTTCCGAGCAGGAGGAGCGGATCACCGCGGCCTACCGGGCCTTCCTGCCGGTCAACCGCAGGATCCGCGAGGTGTGCACGGCGTGGCAGTGCCGCCCCGACGGCACCGCCAACGACCACACCGACAGCGTCTACGACGCCGAGGTCCGCGAGGCCCTGGAGGACGTGCACGAGGCCATCCAGCCCGTGCTGCGCAGGCTCGAGCGGGTGCTCGTGGGCAGCGGGCGGTACCTCGCCGCCCTGGAGGACGCGCTCGACCGCTTCGACGACGGCGCGGTGGAGTGGCTGGCCTCGCCGCTGTGCGACTCGTACCACACGGTGTGGATGCGGTTGCACCAGGAGCTGCTGCTCGTGCTCGGCGTCAGCCGGGCCGAGGACGAGGCGCTCGAGGAGGAGCTCGTCGCGGGGAGCCGGGGTTGAGCATCACCGACCGCCCGGCCGGCCCGCCCACCCGGGCCCCCGCTCCCGCTCCCGCTCCCGCTCCCGGCCACAGCCTGGTGCCGTACGGCCAGGGACGGATCCGCGGGCTGGACGCCGGTGAACTGGGCACGCACGGCGTCGCCATGGACCGGCTGGTGGCCCTGGGACTCCCCGTGGTCCCCGGGCTCACCCTGGCCGCCGGGTCGGCGGCGTCACTGGGCGAGCCGGACACCGCCCGCGCCGCCGTGGAACTCGTCGAACAGCTGTCGGGACGGCGGATCGGCGACCGGGCCAGACCCCTGCTGCTGCGCCTGTCTGCGAGTGCGCCGGCCGAGGTCGCGGGACTGCCGCCCGACCTGGCCGGGATCGGCCTCGCCCCGGCCGGCGCCGACGGCCTGTGCGCCGTCATCGGCCGGGAGGAGGCGCTGTACGAGGTCTGGGCGGCCACTGTCCGGATGACCGCCGAACACGCCCTCGGCGTGCCCGCAGCGGACCTCGACGACGCCCTGCTCGACGCCGCCGGTGCCAGGGCCCGCGTCGACGCGCTGCTGTCGGCCGTCGCCCGGCACACGGGGCGGCCGTACCCGGACGACCCGGCCGAGCAGCTCGCGCTGGCCGCCCGGGCGATGCTGGCGCGGTGGGCCTCTCCCCGGGCCAGGCGGTCCCGCAAGGCCCAGCGGCTGCCCGCGGACCTGGGCATCGCCCTGCACGTCCAGGCGCTGCGCATCGGACCGTGGGACCGCTCCGGCTACGGCACCGCGGACAGCCGGGACCCCGACACCGGTCGTTTCGCGGCGCGGGGCTCCTTCTTCCGGGGCGTGCGCCGCAGCGCGCCGCCCCCGCACCAGGGTGAGCCGCTGGAGCAGCTCGGCCCGGCCCACGCGCTCCTCGAGCACTCCCTGCTCACCCTCGAACGCCATCTGCACGCGCCGGTCCGTGTCGACTTCGAGCTGCGCGACGGCGAGATCGCGCTGCTGGCCGCCTCGACCCCGAGCCGCCCTCCGCTGCGCGCCACCGTGTGCCTCGCCGCCGACCTGGCCGCGGAGGGCTCGCTGGGGCGGGAAGAGGCGGTACGCCGGGTCGGTCCCGCCCAGGTGCAGGAGCTGCTGCACCCGCGGCTGAAGCCGGCCGGAACGGACGAGCCCCTCGTCCGCGGGCTGCCCGCCTCCCCCGGAGCCGCGGCCGGCCCGATCGCCCTGTCCAGCGAGCGCGCCCTCGAACTGGGCGTGGCCGGCACCCCCGCCGTCCTGGTGGCCCACGAGACCACACCGGCCGACGTCCCCGGGATGCTGGCCGCCGCCGCGGTGCTCACCGGCAGCGGCGGCATCGCCTCGCACGCCGCCGTGGTGGCGCGCGGCGCCGGCACACCGGCGGTCTGCGGCGCCGACGGCCTGCGCGTGGACCGGGCGGCCGGCACGGTCCGCATCGGGGACCGGGTGCTGCACGAGGGCGACCCGGTGTCGCTCGACGGCCGCACCGGCGCCGTGTACGCCGGCACGCTGCCGGTCACGGTCGCCGGCCCGCCACCGGAGCTGTCCACCCTGCTGGGCTGGGCGGACGGTCTACGGCGGCTCGGCGTACGCGTCAACGCGGACACGGCTGCCGAGGTGGCCACCGCGGTGGCCCTGGGTGCCGAGGGCGTCGGCCTGTGCCGCACCGAGCACCAGTTCCTCGGGGACCGGCTGCCACTGATCCGGCGGGTTCTCCTCGCCGCCGACCGGGACGCCCGGGACGAGGCGCTGCTCGCCCTCGAGCAGGCTCAGCACGAGGACTTCCGGGCCCTGCTGTCCGCCGTCGGGGACCGCCCGGTCACCGTACGGCTGCTCGACGCCCCGCTGCACGAGTTCCTGCCCGCGCCGGGCGAGGCCGGCGACGCCGGGGCCGAGCAGCGGGCCGCCGCGCTGCGGGAGGCGAACCCCATGCTCGGGCTGCGCGGGGTGCGCCTGGCCCTGCTGCACGAGCGGCTGTACCCGGCGCAGGCCGAGGCGCTGTTCGCCGCCTGGGCGGATGTCGCCGCCACCGGCGTGCGGCCCGCGCTGGAGGTGATGATCCCGCTCGTCAGCCTGCCGGAGGAACTGGCCGCGGCGGCGGCGTACGTACGGGGGGCCGCCGACGCGGTCGCCGAACGGACCGGCGTCCGGGTCCCGTACCGGATCGGCACGATGATCGAGACACCGCGGGCCGCCCTGCTGGCCGCCGAGCTCGCGGAGCACGCCGAGTTCTTCTCCTTCGGCACCAACGACCTCACCCAGCTCACGTACGGCTTCTCCCGGGACGACGTCGAACGGCAGGTGCTCGCCTCCTACCTGGAGCGCGGGTTCCTGACCGCCAGCCCCTTCGCGCGGCTCGACCCGCACGGGGTGGGCGCCCTGATCGCCCTGGCGGCCGAGCGGGCACGGCGCGCGCGTCCCGGCATCAAGCTCGGCGTGTGCGGTGAGCACGGCGGGGACCCCGAGTCGATCGGCCTCTGCGACGACCTGGGCCTCGACTACGTCTCCTGCTCCGCACACCGCGTGCCGGTCGCCCGGATGGCGGCCGCGCACAGTGCCCTGCGGGAGCGGCACGACGAGAGCGAGATCCCACGATGACGAGCACCGTGACCGAGGGCACGGCCCTGTCGGACACCGAACGGGAAGACCTGCGCGAGACCGTGCGTACGGTGTGCGCGGACGCCGGCGGCACCGCGGCGGTGCGCCGGCTGCCCGAGACCGCGCCCGGCATCGACGCCGGGTTGTGGGACACCCTCGGCCGGCAGGTGGGGCTGGCCGCCCTGGGACTGCCCGAGGCGGCCGGGGGCATCGGCGGTCTGGCCGAGATCGCCGTGGTCTGCGAGGAACTGGGCAGGACCCTCGCCCCGGTTCCGGTGCTGTCGTCCACGGTGCTCGCCGGGCAGGTGCTGGCGGGCTGCGGCACGGCGGACGCGGCGCTGGCACGGCTGGCCGAGGGGACGACGCACGCGCTCGCGGTGGCGTCCCGCGACGGCGCCTGGCGGCCCGGTGCCGTGCCGGTGGCGGTCACCTCCTGGCACGGCAGTGTCCCGGTGCTGGACGGCACCGCGCCGTTCGTCCTGGACGGCGCCGACGCCGAGGCACTGGTGGTCGCGGCCGCGGGCACCGACGGTGTGGACCTGTTCCTCGTCGACCCCCACGATCCGGGGGTCTCGGTGCGCCGGGTCCGCACCCTGGACCTCAGCCGCGGACAGGCGGTGGTGTCCTTCTCCGGTGCGCGGGCCCGGGCACTGACCGCGGGGGGCGAGGGCGCGGAGGTCGTCACCCGCGCCCTGGACGTGGCCCTGGTGGCACTGGCCGCGGAGCAACTGGGCGGGGCCCAGGCCGCGTTGGACATGACGGTGGCCCATGTGCGGGAACGCACCCAGTTCGGCAGGGCCGTCGGCAGCTTCCAGGCGGTCAAGCACACCTGCGCCGACATGCTGCTGCAGGTGGAGGCCGCGCGGTCGGCGGTGGTGCGCGCGGTGCGCGCGGCGCACTCCCCCGGGGCGCTGGCCGAGGCGGCCGCGGTGGCGCAGGCGTGGTGCGGGGAGGCGTTCCTGTTCGTGGCCGCCGAGTGCGTGCAGTTGCACGGCGGGATGGGCTTCACCTGGGAGCACGACGCGCACCTGTACTTCCGGCGGGCGCAGTCCGACGCCGCCCTGCTGGGCGGCGCCGCGCACCACCGGGAACGGCTCGCCGCGCTGCTGGGCTGGTGAGGGCGGAAGGCGGAACGCAATGACCGGGCGGAACGGGATGACCACCAGACTCATCGACGAGACCCTGTTCGACGGCGTGGATCCACCGCGCCTGGCGGGCGCACGCTGCTCCGGGTGCGGCACCGTCGTCTTCCCCAGGCAGGACGCGTGCCCCAGGTGTTCGGACGGGGCCATGTCCGCGCACGCGCTGCCCGTGAGCGGACGGCTGTGGTCCTGGACGCTCCAGGCGTTCCCGCCCAAGCCGCCGTACCGGCCGCCGGCCGGGGGCTACGAGCCGTACCACGTGGGCTATGTGGACCTCGGCGAGGTGCTGGTGGAGTCGCGGCTGGCGATTCCCCGCGCCGGGATACGGATCGGGCTTCCGGTGCGGCTCACCACGGTGGCCGCGTACCACGACGAGGACGGGACCGAGGTGCTGACCTTCGCGTTCGGGCCGGCCCGGGAAGGCGGGCGATGAGCCGGAGCGACGAGGTCTACGTGGTCGGCTGCGGGATGCATCCCTTCGGCCGGGACGAGAGCGTCACGGGAATGGACATGGCCGAACGGGCGGTGCGCGAGGCACTGGCCGACGCCGGCGTGGCCTGGCAGGACATCGGGTACGCGGCGGGCGGCTCCGACGTGTCCGGGAAACCCGACACCCTGGTGGGCCGGCTGGGGCTGACCGGAGTGCCGTTCGTCAACGTGCAGAACGGCTGCGCGACCGGCGCCTCGACCGTGCTGGCGGTGGCGGCCGCACTGCGCGCGGGCGAGGCCTCGCTCGGGCTGGCGGTGGGCTTCGACAAGCACGGGCGCGGCGCGTTCAACGCCTCCCCCGCCCGCTACGGACTCGGCGAGTGGTACGCCGAGAGCGGCATGATGCTCACGACGCAGTTCTTCGCGCTGAAGACCCGGAGGTACCTGCACGAGCACGGCATCTCGGAGCGGGCGCTGGCGATGGTGGCGGCGCGGGCCTTCCGCAACGGCTCCCGGCATCCCCTGGCCTGGCGCCGCAAGCCGCTGACCGAGCAGGAGATCCTGGACTCCGCCGAGGTCAGTCCGCCGCTGACCCAGTACATGTTCTGCTCGCCGGGGCAGGGCGCGGCGGCACTGGTGCTGGCACTGGGTGACCGGGCCTTCGACCTGTGCGAACGCCCCGTGAGACTCGCGTCGTTGGCTTTCCGCACCCGGCGGTTCGGTTCCTTCGAGGTGTTCTCTCCCTGGCTGCCGCCGGGACCGCACCGCAGTCCCAGCGTCGACGCGGCCGAGGCGGCCTTCCGCAGGGCCGGTGTGGGTCCGGCGGACGTGCGGGTGGCCCAGGTGCAGGACACCGACAGCGGCTCGGAACTGATCCACCTCGCGGAGACCGGGCTGTGCGCCCACGGCGAGCAGGAGAAACTGCTGGCCGCCGGGGAGACCGACCCCACGGGGCGGCTGCCGGTGAACACCGACGGCGGCTGCCTGGCCGGCGGGGAGCCCGTCGGCGCCTCGGGACTGCGCCAGTTCCACGAGGTGGTACGGCAGTTGCAGGGCCGGGCACCAGGGGTACAGGTGCCCGGCGGCCCACGCGTGGGCTTCACCCATGTGTACGGGGCACCGGGGATCAGCGCTTGCTCGGTGCTGACGGTGTGAGAGGCGAGGCCAGGTTCCGCCCGGGGGTCACCGACGCGGGGGCGAGGCACCGCAGCGCACCGGGCGCGAACCCGCGTTCAGACGGACGCGGCGGCGTCCTGCTCCGCGGCGATGATCCGCAGCGCCGTCGACCTGACCGCCTCCTGCACGGCACGCGGCGGCAGGCCCGCCAGCGGCCCGCCCTCCGCCCGCAGCGCGGTGACCAGCATGGTGGTGCTGATCAGGGTACGGACCGCGAGCGCCTGCGCGGCGTGCCTGGCCCTGGCCGCGCGGGGGCTGCGGGTGGCCGCCTCGGGCAGGTAGTCGTACGCACGCTGGATGTGCCGCTGTTCGAACTCGTCGCGCAGCAGCTTCACGTTGCCGTTGGCGGAGGCGACCTGCACCTGGAAGAGACGGGCCTCGTCCGGGTTCTTCTCCACCCAGTCCCACACGGCGTCGATGACGCGCACCAGCCCCTGGGCGTCACCCGGTTCGGTCTCCGGACGGGCCTCCTCCACGACGGCGTTCAGCTGGTCGAAGACCCGGCGCATGGCCAGCTCGAGAAGCTCCTCCTTGCCGTCGAAGTGGTAGTAGACGGCCGTGGGCACCACCTGGGCCTCGTCCGCGATGTCCTGGACGCTGGTCTCGGCGAATCCCTTGCGGCCGAAGACACGCACCGCGGCGTCGATGATGTGCTGCCGCCGTGAGGGCCGGTGGGCCGGCTGCTTGCCGTTCTGCGTGCTGGCCATGTGTGCTCCCCTTGCGGCTTCCGGGTCCGGTGCCGATACGCCCGGCGTACTGACCATGTTATCCAGTAACTCGGTCATGACGGTGCCGTAAATCCTGGTACCGCCGTGGTGCTGCGGGAAGTGGCGTTGGGCATACTTGACACCATGACGACTTCCGGACCTCGTGCCGCTCACCGCCCCTCGCGCCGGCAGTGGGTGATCGAAGCAGCCACCGAGCTCTTCGCCACCCAGCCGCCGGACGAGGTGACGGTGGCCGACATCGCCGCACGGGCCGAGATGACGTCCGCGGCGGTGTACTACCACTTCTCCTCCAAGGACCAGGTCCTGGTGGAAGGCATGCGGGTGTTCTCCGCGGCGCTGCGCGAGCAGCTGAAGTCGCTCACCGAGGCGCACACCCCCGGTTCGGGCGTCGGCACGGAGGTGACGGCGCTGCTGGCGTGGCTGGCGGAGCACCGGTCGGCCGCCACCGTCTTCTTCGTCTCCTCGGCGGGGATGAGCCAGGAGGCGGAGGTGCTGCGCCACGAGATCCGTGCGCACCTGCTGGAAGAGCTCGTACGGCTGGTGCGCAGGGACGGCGAGCCGGTCACCGACGCGGAGGCGGCGGTGACCGGCCTGGGGGTGCTCGCGCTGCTGGAGAACGCGGCGATCTCGCAGATCCGGGGCGACGAGGTCTACCGGGCTCTCGGGCACCGGTCGTTCACCGAGGAGGTCCACCGGCTCGCCGACCGGATCACCGTGGCGCGCTGACCGGCACGACGGGGGAGCCTCACACCAGCAGGCGCAACGGCCCGCGCAGCAACCTCTCCACGGTGCGCAGGTACTCGGCGGCGGGAGCACCGTCGACGGCGCGGTGGTCGAAGGTGAGGCTGAGGGTGAGCACCCGGGTGCGCGACGGCCGGTCGTCGACCCACTCGACGCCGTCCCGGAGCCTGCCCACGCCGAGGATGGCGACGTTGCCGGGGTTGATCACGGGGGTGAAGAAGTCGACGCCGTACCCGCCGAGTGAGGTGACGGTGAACGTGGCTCCCTCCAGTTGGGCCGGGGAGACCCGTCCCGCGCGGGCGGCGTCCGCCAACTCCCTCGTCCGGCGGGCTAGTTCTGGCAGCGGCAAGGCCGCCGCGTCCTCGATCACCGGTACGAGGAGGCCGCCCGGAACGGCGACGGCGAAGCCGAGGTGGATGTCCTCGTAGAGGTGGATGCCGTCCTCGTGCACTCCCGCGTTGAGCAGCGGGTGTTCCCGCAGGGCCAGTGCGGCGGCCTTCAGCAGGAAATCGTTCAGGCTCGGCACCGGCAGATCGCTGTCGGCCCACTCCTGCTTGAGCTGGGCCCGCAGGGCCACGACGGCGTCCATGCGCACCTCGTAACCGTGGGTCAGCTGCGCCATCTCCTGGAGGCTGGCGTGCATCCGGCGGGCAATGGTGCCGCGCATCCCGGTCAGCGGGACGACGTCGCCGGGGCGCGGTGGAGCGGAGCGCGCCGGAGTGGGCCGCGCCGCGGTGGGTTTGGGTGCCGGGGTGGGAGCGGGTGCCGGGGTGACGGCATCGAGGTCGGCCCTGCGGATGCGGCCCCCCGCGCCCGTGCCGCGCACGTCGGCGAGGTCGATACCGCGCTCCTTCGCCAGACGGCGGACCAGCGGGGAGACGGGGAGGACGGGGGACGCGTGTTCCGCGGGCGCGGCGGCGAGGAAGTCCTCCACGTCCTCGGAGACGATCCGGCCGCCGGGTCCCGTGCCATGCAGGGCGCCCAGGTCGACACCGGCCTCGGCCGCCACCCGCCGGGCGTTGGGCGAGGACAGGATCCGGCCTCCGCTTCCGCGCCGGGCCGTGTCGCCGCCCAGGGACGCGGCACCGTTCACGGGGACGGCGACGTCCGCGGGGGGTGCCGTGGGCGGGACTTCGCGAGCGGCCCCGTTGGTCCCGGGCCCGGGAGGCATCGGCGTACCCCCCGGGCCCGGTGGCTGCTCGCCCTCGGCCAGCAGCCAGCCGATGAGCGCCCCCGCCGGGACGGTGGTGCCCACGGGGACCAGGGGGTGGAACACTCCGCCGGCCTCCGCCTCGACGTCCACGTCGACCTTGTCGGTGGCCAGCCGCAGCAGCGCCTCACCGGCCCGGACGGTCCCCCCGGCCGGCACCAGCCACTCGTCGATCGTGCCGTCCTGCATGGTCAGGCCGATCTTCGGCAGCAGCACCTCGACAGCCATGTCCTCACGACCTTTCGAGCAGCCGGCGGCAGCCCTGCGCGATCCGGGCCGCGTCGGGTACGTAGGCCTTCTCCAGCACAGGGGAGAACGGCACCGGCGAGAAGGGGGCGCCGATCCGCAGGACGGGCGCGTCGAGGAAGTCGAAGGCCTCGTCCTGGATCCGGGCGGCGATCTCCGCGCCGAGTCCGCCGAAGGTGACGGCCTCGTGCACCACCAGCACCCGGTTGGTCCGCCGGGCGGAGGCGATCATGGTCTCGGTGTCCAGGGGCTGCACGGTGCGCGGATCGATCACCTCGATCTCGATGCCCTCGGCGGCGAGCTCGCCGGCCGCCGCCAGGGCCTCGCCGACCATCCGGCCGAGGGCGATCACGGTGACGTCGGATCCCGGCCGCGCGGTGTGGGCCTGCCCGAGCGGGATGCCGTAGATCTCCTCCGGCACCTCGCTCTTACTGCCCAGCAGCACCTTGTTGAGCATGACGACGACCGGGTTGTCGTCCCGGATCGCCGAGACGGTCAGGCCCTTGGCCGTGTAGGCGTCGCACGGCATCACCACCTTCAGGCCGGGCACGTGGGCGAGCCAGGCCTCCAGGCTCTGACTGTGCTGGGCGGCGGCGCCCAGCCCGGCGCCGGAGGCGGTGGTGATGGTGAGCGGCACCGAGACCGCCCCGCCGAACATGTACTTCATCTTCGCGGCCTGGTTGACGATCTGGTCCAGGCAGACCCCGATGAAGTCCATGAACATCAGGTCGACGACGGGGCGCAGGCCCCGGGCGGCGGCCCCGACACCGAGGCCGACCAGCGCGGCCTCGGAGATCGGGGTGTCGATCATGCGGCGGGGGCCGAACTCGTCCAGCAGGTTGTCGAACATGCGGAAGACGCCGCCGTATCCGGCCACGTCCTCTCCGGCGACGAAGACGTTCTCGTCCTCGCGCATGGCCTGCGCCAGCCCCTCGTTGAAGGCCTTGACGTAGGTCAGGGTGCGGGCCGTGCGCTGCGGGGCGCCGGCCGGTGCTTCGGTGATGGCGGTCATGTCGGTCACCCCGAGTAGACGTTGAGCAGCAGGTCGGCGGTGTCGGGCAGCGGACTGGCCTCCGCGTGGGCGATGGCCTCGGCGATCTCGTCGCGCGTGCGCTGCCACACGTGGTCCAGCTCCGCGCGGGTGGCGGTGCCGTCGGCGACGGCACGGGCCTCCAGCAGGTCGATCGGGTCGCGGGCCTTCCACTCGTCGACCTCCTCCTGCGAGCGGTAGGGGTGGCGCAGTCCCTTGACGCCCTGGTGGTCGAAGTAGCGGTAGGTCTTGGCCTCGATCATCATCGGGCCCTCGCCGGACCGGGCACGTGCGACGGCGTCGACGGTGGCCCGGTGGACGGCGACCGCGTCCATGCCGTCGACGATCACGGCGGGCATGCCGTAGGCCGCCGCCCGGTCGGCGACGTCGGTGAGGAGCATGTGCTTGGACTGCGGGGTGAACTCGGCGTAGCCGTTGTTCTCGCAGACGAACAGCACCGGCAGGCGCAGGACGGCGGCCATGTTGGCGGCCTCGTGGAAGGAGCCGATGTTGGTGGCGCCGTCACCGAAGAAGGTGACGGCGACGCTGTCCTCGCCCTTGTACCGGGCGGCGAAGGCGGCGCCGACGGCGATCGGGATGCCGGCGCCGACGATGCCGTTGGCGCCGAGCATGCCGAGCCGGACGTCGTTGATGTGCATGCTGCCGCCGCGTCCGAGGCAGGCGCCGGTGACCCGGCCGTACAGCTCGGCGTACATCTGCCGCAGGCCGACGCCCTTGGCCACGGCGTGCCCGTGTCCGCGGTGAGTGGAGGTGATCTGGTCGTCGTCGCGGAGCGCCGCCATCACCCCGGCCGCCACGGCCTCCTGGCCGACGTAGAGGTGCAGGAAGCCGGGCAGCTTGCCGGCCTCCATGAGCTTTCCCGCCTCGGTCTCGAACAGCCGGATGCGGACCATGCGCTCGTGCAGGTCACGGATGACCTGCGCGGTCGGCTGCTGCGGTGTTGTGTGAGCCATCGTCCGCCCCTTCGCCCCGAGGGAGGTGTCCCACCGATCGGACTTTGTTGTGTCTGCCTACAGTAACTGGCAGGGGGCACCTTACTGAAGAGGCTGTCTAATTACTACGGCAGTCGACCAACTCGACGACATTGCCTTCCGGATCGACCCAGAAGCTGATCCGCCGCCCGCGCGCCTCCACCACGACCGGGGACGACAGCGGCCGGGCACCCGCGGCCGGCAGCGCGGCGACGACAGGCTCGATGTCGTCGAGAGGGAAGGTGAGATACGACAGTCCGCCGCGTGCGGCGAGCGGTACGGCCGCCCGGGCCGGCACGGCCGCGACCCGGGGCCGGATCAACTTGATCAGGCCTCCCGACGGCACCTGGAGCCAGACGACCAGAAGCTCCCCGCCCAGACCCGCCGGCCCCGCGATCCCCTGGGGCACCACCGAGCGGTGCACGGGACGACAGCCGAGCGCCTCACGGTAGAACCGCTCCATCAACTCCTGGTCCGCCACGACCATCCCGGCCTCGAAAGGCCGAGTCATCGACACACCGGGCTCCACCGGCCACCACCTCGAACGCGGGCAATCCGTCCATCACTTTTCCTACTTACTATTGACAGACAACACTAAGCCCTGTTGTTTTGTCGCTCACAGCCCAGCTGCCGCAACCGGAGCCGTTCCCCAGCTCGGCTGGGAGGATTGTGAGGACGCCGTGGTCCGGACCAGTTCACTGGAGCCCCAGCAGACGACTGACGAGCGTCAGCCGCCCGGGGCGCCGGAATACTCCTCGTGGATCAGCCAGGACCGGTCCACCGACCCCGCTTCCGTGGTGATGCGGGAAGAGGCAGGCCAGCTCGTCGAACGTGTCGTGGAGCACTACCGCGCGGGTACGACGCACGAGGCCGCGGACCAGTGGACGGAACCCGTCTCGAACTACCTCGACGCCGACCGCTGGCGGCGCGAGACGGACGCCGTCCACCGTAGCGTGCCGCTGCCGCTCGCCATGTCGTGCGAGCTTCCCGGGCCGAACACCTACAAGGCGATCGACGTGCTCGGCGTCCCGGTCCTGATCACCCGTGACCGGCAGGGCGCCGTGCACGCGATGATCAACGCCTGCCGGCACCGCGGGGCCAGACTGCTCGAAGCGGGCTGCGGCGTGTCGAAGCGGCTGACCTGCCCCTACCACTCGTGGTCTTACGACCTGGCCGGTGAGCTCAGGGGCGTGTACGCCGAGAAGACCTTCGGCAACGTGCCGCGCGAGGGCCGCGGCCTGGTCCGGCTGCCCGCCGCGGAGCGCGCCGGCATCGTCTTCGTCTCCCTGGATCCGGCGGCCGAGCAGGACCTCGACGCCTGGCTGGGCGACCTGGGACCGCTGCTGGAGGGGCTTCGCCTGGCGGAGTGCCACCACTATGCGACACGCGAGCTGACCAGCCCCAACTGGAAGGTCACCCTCGACGGGTACCTGGAGACGTACCACTTCGCCTCGCTGCACCCGAAGACGGTGTTCGAGACGAATCTGTCGAACATGATGGCGCACGACACCTGGGGCCCCCACCAGCGCGTGGCGCCCGCTCTGCGGCCCATCGCCCAGGCGGTGGACCTGCCGCCGGACCAGCGCGACCCCGGGGACTGCGTCGGCCCCATCTACTGGCTCTTCCCCGGGCTGGCGATCGCCGGCGGCTGGCGTCAGAAGATCGCCGTCTCGCTGGTCCTGCCCCGGACGGCCACCGAATCGGTCACCCAGCAGATCATCCTGCTGCGGGAGCCGGCCGTCACCGAGGAGGAACGGGGGGCCGCCGACCAGTTCGGCGAGTGGTTCTACGAAGTGGTCCGCGACGAGGACTACGCGACGACCTACGGAGTCCAGCAGGGGCTGCAGGCCCTGGCCGCGGCCGGGACCGACTTCGTCTTCGGGCGCAACGAGCCCGGCCTCCAGCACTTCCACCGCACCATTCACGAGCACCTGGACAACGCACCCAGAGCCGCCAGGTGACCGATCCACAACAACCGCAGGAGAACACCATGGTGGCTACGGGCAGCCTCGACGGACGTGTCGCGGTGATCACGGGCAGCACACGCAGCATCGGCCGCGCCATCGCCGAGGCCTTCCTCGCCGACGGCGCCACGGTCGTCGTCAGCGGCCGCAGCGAGGTCAAGGGCAAGCAGGCACTGGAGGAGATGGACGCCGGGGACCGGGCCGTCTTCCACCCCTGCGACACCAGCAGCCAGGAGGACGTCGAGGGCCTCGCCGACTTCGCCGCCGAGCGGTTCGGCCGGCTCGACATCTGGGTCAACAACGCGGGCGGCACGCAGGGCTTCGCTCCCCTGCACCAGCTCAGCGACGAGGCCTGGAACCACGCGCTCGCGTTCAACCTCAACGCCTACTTCTACGGCACCCGGCGGGCGCTGCCGAAGATGCTGGAGCACGGCTGGGGCCGCGTCATCAACATCTCCTCCGTCGAGGGCAAGCAGGCCAACAAGCCCGCGATCAGCCACTACATCACCAACAAGCACGCCATCCACGGGCTGACCAAGGCGACCGCCTTCGAGTACGGCACCCAGGGCGTCACGTGCAACGCCATCTGCCCCGGCGCCGTCGACACCGACCTGATGCGGGCCGCCGGCCCGGCCGCGGCGGAGGCCGAGGGCATCAGCTACGAGGAGTGGCTCGGCCGGTTCGCCGAGCACGCCGCCACCAAGAAGATCACCACGGTGGAACAGATCGCCGCGGTCGCCTCACTGCTGGCGTCCGACGCCGGCGCGGGCATCACCGGCGCGCTGATCAGCGTCGACGGCGGGACGGCGCAGTGGTAGGCGCGGGACGGGCAGTGGCAGGCGCGGGCACGGACGGCGGGAGACCCCGGTCATGAAGAGCTGGATCACGGACTGGCAGCGCAGTGAGCGGCTGCCGCACTACACCCGCGCCAACGCGGGCGAGACCCTGCCGGAACCGGCCAGCCCACTGGGCTGGACCCTGGTGTGGGGGCCTGGTCTGCGGGGCTGGCGCAAGGGCTTCGTGGGTTTCGGCATCTACCGCGACGACGAGGTGGCCGGTCCCAGGCCCCCGTTCGTCGGGATGTTCGGCGGCTACTTCTACCTGAACCTGTCGCACATGCGGCTGTTCGGCATCCGGATGGGGCAGACGGCGGACCAGATCGACGCGGCCTTCGTCGGCCGGCGCTCCGACACCCCGGTGTACGTGCCCCACCCGGAGGACCAGGACGAGGAGCTGACGGCCAAGGCGGGCGCGACACTGCAGCGGATGCTCGGCCAGACGAGCTTCCCGGAGGCGGACAGCGACCGGGAGCGGGTGCGCCGCATCCGCCGCGAACGGCCGGATCTGGCGAAGCTGTCCGACGCCGGACTGGTGGCGCACGTCCGCTCGCTGCTCCCGGAGGTGGAGACCACCTTCCAGCGGCACGTCGAGTCCTCGCTGCCCGCGTCCGTCGGGCCGGCGATCCTCGGCCCGCTCTGCGCGAGCGTGGACCGGCCGGACGCCATGCTGGACCTGATCAGCGGTCTCGGCGACGTCGACTCGGCGTCGTCCTCGGCCGGCCTGTGGGACCTGTCCCGTCAGGTGGTGGCCTCGGCGGAGCTGACCGAGCTGTTCGACCGGGGACCGGACGCGGTGGAGCGGGCCCTCGACGGGGCCGCCGGGGACGTCAAGGCGTTCCGTGACTCCTTCGAGGAGTTCCTGGCCGCCCACGGTGACCGCGGCCCCAACGAGTGGGACATCCACGCGCTGTCCTGGGAGGCGGCGCCGGTCCAGGCGCTGGCCCTGGTCGACCGTATCCGGCACAGCGCCGAGGCCGACTCCCCCGCCGGGCGGCACCGCAGGCTGACGGCACGCCGCGAGGAGACCGCGGCCGGGGTACGGGCCGCCCTGCCCGAGGACGCGCAACCGATGTTCGACGCCGGCATGCACGCCTCCCAGGTGTGGATCCCGGCCCGCGAGCGCACCAAGGGCAACTGCGTGACCGTGGTCAACGAGATCCGGATGGCGGTGCGCGAGCTCGGCCGCCGGGGCGTCGAGGCCGGGCGCTTCGCCAGGCCCGAGGACGTGATGATGCTGCTGGAGACCGAGCTCGACGACTACGTCGCCGACCCGGAGCCCTTCGGCGCCGTCATCGGCCGGCGGCTCGAGGAGTACGCGGGACTGCACGAGCTGGAGCCGCCGTTCTTCGTCGCCGACGACGCGCGGACCGAGATCGACACCTGGCCGCGGCGGGCGGTGGAGCGCACCGACGCGGCGGCCGAGGGGGATGTGCTCAGCGGCGTCGGCGGCAGCCACGGCACCTACACCGGTACCGTGCGGGTGGTCACCGACCCGGCCTCGTGCGAGGCCCTCGAGCCCGGTGAGGTGCTGGTCGCGCCGATCACGGACGCGGCCTGGACGCCGTTGTTCCTGGTCGCCGGGGCGGCCGTGGTGGACGTGGGCGCGCTCAACAGCCATGCCGTCGTGGTCTGCCGTGAACTGGGCATTCCGGCCGTCATCTCCGTCGAGGGCGGAACCGAGCGGCTGCGCGACGGGATGGTGATCACGGTCGACGGCGACAAGGGCACGGTCACCGTGGACAGCGTTCCGGCCGCGGCCGGCATCTGAACGCCGCGGGCCCGTCGCTCCCCTGACAGGAGCGACGGGCCCGCGGTCATGGAAGGGACGCACATGGCAGAGCAGATCATCGTCTCCGGGTGGATGGACTACGAGCCGGAGGACCGCGACACGATGCTGGGCCACCTCGTCGCGCTGGGCCGCCGCACGCGCGAAGAGGAACCCGGCTGTCTGGACTACGCGATGACCCCGGATCCCGCCGACGAACGGCGGATCCGGGTGTACGAACGGTGGTCGTCCCAGCCGGCACTCGACGAGCACTTCACCACCGCGCACATGAAGGAGTTCCGGGCGGCCACGTCCGGGCTCGTGCGCGTGGGCGTCAGCCTCCAGACCCACACGGTGGCCGCCTCGCACGACATGCGCTGAAGGATCGCCGAGCCTGGTGAGGGGCCTGGGGCACGCAGCCCCGGGCCCCTCAGGCGTTCTCGTCCAGTCTGACCAGCATCTTGCCCACGTTGCCGCCGGCGAGCAGGGACAGCAGCGCCTGGGCCGCGTTCTCCAGGCCGTCCGCCACGGTCTCCCGGGCCGTCACCTCGCCCGAGCGCAGCCAGCCCGCCACCCGGCGCTCGAACTCGGGCCGCAGGTCCTCGTGGTCGCGCACGATGAACCCGCGCAGCGTGAGCCGCTTGAGGACCGCCTGCATGAGCTGGTTGATGCCGGCGGACCGTCCCCCGCCGCCGAACTGCGACATCATGCCGCACAGCGCGACCCGGCCGCCGGGCCGCAGGGCGTGCAGGGCGGCCACGAGCTGCTCGCCGCCGACGTTGTCGAAGTAGACGTCGATGCCGTCGGGCGCCAGCCGGGCGAGCGCGTCGCGCACCGGCTCCGCGCGGTAGTCCGCGGCCGCGTCGTAGCCGAACTCCTTCACCAGCAGCGCGCACTTGTCGGGCCCGCCCGCGGTCCCGACGACGCGCCGGGCGCCCAGGAGCCGGGCGAACTGTCCGGCGGCGCTGCCCACGGCACCGGCCGCCGCCGAGACGAGAACGGTGTCACCGGGGCGTACCGCGGCGATCCGCGTCAGTCCCACGTAGGCGGTGAAGCCGGTCTGCCCGAGCAGTCCCAGCCAGGTGGGCAGTGGAGCGAGTCCGGGGTCGATGCGCCCGGCGCCGTCGCTGTCGGACGCGTCGACGACGGCCCACTCCCGCCAGCCGAGCTGGTGGCGTACGAAGGTGCCCGGTGGCACCGCGGCCGAGCGGCTCTCCTCCACGACACCGAGGGCCCGGCCGTCGAGCGGGGATCCGGGGGTGAAGTTGTGCGTGTAGTGCTTCTCGGTGCTCTCCAGCCGCCCGCGCATCGAGGGGTCGACGCTCATGTAGAGGTTGCGGACGAGGAGTTGGCCGGCGCCGAGCGGCGGCAGCACACGCTCCTCGATCGTGAAGTCGCCGGGGGCCGGTTCGCCGGCCGGGCGGCGCACCAGACAGACCACCCGGGTGGTGCGGGCCGTCATCGGCTCACTCCTCCGGCCGGCCGGGCGGGCGCCGCCGGGCGAGCCGGCCCACCCAGCCGGCCATCTGCAGGTCGGCGTGGCGCAGTTCGCCCGACTGCCAGCGGGCCTGGAAGTCGAAGATGCCCCGCGCCCCGGTCTTCGGGTCGGTCACCTCGACCAGTCCCTCGTCGGTGAGCCGGTACACGTGGCCGGTCAGCGGATGGGTGACTTGCTTGGGCATGGTGCTCACTCCTGCACTCGGCGGCGCACGCCGCGTTTGGTCACGGTCACCGGGCCGGCGACCCGGAGCCGGCAGGCGAGCCTGGTGCGGCCGTCCACCGGCCGGCGCAGGGCCTGGAGGCCCTCGCGCTCCAGCGGGTCCACCGGTGAGCAGTTCTCGGCGCCCTCGTCGACCTCCACGAAGCAGGTACGGCAGGTGCCCTTGCCGCCGCAGACGGTGGGCCAGCGGTAGCCGAGCCGCCTCGCGGCGCTGAACAGGTCCTCGCCGTCGAGCACTTCGAGCTCGGCACCCGAAGGCCTGACGGCCACACGATGGGTCACTTGTCCATCCAGTGGTCGAGTGTCCGGTTGAAGTGCCGGATGCGGCTCTCCTGGTAGTTGGCCAGGGTGATGCCGGGCTTGCGCATCGTCTTCAGTCCCTGCTGGACGTAGGGCAGGTTCTCGCAGTCCTGGTCGAAGACGGGTCCGAGCACACCGAGTTCGGGGATGTCCGCGAAGAGCATGTCCTGCGGGACCCAGCGGATCCCGGCGGGGGCCGGCATCACGCCGGGCTCCTTGGGGGCCGACATGAAGATGATCTCGGCGATGCAGGAGTCGGGGTCGAGGCCGTCGGGCCGGAACCGGTAGACGATGTTGGACTTGGCGCCGCCCCAGGGATTGAAGTTGGGGAACAGCAGGTAGTTGATGGCGTCCAGCAGTTCGGTGTCCGCGGTCCGTGAGAAGTCCTGCGTCGAGGTGGCGGCGAGCTGCTCGCGCATCCGGTCGGCGAGCACCTGGCGCGCGGTGCCGCCGGGCGGTATCGCCGGCAGTTCGTCCCCCTCCTGCCTCACCAGGTCACGGCCCTGGGCCGCGGAGTAGAACGCGCGCGAGTCGTAGAACGTCTCCAGCACGTCCTCCTCCGTGACCGAGTCGGCCACGTGCGGACTGGGGGCACCCTGGATGTTGATCATGCGGTTCCAGTGGGGCTGGTCGGCCATGACGTCGTACTGGGAGTTGGCGTCGGCGAGCCAGGGCAGCATCTGCGGATGGGTGGCGATCACGTGGAAGGACTCGATGAACGCGTCCTGTGCGACCTTCCAGTTGCAGGGCAGCACCTTGGCGATGTGCAGTGACTTGTAGCGGTTCTCCAGCGGCCAGATGTAGTAGTCGTCGAAGGTGCCGCGGTAGCTTTCGAAGGACTCCGCACAGGGGTCCATGTTGATGAAGACGAAGCCGCGCCAGGTCGCCACCTTCGCCTCGGGCAGCGAGAACTTCTCCTCGGTGACGTGCGGGAAGTCCCAGGCGCACGGCGGCGCCTGCATGGTTCCGTCGAGGTTCCAGGCGAAGCCGTGGAACGGGCAGCGGAACTCGCCGACGTTGCCGCCGCTGATGCGGAGCTTGCGGCCGCGGTGCAGGCACGCGTTGACGAAGGCGCGGATCTCGTCCGGGGCCGTCCGCACGACGATCAGCGAGTCGGTGCCGATCTCGTAGACCTCGTGGTCACCGACCTCGGGGATCTCGCTCTCCAGGCAGGCGAACTGCCATACGCGCTGCCACACCTGCCGCATCTCGCGTTCCGCCCACTCGCGGGAGACGAAGCGCGCGGAGTCGATGTCCTCGCTGCCGAGGTAGTCGTTCCTTTCGAACCTCAAGGCGGCGGGAACCGGCCGGCTGTCCCGGTCGAGGTAGTCCTGGACGCTGGGCCCAGGGCACCGCGCCGTGCCCACCTCCGACGTTTCGTCCATCATCTCTCCTCCGGCAGAAACTTTAGATCGAGTGTAGTTACCGAGCGCGGCCCGGAGCAACAGTCGTGACGGTCGACGCGGTCGCATCACCCGAGGTCACCGTGGAATCCATGGACCATCCGGGAATTTTTTGCGACAGCCCCCTCCCCAACGCGTCCGCGCCGTGTCACACTCCGACCCACTTGAGGCTGTAGTGCCTCATAAGTTTCTGGCATCGGCCGGGCTCCGACCCTCCCGGCCCAGCGCCGCTCGGACACCGGGCGGCCCGCGCCGTACCCCACGACGGCGAGCACCGCAGCCCTCCATGTCTCACCCCCCACGCGTGCCGTCCCGCCCCGGGCGGCCCAGGATCCGCCTGAACGGAGCCGACCGCCGCGGACGCGGGAGCGACGCGGGCCGCGGCAGCTCAGGCACCACACCACGGGAGTACTCAACGATGAGTTCCAGACCCGGTCGCGCGGTCCGCCGCGCCCTCACCGCGATCGTCCCCCTCACCGCGCTGCTCGCCCTGACGGCGTGCGGCAGCAGCACCGCTCCGGCCGCGGTCGCGACGCAGGCGGCGGCGGACTCCCCCGGCCTGGCGGCTGCCCGCGCGGCCCTCCAGAAGTATTCCGAGCGCCCGGACTCGATCCCCGTCAGCAAGCCCGTGGGCAAGAAGATCCCCAAGGGCAAGCAGGTCGACTTCATCCTCTGCGGCGTCCAGTCCTGCAAGGATCTGGCCGACTTCTTCACCGCCGCGGCCGGTCAGCTCGGCTGGAAGGTCAAGCAGATCGCCACCCAGGGCACTCCCGAGTCCGTCCAGGCCGCCTACGAACAGGCGGTGCGCGACCAGCCGGACGCCGTCGTCGCCTCCGGATTCCCGCGTGCCGTCTACGCCAAGCAACTGGCGCAGCTCAAGAAGGCCCACATCCCCGTCATCCAGTCGAACGCCGACGACGTGGTGGGCGGCGGCGTCTCCCTGCTGAAGAACGGCCCGAAGGACGTCGGTGTCCAGGGCGCGATGATCGCCTCGTGGGTGGTGGCGAACAGCGGCGCCAAGGCGAACACGGTGTACTTCGACCTGCCGGCCTACACCATCCTCAAGCCCGTCAAGGACACCTTCGCGGCCAAGTACAAGCAGTGGTGCGACGGCTGTGCGCTGGACAACGTCGACGTGCCGATCACCGCGGTCGGCAAGGACATGCCGGACCGCGTGGTGTCGTACCTCCGCTCCCACCCGAAGGTGACCGACGTCGTCTTCTCCCTGGGGCTGCTCAACGTGGGCGTCCCGGCCGCGCTGAAGACCGCCGGGATCACCGGCAAGCACATCGTCGTCAACGTCGGTGACGCGCAGAACTACCAGTACATCCAGAGCGGTCTCACCGACGGCGCGATGGCACTGAACTCACACGAGACGGCCTGGATCCAGGTGGACGCGCTGGCCCGGCACTTCACCGGCCAGTCGATGGCGGTGGACCAGAAGGCGGTACTGCCCAACATGCTGGTCACCAAGGACAACCTGCCCTCCGCCGACGGCGACTTCCCGATCGTCGCGGACTACCGGGCGCAGTTCAAGGCGCTCTGGGGACTGAACTGACCGGCCGGCCCGCCGCCGGCTCCGGTGCCGGCGGCGGCGCCTTCCCGCGCAACGTAAGGAGGACCGGTGCACGCTGACACGTCACCGGGGGCGCGACACCACGTCGACGGTTCGGCGGAACACGCGGACCGCCCGGTACTGCGGGTGACCGGGCTGTCGAAGAGGTTCGGCGGCACCCAGGCGCTGCAGGACGTCGACCTGGAGGTCGCGCACGGCGAGATCCACGCCCTGATCGGGCCCAACGGCTCCGGCAAGTCCACCCTCATCAAGATCCTCGCCGGATACCACCATGCGGAGCCGGGTGCGCTCGCCGAGCTCGACGGCGAGCCGTTCGGCCTCGGCCAGGTCGCGGCTTCCCGGCACGACCGGCTCCGCTTCGTCCACCAGGAGCTCGGGCTGGTGGGCGAGTTGAGCGCCATCGACAATCTCGCGCTCAGCCGCGGCTTCGCCCGTACCGCCTTCGGCAACATCCGCTGGCCGGAGATGGAGCGGCGCACGACCGCACTCGTGGAACGGTTCGGCCTCGGCATCGACGTGCGCCGGCCGCTGTCCCAGGCCTCTCCCGTCCAGCGCGCGGTCGTGGCCATCGCGGCGGCGCTGCAGGGCTGGGAGGGCCGGCGCGGTGTGCTGGTGCTCGACGAGCCCACCGCCGTGCTGCCGCCGGGTGAGGTGGCCCGGCTGTTCGACATCGTGCGCGAGGTCCGCGACGCCGGTGCCAGCGTCCTGTACGTGTCGCACCGGATGGACGAGATCTTCGCCCTCGCCGACCGCGTCACGGTGATCCGCGGCGGGCGCCGCATCGCCACCCGCCGCGTCGCCGACCTGACGCCCCGCTCGCTGGCGGAGCTGATGGCGGGCGAGGAGACGGAGACCGACCACCGGCCGGCCCGCCCCGCCGGTGCCACCGAGGCGGTCCTCGAGGTCCGCGACCTGTCGGCCGGACCCTTGCGGAGCATCGGCTTCGACCTGGCCCGGGGCGAACGGCTGGGGATCACCGGCCTGGTGGGCTCCGGTCACGAGCTCGTGCCGTACGCGGTGTGCGGGGCCGGCACCGGGCCGGTGCGTGGCAGGCTGCGGCTGCCCGGGCGCTCCGAGCGGTGGACCGACGCCCGCGGCGCGGGCGCACTGGGCATCCCCCTGGTCCCGGCGGACCGGGCGGGCGAGGGAGTGATCGGTGACTTCGCGGTCGGGGAGAACCTCACCCTCCCGCTGCTGCACCGGTTGCGGGCCCGGGGCGGACACCTGCACCGGCGCCGCGAGTCCGCGCTCGTCGACGAGTGGATCGAGCGGGTCGCGGTGCGCACCGCCGGACGCGGGGCCCGCATCACCACACTGAGCGGAGGCAACCAGCAGAAGGTGGTGATGGCCCGCTGTCTGGCCCAGCGCCCCCCGGTGCTGGCGCTCTGCGAACCCACCGCCGGCGTGGACATCGCCACCCGCCTGCAGCTCTACGACCTGATAGAGCGCCAGGCCGACGAGGGCATGGGCGTCATCGTCTCCTCGTCCGACACCCAGGACCTGCTCGCGCTGTGCACCCGGGTCCTGGTGGTGCGGGACGGCCGGATCGCACGGGAGATCAGCGGCCGCGACATCACCGAGGCCGCGCTCGTGCACGCCATGGAAGGAACCGAGTGAGATGAGCACTGGAAGGATCCGAGTGACATGACATCCACCCCGACCCGGGTTGCGGGAATCCGGCCGTCCGTGCCGGACGGGCCCGCGCCGTCCGCCCTGGGGACACTGAGGCGGCGGGCGGCGGCGCTGTCGTTCCGGAACATCGGCGCCGTGTACGTGTGGCTGGTCATCGTCGCGGTCTTCTCCGTCTGGGCGCCCCAGACGTTCCCGACGGTGACCACGGTCAAGCAGGTCCTCAACGGCAACGCCGTGGCCGGGCTGGTGGCGCTCAGCGTCGTACCGCCGCTGGCGGCCCGTGTCTTCGACCTGTCGGTCGCCTACACCATGTCGCTCACCAGCGTGCTGACCGCGCGGTTCCTGGTCTCCGCCGGGCTCGGGCCCGGTACCGCCGTCGCCCTGGCGATGACCGCGGCGCTGCTGGTCGGAGTGGTCAACGGAGTCGTGGTGGTGCTGCTGCGCGTCGACTCCTTCATCGCCACCCTGGCCACCGGTGCGCTGATCCAGTCGCTGATCACCATGGTCACCGACGACAGCTCCATCACCGGTGTGCAGCTCCTGGCCAAGCCGTTCGCGAGCATCGCCCAGCTCGACGCGGGCGGCATCACGCTGCCGGTGCTGTACCTGCTGCTCGCCGCGGTGGCCATCTGGTTCCTGCTGGAACACACCGCCACCGGGCGCCGGTTGTACGCGACCGGCTTCAACGCCGACGCGTCGCGGCTGCAGGGCGTGCGCACCGACCGGCTGCGTTTCCTGACCCTGGTGACCTCCGCGCTCCTGTCCGGGTTCGCGGGAGTCGTCTTCGCGTCCTCGGTGGGGTCCGGGTCGCCGACGGCGGGCACGCCCTACCTGCTCTCCGCCTACGCGGCGGCCTTCGTCGGGGCGACCCAGCTGCGCGCGGGCCGTTTCAACGCCTGGGGCACGGTGCTCGCGGTGCTGCTGCTCGGCACCGGCGTCACCGGGCTCGGGCTCGCCACCAGCGCGCAGTGGGCCGCGAGCCTGTTCACCGGCTCGGTCCTCATCACCGCGCTGGTGCTCACGGGCGGACGGATCTCCCTGCCGGCGATGCTGCGCCGCCGGCAGGCGCCACGGCCGCCGGGTGCCGGCCCCGCCGCGGTCACCGGGACCGGGGCCGTGCCCGGCAGCGCCGAGGGGGTGGGACGGTGAGGGCTCTTCAGTACCGGAAGGTGGGGCAGGCCCCCGAGGTCGTCGAGGTGCCCGTGCCAGCGCCGGGCCCGGGCCAGGTGCTGCTGAGGGTGACGGCGGCGGGACTGTGCCACTCCGACCTGGCCGTCATGGGCTGGCCGGAGGAGCAGTTCCCCTATCCGCTGCCGCTGACGCTCGGTCACGAGGGCGTGGGCACGGTCGCGGCCGTGGGCAGCGGTGTCACGGAGGTGGCGGAGGGCGACGAGGTCGCCGTGTACGGCCCGTGGGGCTGCGGGCTGTGCCGCAAGTGCGCCGAGGGCAGGGAGAACTACTGCCAGGACGCCGCCGCTCTCGGCATCATGCCGCCCGGGCTCGGTTCTCCCGGCGCCCTCGCGGAGTACATGCTGGTGGACTCGCCCCGCCATCTGGTGCCGCTGCGCGGACTGGACCCGGTGCAGGCGGCGCCGCTGACCGACGCCGGCCTGACGCCCTACCACGCGATCCGGAAGTCTCTGCCGAAGCTGGTCCCGGGCGGCACGGCGGTGGTCATCGGTGTCGGCGGCCTGGGGCATCTCGCCGTACAGCTGCTGCGCGCCCTGACCCCCGCCCGGGTGATCGCCCTCGACGTCGGCGAGGAGAAGCTGCGGCTGGCCGGTGAGGTCGGCGCCCACGAGACGTTGCTCTGCGATGCCGAGGCGGCGGGGCGGATCCGGAAACTCACCGGTGGTGCGGGAGCGGAGGTGGTCCTGGACTTCGTGGGAGTGCGGAGCACCCTGGACGTCGCCGCCGCGTCGGTGGCGGTGGAGGGCGATGTGACGATCGTCGGGATCGGCGGAGGCACGCTGGCGGTCGGCTTCGGCGGCGGGCTGCCGTTCGAGGTGTCCGCCTCGTTCCCCTACTGGGGCAGCCGCGGGGAGTTGATGGAGGTCCTCGAGCTGGCGCGGCAGGGGCTCGTCTCCTCGCATGTCGAGACCTTCTCCCTCGAAGAGGCTCCGTCGGCCTACGAGCGGTTGCACGCGGGGGGCGTCAACGGGCGTGCGGTGGTGCTGCCGCAGGGCTGAGCGTGGGTGCGGCGTGGGGTTCTCGCCCCCGCCGCCCCTACCCGTCCCGTCCCCCAGGGGCCCCGCCCCTTCAACCCCACCGGGGAGCACGCCCCCGATCCCCCGCCGGGGGTAAGCTCCCGGGCCTCCTCAGGAGGCGTGCTCCCCGGCCCGCCAAGGGGCACGCTCCCGAACAAGGGCCACGCCCCAGCATCCCGCAAGGCGCCGCGCTCTCCCATCTCGCCAGGCGCCACGCTCCCGGCCCCCGGCAGGGGCCGCACTCCCGCAACCCGCCAGGCGCCACGCTCCCGCATCCCGCCAGGGCCGCGCCGTCGGACCACGGCAGGGGCCCCACTCCCGCAACCCGCCAGGCGCCACGCTCCCGCATCCCGCCAGGGCCGCGCCGTCGACCCCCGGCAGGGGCCCCACTCCCGCAACCCGCCAGGCGCCACGCTCCCGCATCCCGCCAGGGCCGCGCCGTCGACCCCCGGCAGGGGCCCCACTCCCGCAAC
>NZ_JBSFIK010000051.1:0-15222 GCF_053597535.1 Streptomyces sp. NPDC001348 | reverse complement strand
CAACCCGCCAGGCGCCACGCTCCCGCATCCCGCCAGGGCCGCGCCGTCGGACCACGGCAGGGGCCGCACTCCCGCATCCCGCCAGGGCCGCGCTCTCGGCCCACGGCAGGGACCGCACTCCCGGATGCCCCCGTGGAGTCTGCCGGTCATGCCGCCGACTCGAGTCGGGCGGTGGGTGGGCGCAGGCCCGGGGTCCCACGGGACGGAGCCCGCCGGCGGGGTCGAAGGGCGGAGCCCCTGGGACGGGACGGGCAGGGGCGGCGGTGGCGAGGAGCCCCGGGTGGCGCTCAGGCCGGCTCGGTGGCCGCCGGAGCCTCGGCCGGGTCGCACAGGGCCCACCGCACACATCGCCGCAGCACCGTCAGGAACTCCGGTGTCCGCCACGGCCCCCGGTCCACGCGCCCGGTGTCGTCCACACCGAGGTCCTGTACGTCGTACCGGCCCCGGCAGTGGCCGAGGGTGAAGTAGCAGACCTCGCCGCGGCCGTGCCGCTTCAGATAGAGGACGGGGCGCGGCTCCTGGTCCAGGGCCGCGTCGCCTTCGGCGAAACCACGGCACGGCCCCGTGTACTCGGCGTGCAGCAGCACCTCCAGCTCCCCGTGCAGCTCGCAGACGTACAGCTCGTCGGTGACCGTGAACGGCTCGATCCCCGCGACCAGCGGATGCTCCGGCCGGGTCACCCGCACCTGGTACGGCTCGATCGGCGGGTGGGCCAGGAACCGGCTGCCCAGCACCCCGGCCAGCTCGCCGAGCAGCCGCGGGGTGGTGAAGACCCGGGGTCCGCCGGGGGCCGGCGGCTCGATCACGGAGTTGGTGCCGTGCAGGGCGAGCCAGCGCCCGCCCCGCTCGACGAAGTGCGCCAGCGCCTCCTGCTGGGCGGTGTCCGGCCGTACGTCGCAGGTGTAGGTGACCAGCAGGTCGGCGGCCCGCAGCGCGGGCAGGCAGTCGTAGTCCTCGTACACCCTGGTGCGTATCCGCGGCTGGTCCGCGAGCAGTTCCAGCAGCCGCAGCCGCGCGTGGTCGAAGTCGTGCCACCTGCCGCCGCAGACCAAGACGGCGTCGAGGCGCCCGGCCGGGCCCGCCACGGCTCAGTACTGGACGCGGGTCAGCAGCCCGCCGTCCACCACGAGGTTGACGCCGACGCAGAACGAGCCGGTGCGGCCGAGCAGGAACGTCACCGCGGCGGCCACGTCGTCCGGCGTGCCGTAGCGGCCGATCGGCAGCTTGGCGAGCACCTCCTCGTACACCTCCGGGCGGCTGGTCCGGATCGTCTCCCAGGCGCCGCCGGGGAAGTCGATCGGGCCGGGCGAGACGGTGTTGACCCGTATGCCCTTGGGAGCAAGGGCGTGTGCGAGCGCCGAGGCGTGCTGGACGACGGCCGCCTTCATCGCGGAGTACGAGTTGGCGCCGGCGGGGCGTGCGGTGTCGGAGGCGTTGGTGGTGCCGATGGCCACCACCGCGGCCCGGTCGGAGGACTCCAGATACGGCAGGGCCGCGTCGACGAGTCCGGCGAAGGGCATCAGGTCACCGCGCAGACTGGCCTCCCAGGACTCGGGGCCCTTCACGTTGCCCGCCGAGACGTTGGAGACCAGCAGGTCCAGCCCGCCGAGTTCGTCCGCGGACCGCGCCACGAATCCCGCGAGGGCGGCGGGGTCGGTGACGTCCACCGGTTCGGCGTACACGGTCGTGCCGTCGGCGCGCAGTTCGGCGGCCGCCTTCGCCAGCGCCTCCTCGCCCCGGGCGCACAGCGCCAGCGCACAGCCCTCGGCTGCCAGCGCCTCGGCGATCGCCCGGCCGATGCCCCGGCTGGCGCCGGTCACCAGTGCCCTCGCGCCTGTCAGTCCCGTATCCATCGAATCTCACTCCTCGGTGGGTGTCGCCGGCCGTCGGCTGCCGGGCAGTTCGGAGAAGGGAACGCGGTCGGTGCGCGGCTCGCCGGGCAGTCCCAGCACGCGTTCGCCGATCAGGTTGCGCTGGATCTGGTCGGTGCCGCCGGCCAGCCGGTAGCCCGGGGCACCGAGCAGGTGCTGGGTCCACGCGAACGTGTCCGGTTCCCCGGTGTCGGCACTGATCCGGGCGCCCATCAGTTCGGCCGCCGTCCGCCCGGTGCGGGTGAGCAGGTCGGAGGCCATGAGCTTGGTCAGCGACGCCTCCGGGCCCGGCCGGCCGCCGGCGGCGCTCGCCCGGGCGACCCGGTCCACGGTGGCCGCGCGCAGCTCGGACCGTACGTACAGGTCGGCGAGACGCTGACGGACCAGCGGATCCTCGGTGCGGCCGAGCGAGCGGGCCAGGGCGAGAACGTCCGTGAAGGTGCCGCCCTTGCGCCGGTTGCCGCCGCCGGAGGCGGTGCGTTCGAAGGCGAGGGTGGCGGTGGCGACCTCCCAGCCCTGGCCCGGGCGGCCGATCCGCAGCTCGTCCGGGACGCGGACGTCTTCCAGGAACACCTCGTTGAAGGAGGCGCCGCCGCTCATCTGACGGATGGGTCGCACCTCCACGCCGGGCACGTCCATCGGGACCAGGAAGGCGGTGATCCCCGCCTGCTTGACGACGTGCGGGTCGGTGCGGGCCAGCAGCAGCCCGTAGTCGGCGAACTGGGCTCCCGAGGTCCACACCTTCTGACCGTCGATCACCCACTCGTCCTCTTCCGCACGGGCGCGGGTGCGCAGGGCCGCGAGGTCGGAGCCCGCACCGGGCTCGCTGAACAGCTGGCAGGCCAGCAGGTCCGTACGCAGGAACGCGCGTGCGTAGGTGTCGCGCTGCCCGGGCGTACCGAACAGGGAGACGGCCATCGCCACCAAGCGCACCGTGACGCTGATCAGCTCGGTGGACGCGGGCACCTCGAAGGCGGACTCCTCCCGGGCGAAGGCGGCCGTGTGTGCGGCACTCAGGCCCGCGCCGCCCTTGTCCCTGGGCAGGGTCAGGGCCTGGTAGCCCGCGTCGAAGCGGGCGCGCTGATAGGCCCGGCAGCGTTCCAGCAGCAGCCGCTCCTCGTCGTCGGTGAGGTTGTGGAACACGGCGAGATCGGCGGCTTCGGAGGCGGACTCCGCCGCCCGGCGTGGCTCGAGCACGGTGGCCAGCCACTCCCTGGCCCGAGCGCACCACGCGTCCATGTCCGGCTGTTCCACATCCGGCTGGGACATGGCTCCTCCTCGGGACACTTACCAGACGAGAGATTGAGTAACGTGGGGCCGGATGAGGCCGCGCCCCACCATTCACCCAGGGCGAGCGACACCGACTCGGTTCGCAGTGTTCCCTACTTTCTTGATAAACGCTACAGTCTCCGCATCGCCTTCCCATGAATTCAGGGGAGGGCCGAAGAGCCGCCGGAGGAGCCATGTCCCTTCCACCACTCGACCGCCGCGCCCAGGAGACACCCGACGAGCCGGCCCTGGTGGACGACCGGGGTGCGCTGTCCTGGTCCGGGCTCGCCGACCAGGTCGAGCGGGCGGCCGCACGCCTGCTGGAGTTCGCACCCGGCCCCGGCCACCGGGTCGCCGTCCTCGGCGACAACGCGATTCCCACCCTCGTGGCCCATCTGGCCGGGCTCCGCGCGGGGGTGGGCACCGTGGCGGCGTCCCGCCAGCTGACGGTCGGTGAACTCGTCGACCAGCTCGTCGACGCCGGCGCGACCGGGATCGTCGCCGGGCCCGCCGGCGCCGGTGTCGCCGTGGAGGCGGCCCGCGAACTGGGCCTCCCGGTCGTGACGCACGGAACCGAGCCGGCCGGGCACGCGTTCGACTGGGACCTGTGGCTGAAGGCGGCGCCCCCCACCGTCGTACCCACGGACCGCCCCGCCCGTCCTCCCCTCGTCTACACCTCCGGAACCACCGGTCGGGCGCGCGGCACCGAGGTGCGCTGGGTGAACGGCCCGGTCGCCGACAGCGCCGCCTACCTGGCCGCACTGGCCGCCCGGCCCGGATTCCCGCCCGGCCCCCACCTGGTGTGCGGCCCGCTCCAGCACAACGGCCCGCTGACCTCGCTGCGGCACCTGGCCGCCGGGCAGCCGGTGGTGATCCTCGGCAGGTACGACGCGGAGGCGTTCCTGTACCAGGTCGAGAAGTGGCGGGTCACCTCGAGCGTGATGGTGCCCACCCACTTCCAGCGCCTGCTCGCCCTGCCGGAGGACGTCCGCACCCGCTACGACGTCTCCAGCCTGCTCCAGGTCTCGCACACCGGGTCCGCGTGTCCACCGGAGGTGAAGCGGGCCATGATCGAGTGGTTCGGTCCGGTGCTCACCGAGTCGTACGGCGCCAGCGAGGCGGGCACGCTCGCCCGCATCAGCAGCACCGAGTGGCTGAAGCACCCGGGGTCCGTCGGTCGCGTCCAGCCCCCGTTCGAGGTCCTGGTGACCGGCGACGACGGCCGCCCGCTGCCGCCCGGCGAGACGGGCCTGCTGGCGTTCCGCGCCCCCGAGGGGCGGGGTGTGCGCTACCACGCCGACCCGGAGAAGACCGAGGCCGCCTATCTCTCTCCCGGCGTGTTCACCCTCGGCGACATCGGACACGTCGACGCGAACGGCTACGTCTTCATCACCGACCGGGCCGCCGACGTCGTCGTCTCCGGCGGGGTCAACCTGTACCCGGCCGAGAGCGAGGCGGTGCTGCGGCAGCATCCCGCGGTCGCCGAGGTGGCCGTCATCGGCGTGCCCGACCCGGACTTCGGCGAGTCGCTGCGGGCGCTGGTCGTGGCCGTCGCGGACGCGCCGGCGAGCGAGGAGCTGGACCGGTTCTGCCGCGACCGGCTGGCCGCCTACAAGTGCCCGAAGTCGTACGAGTTCGTCCCGGAACTGTCGCGCAACGCCATGGGCAAACTCGACAAACGCGCCATGCGCCGGGCGTACTGGCACTCCGATCGGACCATCGCCGGCTGAACCGGCGGCCGGCCACCCGCGCCCCTCCCCCCTCCCCCTCCCCCCCCTCCCCCGCACCCGCACCCGCACCCGCACCCGCACGAAGGACCATCGATGACCGAACTCCTCCTCGTCCGACATGGTCTCCCGCGGGCGGGCATCTACGACCCGGGGCTGTCGCCGCAGGGCACGGCACAGGCCGAGCGGCTGGCCGCCTGGCTGGTGCACGAGGACCTGGACGCCCTGTACACCAGCCCGCTGCGGCGGGCACGCGAGACGGCGGCACCCCTCGAGCGGCTCACCGGTCTCACCGCCACCGTGCTGGACGACCTGCGGGAGTGGGACACCGACGTCTCGCAGCCGTACACGCCACCGGAACAGGTCCGTGCGGACGACCCCCGGTCGGTGGCGCTCGCCGAGGGGCGCTACGAGGACTTCGTCCCGGATCTGGACTGGGACGCCTTCAGGGCCCGGGCGGCACGGGCCATGGAGAGCGTCCTCGACGCCCATCCCGGCGGGCGGGTCGCGGCCGTGTGCCACGGCGGTATCACCAACACCTATCTGGCTACGGTGCTCGGCCTGCCCCGCATGTTCTGGTTCCACCCCGGCTACACCTCGGTCAGCCGGGTGCGGCGGATGCCCGGAGGCCGGATCGTCCTGCACGCGGTGAACGAGACGGGGCACCTGGTCGCCGAACGCGCCGTCGACGCGGTCGCCTGATTCCCCCGCACACTTCCAAGGAGGTCCCGGCCGTGCCCGGATCCGTCATCGTCGCCGGCGCCAGAACCCCCATCGGCAGACTGATGGGCGCGCTGAGCACCGTGTCCGCCGCCGAACTGGGCGCGCACGCCATCGGCGCCGCGCTGGCCGCCGTACACCTGGACCCGGCCGCCGTGCAGGCCGTCGTGATGGGCCACGTCGTCCAGGCCGGGGCCGGTCCCAACACGGCACGGCAGGCCGCCGTCCGCGCCGGCATCCCGTTCACCGTCCCGGCGAGCACCGTCAACAAGCTCTGCCCGTCCGGCCTGCACGCCATCGCCCTGGCCGACCTGATGATCGCCTCCGGGCGTCACGAGGTCGTCGTCGCGGGCGGTATGGAGTCGATGTCGGGCGCCCCGCACCTGCTGCGCGGAGCGCGCGGCGGCTGGCGGTACGGCGCGGCCGCCGCCGAGGACGCCCTCGACCGGGACGCGCTCGTCTGCGCCTTCGACGGCGTCGCCATGGGCGCGGCCACCGAGCGCTACCAGCAGCCCTACGGCCTGACCCGCGAGGAGCAGGACGAGTACAGCGCCCTGTCGCACCAACGGGCCTCGCGTGCCCGCGAGTCCGGTGCCCTCACCGCGGAGATCACCCCGGTGACGGTGACCGGACGCCGGGGCGGGACGGTCGTGGACGGCGACGAGGGCGTACGGCCGGACAGCACCGCCGAGAGCCTCGGCCGGCTGAAGCCCGCGTTCTCCGGCGCGGGCACCGTCACCGCGGGCAACTCCTCACAGCTGTCCGACGGCGCCGCCGCCGTCGTCGTGATGAGCGCGGAACGCGCCGAACGGGAAGGACTGGCACCGCTAGCGGAGATCGGCGCCTACGGCACGGTCGCGGGCCCCGACCCGTCCCTGCTCGTCCAGCCGGCCGGCGCGGTCCGTGACGCGCTGGCCCGGGACGGCCGTCTCAAGGCCGCCGACCTGGACCTGTTCGAGATCAACGAGGCGTTCGCCGGTGTGGCCCTGGCCTCCGTACGGGAGCTCGGCGTCCCCCTGGAGAAGGTCAACGTGAACGGCGGGGCCATCGCCCTCGGGCATCCGGTCGGGATGACCGGTGCCCGGCTGGTACTGACCCTGACCATGGAACTGCGGCGGCGCGGCGGAGGCACGGGAGCCGCGGCCCTGTGCGGAGGCGGCGGGCAGGGCGACGCACTGCTGCTGCACGTACCGCCGCGGCCCTGACTCCGCCCCCACCAGCCCCCGTACGAGACCAGGTTGAGCACCATGACCGACCGACCCACCGTGGACGGGACCGCCCTCGTCGTGACGGCCCGCACCGACGCCGCCGACGGTGTCGTCTCCCTCACCCTGCGCCGCCCCGACGGCGGGCCCCTGCCGTCCTGGGCCCCCGGCGCGCACATCGACCTGCTCCTGGACAACGGTCTGGTCCGCCAGTACTCGCTGTGCGGGAGTCCCGCCGCGGAAGACGCCTGGCAGATCGCCGTGCTCCGCGAGGCGCAGGGCCGCGGCGGCTCGGCGTACGTCCACGAGCACCTCAGGGAGGGCACCGGGGTGCGGGTGCGGGGGCCGCGGAACAACTTCCCGCTGCGACCGGCGGCACGTCACCTGTTCGTCGCCGGCGGCGTCGGCATCACCCCCCTCCTGCCCATGGTGGAGGCCGCCCATGCCGCGGGCGCCGACTGGCGTCTGCTGTACGGCGGCCGCACCCGGACCTCCATGGCGTTCCTGGACCGACTGACCGGGTACGGGGAGCGCGTCCTCGTGCGGCCGCAGGACGAGTTCGGCCTGCTGGACCTCACGGCCTTCCTCGGCGCACCCGAGGAAGGCACCCTGGTGCACGCGTGCGGCCCGGAGCCACTGCTGCGGGCGGTTCAGGAACGGTGCGCCGACTGGCCGCCCGGCACCCTCGGCGTCGAGCGGTTCGCCCCGGCGGAACCGGCCGGGGACCGCGCCGCCGAGGCGTTCGAGGTGGTGCTCGCCCGCGCCGGGCTCACGCTCACCGTGCCGCCCGGCCGCTCGGTGCTGCAGGTCGTCACGGAGGCGGGCGTCCCGGTGGACTTCTCCTGCCAGGAAGGGACGTGCGGCACCTGCGAGACCGACGTGCTCGACGGCACGCCCGACCACCGGGACTCGCTGCTGAGCGAGGACGAGAGGGCGGCCGGCGACACGATGCTCATCTGCGTCTCCCGCTCGTGCGGGCCACGCCTGGTCCTCGACCTGTGACCGCCCGGCGGCGCGCTCTGCCGGCGAGGGCGACGCCATGAGACAGGGCTTTCGCGGACTCCCGTCCGCGAAAGCCCCCCGCACCGTCCTGACCAACCCCCGCGCCAGGCGGCGCGGATGTCGGTCGAGGCGGCTTTTCGCTCGTGAACGCGATGGTGAAGCGCTTCGACGCTGCCACCGCCCTGACAGGCTGTCAATGGCCACGGTTGAAGAAAGTTTCTTTGCGTTGAGCCCCTTGTTTCGTGCGAAACACGTCATTACCTTCGCCTGCCAAGTGAAGCGCTTCGACGGCTTCCCAGGGGAAGGGCCGCCTCCATGAGCCATGAGCTGGACTGCAGAAGCTTCGTCAGCACAGCAGCCTCCAGCGCCGGTACGGCCGCACTGACACCGCTGCTGTCCGCCTGCAGGGTGGCGGACAGCAGCGCACCGGCGCGAACACGAAGGCGGGCTCCAGAGCGGCCCTGCCGGCGTATGTGCCCGGCACGCCCGTCAGGCCGGACCTCACCTCCGTGCGGGGCAGCGAGGGCGCGGCGGCCGACCCGGCGTTCCTGCACCACCCGTCCGAGCGGATCGACCTCATGACGACTCGCAGCATCACCACCGACCGCCTGGGCGGCTGGTGCAGGCGGCGAGCGTCTGCGCTCCCTCGGAGCGCAGGGACTCGCTCCCGACCCCATGCTCACGGACAGCCCGGCACTCACCCGGCACCGTCTCGGCAGCGGGCAGGGCTGGTACCTCTCCACCCGCCTGGACAACCCCGACTACGGCGCCCTGGTCGGCCGGCTGCTGACGGAGGCCGGCGTCGAGCCGGAGCTGCCTGGTCTGCCGCCCGGTGTCGAAGCAGTCACCCGACACGCACCCGACGGTCGGCGGTGGGACGTCCTGATCAACCACCGCGCCGACGCGGTGCCCCTGCCGGACCCTGCCCACGACCTCATGACCGGCGCGCCCGCCCGCGAAGTGCCGCCCGGCGGTGGCGCGGTGCTGCGCAGGCGGTGACTCCCTGAACGCCGCACGGCGGTTCACTCGACGAGAGGAACGAAGGGGTGCCCCTTCAGCAGCAGGCAGCCGGCGCGGCCAACCCCGTGATCCCCGGCTGCCACCCCGACCCCGGCGTCTGCCGCGTGGGCGACGACCGCTGCCTCGCCTGCTCCAGCTTCGAGTCCCCACCGGGCCCTGGCCCGCCGCCTCCGCACGGGCCGCCCTGCACGCCGACGACGAGTCGCGCACCGTCGATCAACCGGTCTTCACCGGCAAGCGTGGCCGGCAGCGGCGGCTCGTCGCCGCGTGACCACGGTTCTCATCACCCGCACGCCCGACCGAAAGGACGACACGTGAAGGACATCGGCACCGTACGACAACGCGCGCACCAACACGCCCAGGGCCCCGGACGCCTGGCCGCGCTGCTGCTGGCGCTGCTCGTCGTCCTGGGGCTGCCCGGCGGCACCTCGTTCGCCGTGGCCGCCGGCGCGGCGCACCCGGCACGGCCGGCCGTCAGAGTTCCGGTCGGCGCCGTGGACGCCGTCGCCGCCATGCAGCCCAGCTGGAACGTGGGCAACACCCTCGACGCCATTCCGGACGAGACGTCCTGGGGCAACCCACCCATCACCAAGGCGCTGTTCGACACCGTCCGCGACAAGGGCTTCCGCAGCGTCCGGATCCCCGTGACGTGGAACGACCACCAGTCGGCCGCAGCGCCGTACACCGTCGACGCGACCTTCATGAACCGCGTCAAGCAGGTGGTCGACTGGGCACTCGCCGACGGCCTCTACGTCGTGCTCAACGTCCACCACGACTCGTGGCAGTGGATCGCGAACATGTCCACCGACCACGACAAGGTGCTCGCCCGCTTCAACTCGACCTGGAGCCAGATCTCGACCACGTTCCGGGACGAGCCGCGCACCCTGCTCTTCGAGAGCGTCAACGAGCCCCAGTTCAACAACGCCACGGACGCGCAGAAGGCCCAGCTCATGAACGAGCTGAACACCTCCTTCCACACCGTCGTCCGTTCCTCGGGCGGCGGCAACGCGGACCGTCTGCTGGTCCTGCCCACCCTGGGCTGCACTCCCTCGCAGGACCTCATGGACAACCTGACCGGCACGATGAGTTCGCTGCACGACAGCAACCTGGTCGCCACCGTGCACTACTACGGCTACTGGCCGTTCAGCGTGAACATCGCCGGCGGCACCCGGTACGACGCCAACTCCCAGAAGGACATGAGCGACGCCTTCGCCCGCATGCACGACACGTTCGTCGCCCAGGGCATCCCCGTCTATCTCGGTGAGTACGGTCTGCTCAGCTACCCCGACTACACCCACACCGACTCCGTGGAGCGGGGAGAGGCGCTGAAGTACTTCGAGGACCTCGGCTACCAGGCGCGCCGCAGCGGCGTCACCACCGCTCTGTGGGACGCCGGTTCGTTCGTGAACCGCAACACGCTGCAGTGGCGGGATCCCGGCTTGATGGACCTGATCAAGGCCAGCTGGACCACACGCTCGGGCACCGCCTCCACCGACACGGTCTACGTGCGCAAGTCCGCCCAGATCAGCGCCCAGACGCTCACCCTGAACCCGAACGGCACCAGCTTCCAGGGCCTGTGGCAGGGCAGCACCCAGCTGCTTTACGGCAGGGACTTCACCGTCTCCGGCAGCCGGCTGACGCTGACGGCGGGCGCGCTCAACCGGCTGGCGGGCAACCGGGCCTACGGTGTCAACGCCACACTGCAGGCCAGGTTCTCCCAGGGCGCCCCCTGGCAGATCAGCGTCATCAGCTACGACCCCCCGGTGCTGTCGAACGCGACCGGAACGACCGGCTCCCTCACCATCCCCACGCAGTTCCGCGGTGACCGGCTGGCGACCATGGAGGCCCGGTACGCCGACGGCAGCAACGCCGGCCCGGCGAACTGGACCCCCTACCAGGAGTTCAACAGCTCCTTCACCCCCGACTACACGGGCAACTCCATCACCCTCACGTCCAGCTTCCTGTCCGCGGTCACCGAGGGCGCGCCGGTGACGCTCACCTTCCATTTCTGGAGCGGCGCCACCGCCACGTACCACGTCACGAAGTCCTCGGGCTCGGTCACCGGCACGACGTCCTGACCGACCGGCCCTCGCCCCGGCTGCCCGCTCCGGGCAGCCGGGGCACACCCGTGCCCCACGGGCCTTGCGCTGTCCGAGGAACGTTCGGCCCGTCCTCACTCCTCCTTCGGCGGAGCGGTGCTCTCCCGGACGGTGAGGGTGGTCGCGATCTCCAGTCCGACCTGCGACACGTCCTCACCACGGCCGAGCGCCAGGGCCAGCTCGGTGGCGGCCGCCGCCATCTCGGCCAGCGGCTGATGGACGGTGGTCAAGGGGGGATCCACCCACGCCACGACCGGTACGTCGTCGAACCCCACCACGCTGAGATCGTGCGGGATGCGCAATCCGAGCTCCCGCGCGGCCTGGTAGACACCGAGCGCCTGCATGTCGTTCGCGGTGAACACGGCGGTGGGGCGGTCGGGGCGGGACAGCAGTTCCCGCGCCGCGGCGCAGCCGTCCTCCCGTGTGAGCAGGGTCTTCACCACCGAGCCGGATTCCGTCGGCACGCCTGCCTCCGCCAGTGCGGACAGGTAGCCGGCCAGACGCGCCCGGCAGAAGGGGTGATCAGGCCCGCTGATCATGGCGATGCGCCGGTGGCCCAGGCCGAGCAGGTGCCGGGTCGCGGCCTGACCGCCTCTCCAGTTCGTGGCACCCACGAACGGCACGTCGTCGGGGAGTTCGTCGATGGGGTCGAAGACGACGAACGGGATGCCCTTCGCTCTGAGTCGTTCCCGCTCCGCCTCGGACAGTTGCGCCACGGACAGGACGCACTGGGGACGCCGTCCGACCGTGTCGTCGATCAGGCCCGCGGTGTCGTGGAGCCCGAACTCCGACACGAGTACGCCGGCGCGGTTCCTGCGGGCCACCCGCTCGACACCGCGGATGATCTCCACGGCCCACATGCTCTCCAGCTCGCGGAAGACGAGTTCCACCAGATTGCTGCGGTTCTTGGGGGGCTTGCGGTAACCGTACTGGTGGATCAGTTGCTCGACGCGGGCGCGGGTCTCGTCCGACACCCCGGAACGGCCGTTGAGCACCTTCGACACGGTGGGTACCGAGACGCCCGCGGACTCGGCGATGTACGCGATCGTCACCGATGCGGGTCCCCCGCCGCCCTCGCTGTGGTCTTCCGTCGACGCTCTTCCCGCTCGGTTGTCCGGCACGGTCTCCCTAGTCCTCATCCCCTCGCCTGCCGCCTCCCATTCTGGCATCTCCCGAAGGGAGCCGGTGAGTCCCACGGAGGTCCGGGGAACCCACCGGCCGCGCGGAGATCCCCGAGTCGTGGTGCGCGTCGAACACGACTCAGAAGCCGTCGGCCGGTGCCCGGTCCACCACCTACCCGACCCGTTCTCGCCGCACTCGGCGAGCGGCGCACCGCGGCCCCCGCCGCCGGTGTCGACGCACGGGGCGGGCCGCACGGACCGCCCGGTCGGCCAGGGTGAGCGGGGGCGTGCCGGGATCACTCTCCGCTGTCGACGTGCTGCGTGTGGCGTCGTGTTCCCGCGTGGTAGAGGACGTTGGTGCCCTTCATGTCGGCCCGGTACAGCGCCTGTTCCATGTAGACACCCTTGCTGTTGTCGTCGAGGGTCTGCATGTGGGTCAGGGGGAGGACCTTCTTGCCGTTCAGCCAGATCTCGGCGAAACCGACGCCCGGGTCGGTGGAGAACCTCAGGTGCACGTCGAAGTGCATCCAGGTGCCGTACTGCAGGTCGCCGAGCGTGTAGAGGTGCTCGGGCTGCGAGTAGTCGCAGGGGTTCTTCTGGTTGTTGAGCTCGTTGTCGAAGACCAGTTGCGGACCGTTGTCACCGGGGAGGATGTCGATCTGCTCGGGCGGGGAGCAGTTCGCGCGGGTGTCCATCCACTGGGTGATGTCGGTCCAGTCGGAGCTCCACCCGGTCTGCTTGTTCGGGTCGGAGGGCACGTACGTCCACCACTCGTAGTACCCCTCGTCGCCGGGGTTGCCGCCGGTGTCCTTCTGGGTGGCGGTCGCCTCGGCCCGCTCCTCCTCGGCGCTCTTGGTGGTGTTGACGGTGAACTTGCCGGCCACCCCCGGCCGGCCACCGGGCGCGGCCACCTTCTCCAACGTGGAGTTGCCCCAGTCGCCGCCGGCGTGGATCTCCCAGTCGTACGTGCTCCAGTCGCCGTCCCACAGCGTCTGGTCGTCGCCCGAGGGCGGGGGCGGGGGCGGCGGGTCCGTGGGGCCGGGGTTGGCCTCGGAGGCCACCTGGTGGATCGTCCGGGCGTTGCCGGGGTTCTCCAGATCGTCGGTGAAGGCCATGATGTAGGCGGCGTCGTTGTCCAGCGCCGTCTGGAAATCGTCGATCAGTTTGTCGCCGGATTCCGAGGTCATGCGGCGCTGCTCGCCGATGAGCGTGGTCTTGTGCCAGTCCGGCCCCTTCAGCGGCCAGGTGGTGCCCAGGCCGTTGTCCTGGAGCCAGGCACCCTGCGCGACGGCATAGTCGAGGAGCTTCTGCTCGTTGTAACCGTCGGTCTTGCCCAGGAACGTCGCGTCCGGCATCACCGCGACCGGGGTCCTGGTGAACGCCTGACGGTAGGTGCTGACGGCGTTCTGTACATAGCCCCACCAGATCTTGTCCGTGTAGCCGATGCCCTGCCACAGGCTCAGGATCTTGTCGTTCTTCTCACTGTCCGGTTTCGTCTCACCGCCGACGCCCACGCCCGCGTCGATGAACGCGACGTTCGCGCTCCCGTTGTATCGGGCCGCGAACGCCTTGATGAAGTCGTCGTAGTCCTGCTCGAAAGTGGGGTTCCAGTACTGCGGAAAGACCGCCTTGTCCTGCTCGGTGACGGATTTGACGCCTTGGTCGTAGACCCACTTCGGGGTGCCGTGCGCGGAGTCGGCATCCTTGTCCCACTTGGCCCAGCCGGCCGCGGAGACCCGCAGGATGACCTTCTTGCCCGCGTCGACCCACGGCTTCATGTCCTTGTCGACCAGATCCCAGTCGTACCGGCCCTTCTCGGGTTCGAGTTGGGCCCAGTAGTAGACCAGCGAACGGCCTGCGACATCCGGGTTGCTCGCCAGGTCGGAGCTGTGACCGCCACTGAATGCATAAATACCCTTGAAATCAGGGTATTCGGAGCCTTTCGGCGATGCGGTCGGCGCACCGGGCTGGTGCGCGGGGGCCGCGGCGGCCGTCATGCCGCCGGCGGCCAACGCGACGGCGGCCAGCGAGGCCAACAGCGTGGATCGCATGTTTCCTGCCCTGCTTCCATCAAGCCGGCGGGCGGCCGGAGGGGCTTGCCGCATGCCGCCGGGAGTTGTTGCGCCGCCGCACGGTAGGGGCGGCGTGTGCGACGCCTGACGGCTTCAGGGAAGATGACCGGAAAGTTGATGACCAGGCGACGCCGACGGTGAACAATCAATTCGCACCGTGCGGTATCAACAACGGTGGCCTGTGGGAGGAGCGTCCTCTGATGGGAAGGCCTGAACTGCCGCTGGATCCCGCCGACGGGCATCTGGCCGCGTTCGCCCATGACTTACGCGCCCTGCGGCACAAGGCGGGGACTCCCAGCTACCGGCAACTGGCCGCGCGGGCCCACTTCTCGGCCACCGCCCTGTCGCGGGCCGCCTCCGCGCACGCGTTGCCGTCGCTGGAGGTCACTCTCGCCTTCGTCGCCGCGTGCGACGGGGACACCAGGGACTGGGAGGCGCGGTGGCACGCGGTGCACCGCGAGTTGAACACCGCGTCCCCGGCCGATGCGGGACCCGAGCCGGAGTCCGGTTCGGGGCCCCGGTCCGGTTCGGGGCGCGGGTCCGGCCCCGGCGCCCCGCCCCCAACGGCCGGCGTCCGCCTCGGGGACCGCCTGCGCACCCGCTTCAGGGGCCGCCTGCGAGTCGCCGCGATCCTTGCCGTCGTGCTGGCCGTCGCCGCGGGGGTGGGCGCCGTCGTACGGCCGTCCTTGGACTCGGGCCGCTCCCCGGCCCGGCGGTCGGCCCACACGGCGGCCACGCCCACCCCGCGCGACGGCGGCACCGTCGGCCGACCGCGTCCGGTACTGCGCGAGGGCGGCGTGACGCTGCGTCCGGACCAGCTCGTCGACTTCGACGACCCGGCGTGGCCGATGTCCGAGGGCGACCAGGGCAACCCCTACGACCTGCAGCTGACGTCGGACCAGTACACCCTGACCAGCATCGGCGCGGACGACATCACCATCCTTCCGCCCCACAGCCGTGGCACCCGCGACGAGTGCGCGGCCCGGAACGACTACAGCCAGCCGGTCACGGCCGGCAAGGACCGTGTGGGCACGCTGTTCTGCCTGATCACCGACGAGCGCCGCTACGTGCTGTGCCGCGTCACCGGCGTGCGGCACGACGCAGCCGGCCATCCCA